>DAIPYU010000029.1:0-23642 GCA_036782635.1 Nodosilinea sp. CTOTU7353
ACCTAATGGCCCTGGCCGTGGGCGAGTTCGACGTCATCCAAGACCAGTGGCAAGACATTCCGGTCACCTACTACGTCGAGAAGGGCCGCAAGGATCAGGGTCAGATCACCATGGGCAAAACGCCGCGCATGGTGGAATTCTTAAGCGAGAAGTACGGCTACCGCTACGCCTTCCCCAAGTACGCTCAGGTGTGCGCCGCCGACTTCATCTTTGGCGGCATGGAAAATACCTCGGTGACGATTCTCACCGATCGCTGCCTGCTAGACGAGCGCGCCGCCCTCGACAATCGCGGTTCAGAATCCCTGGTCGTCCACGAGCTGGCCCACCAGTGGTTTGGCGATCTGCTGGTGATCAACCACTGGAGCCACGCCTGGGTAAAAGAGGGTATGGCCACCTACTCAGAGGTGATGTGGACCGAGCAGGAGTACGGTGCCGATGAGGCCGCCTACTACCGCCTGGGCGAGGCCCGCAGCTACCTGAACGAAGACAAGAGCCGCTACCGCCGCCCCATGGTCACCCACGTGTACCGGGAGGCGATCGAGCTGTATGACCGCCACATCTACGAAAAAGGGGCCTGCGTCTACCACATGGTCCGCGCCGAGCTGGGCGATGCCCTGTTCTGGAAAGCGATCCACACCTTCGTGCAGGACAACGCCCACAGCACGGTAGAGACCATCGACCTGCTGCGGGCGATCGACAAAGCCACTGGCCGCAACCTGCGGCCCCTGTTTGACCAGTACGTGCTGCGCGGCGGCCACCCCGACTACAAAGTCGCCTACAGCTGGGATGGCGACAGCAACCTGGCCAAGGTCACCGTCACCCAAACCCAGGCCAAGGACGGCGACACCAGCAGCACCAGCGGGTTGTTTGACCTGAGAATTCCCATCGGCTTTGGCTACCTGGGCAAGGGCAAATCCACCAAGGTCGAAGTCAAGCCCTTCACCGTCAGAATCCACGAACGGGAGCAGGCGCTGTTCTTCCCCCTCGACAAAAAGCCCGACTTCATTAGCTTTGATGTGGGCAACCACTATTTGAAAACGGTGGAATTAGAATATCCCGTGGCAGAACTCAAGGCCCAGCTCCAGCACGACCCCGACCCCCTCTCGCGAATTGAGGCGGCGATCGCCCTGGCCAAAAAAGGCAGCCTCGAAGCCGTCACTGCCCTGAGCGCAGCCCTCACCGACGAACCCTTCTGGGGCGTCCGCGCCGAGGTGGCCGAGCAGCTGGCCTCGGTCAAGCTCGACCAAGCCGTTGAGGGCCTGCTCAAAGGACTCGACGACCCCGAAGCCCGCGTGCGCCGCGCCGTGGTGGAAGCTCTAGGCGACATCAAGACCGCCGACAGCTATAAAGAACTGAAGAAAATTGCCGAGAAAGGCGACCCCAGCTACTACGTTGAGGCCGCCGCCATTCGCTCGCTGGGCAAGGTCGGGGCCGCCGACCTCGACGGCAAAGCCAAAGACAAGAAAACCCTGAAGCTGCTGGAGAGCATTCTCAAAGAGCGCCAGGGGTGGAATGAGACGGTGAGATCGGGGGCGATCGCCGCCCTCAGCCAGTTCAAATCCTCCGAAGATGCGCTCGATCTGCTGCTCAAGTACACCGAACCCGGCACCCCCCAGGCCCTGCGGCTGGCGGCGATCCGCTCCCTCGGGGCGATTTCTAAAGGCCAGAGCAAGCCCACCGTAGAGCGGATTTTAGACCGGCTAGAAACCATCGCCAGCGAGTCGTTCTTTCTCACCCAGGTATCGGCGGTGTCGGGCCTCAGCGGCATTGAGACCGGGCGGGCGATCGGCATTCTGCAAAGCCTGGCCGACCACACACCCGATGGTCGCGTGCGCCGCCGCGCTCAAGAGGCCGTGCAGCAGGTGCAAAAGGCGATCGGCAAAGATAAAGCGGTCGAAAAACTGCGCCAAGAACTCGACGACCTGAAGAAATCTAACCAAGACCTCAAGAGCCGCCTCGAAACCCTGGAAGCTAAGACGAAGTAATGCCTATTGGGCCTGAGATCTGAACTCTGGCCCAAATTAATATAATTACGCTAAGAATTAGCGCTTCGGTACAAAGCCATGCCTACTTACGAAGAAGTCTTAACCCTGGCTAAATGCCTCACCATGAGCGATCAAGCGCGATTGCTGGAGGAATTGTCTATCAATCTGCCTCAGCCTGTTCAGGTAGAGGGCGTAGACGAAGTTATTTCCGCTGAAGAAATCGCCGAAAGTGAAGCTGGCCTGCAAGACTATTTGGCTAAGCGAGACTCAGGGATAACTGCGGCAGCCTTAAAGCAAAAGCTTTTCGGAGGCAAGGTTGGCTGATTGGCAGTACGTTGTTTTGAAACTCGCTCAGAAATATCTGGAGCGAATGCAGTCCGGCGATCAGGTCAAAATTATCGAAGCACTGGACACACTATTGGTTGAGCCAGCAACCCTAGATATCAAGCCGCTTCAGGGACGACCTGAAATGCGTCTACGAGTCGGTAAGTATCGAGTGCTATTTTTTGAAGATCGAGATGCCCAGACCTATGTGGTGACTACGATTGCTCCCCGT
Organism: Nodosilinea sp. CTOTU7353; assembly: GCA_036782635.1. Classification (GTDB taxonomy): domain Bacteria; phylum Cyanobacteriota; class Cyanobacteriia; order Phormidesmidales; family Phormidesmidaceae; genus Nodosilinea. Next base: position 2,542 of record DAIPYU010000029.1, read on the forward strand.
GGCGATGTTTACAAATAGCCGCTGTAGGATGCGAGCTTACCACCATTTGCAAGATAGTAGTTTTACAAACATTTTTAGCTATCGAAAAATTTGGGCCATTGGGGTGCTAAACCCTGGCAACAACGGTGAGCTGAGGGTGTCACCCTCTAGCAGCGTACCGACCAACTGGAGCTGGGCCTCAGCGCGGCGATAGATTTCTGGGGTTTTGAGTTGCCAATTGACGATCCAATACTCCTGCACCCCGTAGCGGGAATAGAGTTTGAGCTTGACTTCTTTATCCCTCTGCTCGTTCAGGTCACCGGGAGACAGCACCTCCACCATCAGCTCTGGGGCGACAATTAGGTGCCCAGCGTCATCGACGCCGTCGGCCAAGCGCGCTTGGCTAATCCACACCACATCGGGGATGACGGCATCGGTGGGGGTGAAGATGACCCCTGGAGCTTGAACTGCTGAGCCTAGCCCCGTCTGCTCAGACCAGTTTTCTAGACGTACGTATAGCTTTCCGGCTGCACCCTGGTGGCGAATGTGGGGGGCACGGGTCACGAAGAGTTCTCCGTCGATAATTTCGTAGCGTTTCCAGCCGCCATCGTCGGGCATGGCGACCAGGTCGCGGGTGGTCCAGGGTTGGGAGTAGGCGACCATAGCAGTTACCGATGGGCTTGTTTTAAGTTTAGTGGCTTCCTGGGGGACATTGCGCCACCAAGCTGAATATCGCCCTCATACCAAATCCGAATTCCATACCCCCGATTGCTAATCGGCCAACCTGTAGGGCGTTGGCGTAGCCTGGCCGGAGGCCTTACCGCCGTTCGCCCAGGGGTATCGGGGGTGTACAGATAGGATTCAGTATCAGGTGCAAAAAAGTTGAAGAAATCGACAGAAGCCGGGAGCTGCTTCTATGGTGAAGGGAATTGACAGCAGGAGCGATCGCACCCCATGCCCCCATCCACCCTGACCACCACCTGGGCCGCCTTGCAAAACGGCTCCGACATTCGCGGCGTTGCCCTAGAGGGCGTTGCTGGCGAAACGGTCAACCTCACCCCGGCGGTCGTCACCGCCCTGGGCCAAGCCTTTGCCACCTGGCTCTCGCTAGAGTTGAGCCTGCCAACGACTCAACTAACCATTGCCGTCGGTCGCGACAGCCGCCTCTCTGGCCCCACCCTGATGCAGGCGGTGATTGAAGGCATGGCCGCCCTCGGCTGTCGAGTGCTAGATGTAGCCATGGCCTCGACCCCGGCCATGTTTATGAGCACGGTGCTGCCCGAGTTTGCCTGCCACGGCGCGATTATGATGACCGCCAGCCACCTGCCCTTCAACCGCAACGGCCTCAAGTTTTTTACCCGCCAGGGGGGCCTCGGTAAAGCCGATATTTTACGCATTCTAGAACTGGCAGAAAAGGGGAAATTCACCGCCGCCGCCGCCCCCGGTGCGGTAGAGCACCGCGACCTGATTGCCGCCTACTCGGCCGGTCTAGTACAGCAGATGCGCCAGTCAGTGAACCATCCCGAGCACTACGACCAGCCGCTGCAAGGGTTAAACATTATCGTCGATGCGGGCAATGGGGCGGGCGGCTTTTACGCCAGCCAGGTGCTAGAACCGCTGGGGGCCGACACCAGCGGCAGCCAGTTCTTAGACCCCGACGGCACCTTTCCTAACCATGTGCCCAACCCTGAAAACGAGGCGGCGATGGCCTCGATCTGCCAGGCCGTAGTGGCCCACGGGGCCGATTTTGGCATTATTTTCGACACCGATGTTGATCGCGGCGCGGCGGTCGACCACCAGGGGCGCGAGCTCAACCGCAACCGGCTGATTGCGCTAATTTCTGCGATCGTGCTGCAAGAGCGCCCCGGCACCACCATTGTCACCGACTCCATCACCTCCGACGGGCTGACCCAGTTTATTGAAGGCGAGCTGGGGGGCATTCACCATCGGTTTAAGCGAGGCTACAAGAACGTGATCAACGAGGCGGTGCGGCTAAACGAGGCGGGTCAGCCGAGCTGGCTAGCGATCGAAACCTCTGGCCACGGGGCGATGAAAGAAAACTACTTCCTAGACGACGGGGCCTATCTGGTCAGCCAGCTGCTGGTGGAGTTGGCCAAAACCCGGCTGGCTGGCAAACAGCTCACCGACCTGATCGCCCCTCTGCAAGCCCCCGAAGAGAGCGAAGAATTTCGTCTCAAGATTCAAACCCCAGACTTCAAGACCTGCGGCAGCGGGGTGATTGAGCAGCTGCAAGCCTTTGTCGCCACCCAGCCCGACTGGGCGGTGGTGCCCAACAACTACGAGGGGGTGCGCGTGGCTTGCCAGTCAGCGGAGGAAAATGGCTGGTTTTTGCTGCGGCTGTCGCTGCACGACCCGGTGCTGCCCTTAAATATTGAGTCGAATGTGGCGGGGGGTGTGGCTAAAATTGTCCAGCGATTGCGGGGCTTTCTCACCCCTCTGAGCGATTTAGATGTTTCGGCGCTAGGGCAATAGTTATGGTCTCATTTTCTAATCTGCCTGGGTGGGCGATCGCAGCGCTAACCTTCCCCCTAATCTGCCTCAACGGCTGGGTGCTGTATCGGCTGGGGGAAAGTTTGCACCCCATCCCCAGCATTGTCATCACCGCCAGCCTGATCGCCTTTCTGCTCGACAGCCCCATCGACTGGCTAGAGAAAGGTGGCCTGGCCCGAAGTTTGGCCGTAGCCCTGGTGGTGCTGCTGGTGGGTGTGGTCGCCATTATTTTAGTGATCTTTCTAGGCCCCCAGGTGTGGCAGCAGCTCAACGACTTTGCCGAGCGCCTGCCCGGGTGGATTGAGCAGGCCAAAACCCAGCTGCTGCTGCTAGAAGATCGAGCCGTCTTTCAAAATGCCCCAATTGACCTCGATCAGCTGACCGTAAAAGCCGCCAGCCAGCTCACGAGCGCGCTGCAAGCCACCACCAGCCAAGCCATTAGCGTCACGCTGAGCACCCTCGACAGCGTCCTCAATCTGCTGATCACTGCGGTACTGGCCATTCTGCTGGTGATCAATGGTGATCCGCTCTGGGAAGGTCTGCTCAGCTGGTTTCCCTCCCTGTGGCAAGCGCGAATTCGCGATTCCCTCAGGCCGAGCTTTAAAGGCTACTTTACTGGGCAGGCTACCCTCGCCCTGATCCTGGCCGTGGCCCAGTCAACCGCCCTGATTTTGCTAAATGTGCCCTTTGGGCTGCTGTTTGGCCTAGTGATTGGCTTGGTGAGCATCATTCCCTTTGGCGGCACGGTAGCGGTGGTGGGCATCAGCACCCTGCTGGCCTTCCAAGATGTTTGGCTGGCCCTCAAGGTGCTGGGGGTAGCGGCGGTGCTGGGGCAAATTAACGACAACCTGGTCGCTCCGCGCCTGATGGGTGGTATTACGGGGCTAAACCCAGCGATTATTGTGTTGGCGCTGCTGGTGGGGGCAAAGTTTGGCGGGTTTCTGGGGCTGCTGCTGGCCGTACCCACCGCCAGCTTTACCAAAAAAATCGTGGATAGTATTCGTGGGCCAAAGGGCGAAACGGTCAGCCTAGAAACCTGGGAAGCCAAAGCCTAGAACGCCGGTACAGAAACCCGGTTTCTGGTTCAGCAGGCTGGCCATGTCGTTAGAGCAGCGACGAAGAAACCGGGTTTTAGCCATACTGTACCGATGCTCTAGAAAGGATTTGGTATGAGTCGAATTCTGGACAATAGTTTCCTAAAATAGTGGGCACTGCCCACCCTACAGCAGCTCCCGTTGCTGGATTAAAGCGGATATCTTCTTTCCTAGAAATCTTCTAATGTCGAATGCTCAAATCTCTAAGCTTCCATGACTGTGAAGTGAAATGTGGTGCCGCTGCCGAGTTGAGAGGTGGCCCACAGCTGGCCTCCATGATTTTTCACAATTTTTTTGCAGGTGGCCAAGCCAATGCCTGTGCCTGGGTAGTGTTTAGCAGACTGGGTGCGTTGAAACATGTCAAACACTTTAGTGAGATTTTGGGCGTCAATGCCAATGCCATTGTCGTGAATGTCTAGCCGCCACCAGTCTGCCTGCAGTTGGGCAGAAATTTGAATTTGCGGCACCACTCCAGGGGCAACAAATTTAATGGCATTGCTAATCAGATTTTGAAACAGCTGAATGAGTTGGACTTCATAGCCCATGACGGTAGGCAGGGAGTCACAGTTAACTGTGATCTGACTATGTTGAATACTGCTATCTAAGTTTTCAAGTACTTGCTTGAGTACTAGGTTAAGATTAACGCTCTGCATCTCTTGGGCCTGTCGACCAGCCTTAGAGTAAGACAGCAGGTCATGAATGAGTCGCTGCATGCGATCGCCTGAGCCATAAATTCGGTTCAGGTAATCCATGGCGGGTTCATCAAGCTGCTCTTGGTATTTAATCAGTAGGATTTTTGCAAAGCCGGTAATGCTCTGGAGGGGCTGCTGGAGGTCGTGAGATACCACATGGGCGAATTGCTCTAATTCTTGATTTGAGCGAGCCAGTTCTTGATTGTGTTCCAGTAGCTGCTGCTTCAGCCGCTGGATACAGAGTTGATGCTCAATGCGGGCCAGTACCTCCATTTCCTGAAAGGGCTTGGTCACGTAGTCAACCCCTCCGACCGCAAAGGCTTTGACCTTATCTAAGACATCGTCTAGGGCGCTGATAAAAATAACCGGAACGTCGCAGGTCTTAGGGTCAGATTTTAACTGCTGGCATACGGCATAGCCATCCATGCCCGGCATTCTGATATCGAGTAAAATCAGATCGGGAGGATCGGACTGCACCGACGCGATCGCCCGCTGGCCGTTTAGAGCTTTGCGCACTTCGTAGCCCTGGCTTGTCAGCATTGCAGACAAAACCCTTAAATTGTCTGGGGTGTCATCCACCAGCAAAATATCTTCTCTCAGACCAACCTTTAAATACTTATCCATACCAATGTGACGAGATTTTTACAGGAAGAAAAGCGAAGGGCGAGTCGGGAACGTCTTAACTTAGGCACATACCCAATTTAAAGATGAATAGCCACCGCCAAAGGCCCATTAAGGTTTCGGTTGGGTAAGCTGAATGATCCTATCAAAGTTAAAATCCTCCAGCCAATGGGTCAATGTTTTCACCAGAGGGGTATGGGTTTTAGGCAGCTGGGCCAGGAGTGCCAGGATAGGGCGATCAGCTCCTTTGACGGCCAGTTCATGCAGTTGCTGAATCCACTCCGAGGGCATGTCCGCTAGAATTTCCCCCAGAGCCTGCGGCGACAGTAGCTCTGGAGCAGCTGAGTGCCCGGCGGCACTAGCCGACTGGTCGGACGATTGGTAGAGATAGGTGATGGACAAATGCTCAGCCAGTTTTTCCAGCAGCAGGCTGGCTTGAATGGGCTTGCGCAGGAAGTCATCGCAACCGATGGCGATCGCGTTGGCTTTAGTCTCCTCAAAGGGACTCGCCGTAAGGGCAAGAATTTTGGTGCGCTCTGAGGCCTGCCGATTTAGGGCGGGGTGCGCTGGATCCGGCAGGTGAGCACGGCTGAGGCTGGGTTGCCCCTGAGCTCTTGCCTGGTCGTATTCAAGCGTGCGGATGATTTGGGTGGCTTTCACACCATCCATAACAGGCATCCGCAGATCCATCAAAATTAAATGGGGCCGCCACTGTTGCCACCGGGCAATGCCCGCCCTACCATCCTCGGCGCAGCAGAGTTCAAACCCCAGAGGGGTCAGCAATTCCAGCAGCAGCTGACTATTTTCCGGCTGGTCTTCGACGATCAAGATGCGGTAGGTGGGCTGATTGGGAGCCAAGCTGACGACCCGCCCTCGCCAGGCATCTAAGGTCGGAGGCGGCACCTCGGCAGGGGCAACCTGAATGTCGAATTTAAACCGGCTGCCCTGCTCCGGGGCGCTCTGCACCGTGATGTCTCCCCCCATCAGGCGAACAAATCGGCGGCTGATCGCCAGCCCGAGGCCGGTACCCGCTTCGGTATGATTGCCGGCGTTGACTTGGGTAAAGGGCTGAAACAGCTGATCTAGGGCCTCAGCGGCAATGCCGACACCGGTGTCTTTGACCTCAAAGGCCAGGGTGAAGACAAGGGAGTGGTGCCGATCTGGAATTGGGTAGACCCGCACGATGACGCTGCCGGTCTCGGTAAATTTGATTGCATTGCCGACTAAATTCAGCAAAATTTGCCGCAGTTTACCCTCATCGGTGGCGATATACTGGGGCAAATCATCGGCGGTTTGAATCATCAGTTGCAGCCCTTTGGCCTGGGCCTTCGCCCGCACCATGGCATCGAGGTCTTGCAGCAGGTGATGCAGGTCAAATCGGGTTTCGTGCAGCTGGATTCTGCCCGCCTCAATTTTCGACATCTCCAACACATCGTTGATCAGCCCCAACAGGTGCTGCCCGCTGCGGTTGATAATTTTGAGGTGGTTGCGGTGGTCTAGATGGAGCGACTGATCGTGGCCCATGACCTGGGTAAACCCGAGAATGACATTTAGCGGTGTGCGCAGCTCGTGGCTCATGTGAGCGAGAAAGTCGCCCTTGGCCCGACTGGCGGCTGAGCTGCGTTGGGCCTCGCGCAGGGCAGCCGCTTTGGCCTGCTGCAGGGCCGCTTCAGCCTGTTTGTGCTCAGTGATCTCCTCCAGCAGGAGCAAAACGCCGGGGGCGGGAGGGGGAGCGGTGGGAAGGTGAAGGGGCACAGAGATAGGGAGGGGCTGTAGGCTGAGGTCAAACCAGCGGTTGTTGCGATGCAGACCACTGTACCGGCTATTGTTCCCTGTTTTGAGCCGATCTAGACTGCTTTGCCACTGGTCGCTGCTCAGCCAGTAGGGCACCACCGCCGCCTGCATTGGGCGGCCCACGTCAATGGCAAAGCGCTGTTTGGCCACGGGGTTGCAAAACCAAACCAGGCCGTCGGCATCGGCGGCGAGCAACCCGACGGGCAGGGTCCGGGCGATCGCAATTTGCATGGCCTGGGAACGGCCTAGCTGCTGAGCTAGATCGCTCAGCTGGGCCACCTGGGGGATCGCCCCCCGAGGCCGAGGCGGTGGTGGAGCCGGGTGCCAGGCTACCCCCGTGCTGTGTGTGCGGCTGAGCAAGTCTTGGTGGTATTCTCGCCACAGCTCGGTCACCTGGCGTCGCAGCAGATAGTCTTCCCGCAGGCGATCAATGAGAGCAGACAGGGCGGCGGTGGCAATAAAGAGGCCGATGGGAGCCGCCGTGGGCAGCCAATAGTAGGCCTGAAACAGCAGCAGGCTGACCAACCCCCAGCTGCTGCATAGCCCGGCAATGGCGGCGAGCTGCTGGGGGGTGTTCCACCGGGCCATCAGCCAGCTGAGGCCAGGGGCACTCAGCAGCAGCACCAGCCAGAGGTATTGGCTACCCAGGGGCTGCAGGGCATTGTTGCGCAGCAGGTTGTGCATGGCCGTGGCCTGCAGGTAGAGGCCACTGGTGGGTGGATTGCGATCAAAGGGGGTGACCAGGGGATCGAGCCCGGTCGCGGTGGCCCCAACGATCACAATTTTGTTTTGCAGGGCCGTGGCGGGAATCCGCTCTTGAATCACGTCTACAAAGGAGTAGGTCTTAAATTCAGCGGCTGGCCCCGGCCAGTTCAGCCACAGGGGTTGCTCGAAATTGGGGTGGGGAACTGGCTCCGCCACCAGGCTGTAGGCCTGGAGAGCCGCTACGGCCAGAGCGGGCTGGCCCTGCCGCAGGAGGGCCATGTGGCGCACCAACCCATCGGTCTCTTCGCGCCGCATAATGTGGCCGGTGGCGATCGCCGCCTGCTCCAGCTCCGGCACCGGCATTAGGGCGGTATTGTCGGCGTCCCAAGCCTGGGCCAGCACCGTTACCCCCTGGCGCTGTAGGGCCTGGGCCAGCTCAGCGTCGTCGTCGCTGGGCTCTGACCAGAGCACCGCCATGGCCACAACGCTAGCCCCCTGACGGGTCGCATGGTCGAGGAGTTGGGTGTAGTAGTAGCGCGGCCAGGGAAACCGCCCCAGCTCCCGGAGACTGGCATCGTCGATGGCCACGACGACCAGGCGCTCGTCGGGCGGCTGTGGCCCCCGCAGGTCAAAGAGACTGCGGTAGGCCATTTGTTCCAGGGGCTGAAAGGCTTGCCCCTGCAACAGCAGGGCAATCACCACCGCCGCTATCGCCCCTGGGAGCAGCTGCCATAGAGCTGGTGTCGAGCGCTTACTCATGGCCTGCGCTCCTAGTCAGCATCAGGATTTTCTCAAAGCGAAAATCCTGCGCCCATTGGGTGAGCGCCTCAATCAGGTCTGCCTGGGGCTGAGGGATCTGTGCAATCAACGTCAAAATTTTGGCGTCTTGCCCCAGTACCGCCGCTCGATGTAGCTGCTCTATCCAGTCCCTAGACTGCCCCTGGAGGGTCAGAGGCCCTGGCAAAGGGGTAGTCAGAGTCTGAGCGGCCTGCCGAGCGGGGCGGGGCGGGGCGGCATAGACGTAGGTCAGCCCCAGGTGCTGGGCCAATTTGGCCAACAGTTCCGGTGCTTGAAAGGGCTTGCTGATAAAGTCGTCGCAGCCCGCCTCCAGAATCGCCGCCCGCTCTTGGTCAAAGGCGCTGCTGGTAACCGCAATAATTTTGGTGATGGGGTAAGCCTCGGCATCGGGCAGGGATGCAACGGCTGTCCTGGCCTCTTGTTCGCGCGCGCGAATATGCTGGATAGCCTCATATCCATTCATGATCGGCATGCGCATGTCCATCAAAATACCATTAGGGCGCCACTCGGCCCACAGCGCGACGGCCTCTTGGCCGTGGTTGGCAATCCGTAGATCAAAGCCCAGGGGTTGCAGGAGCCGGAGGAGCACCTGCTGATTTTCTCGGTGGTCTTCGACAATCAACAGACGACAGGGCAGATGACTGGGGTGGACCCCAACGATCAATTGATGGGACAGTGGCTGGGATACTTCTACCACAGCTGGAGTGACTGGAATTTGAAACCGAAAGGTGCTGCCCCGCCCCACCCCACTCTCAACGATAATGGTACCGCCCAACAGCTGCGCAAACTTTTGGCTAATGGTGAGCCCTAACCCTGTGCCCTCGTTGTTATTTTGGCCGGTGCTGGTCTGAACAAAAGGCATGAATAAGCGGGGCAATTCTTCTGGGGCTATGCCTGGGCCGGTGTCTTGGACCTCAAAGCTGAGGGTGATGGGCGCGGCGGGATCGCCGCTGGCGGCGGCTAGGGCCGCTATGTGCAGCGTGACCCGACCCTGGGTGGTAAATTTGATCGCATTCCCCAATAGATTGAGGAGAATCTGGCGCAGCTTACCCTCGTCGGCAATGATGTATTGGGGCAGTTGGGGCGATCGCTCAATGATAAACTGCAAATTTTGGTGGTTAGCTTTGAGAAATAGCATCTCATAGATGCTGTCTAGTAGCTGGTAAAAATCGAAGGCATGGGCCTGAAGCTTTAGGCGGCCCGCTTCAATTTTCGACATCTCCAGCACGTCATTGATCAGGGTGAGCAAATGCTGGCCACTGCGATCAATAATCGTGACATAGTCCTGCACGGCCTCCGGCAGATCGGGGACGTGGCTGATAATTTGGGTGAAACCAAGGATGGCGTTGAGGGGTGTGCGCAACTCGTGGCTCATGTGGGCCAAAAAATCACTTTTGGCACGACTGGCTACCTCGGCCGACAGTTTCGCCTTTTCGAGATCTTGGGCCTGCTCTTGCGCCTGGGCTAGCAGCACCGCCATGGCTTCTTCAGACTGCTTTCGTTCTAGCTCAGCTCCGGCTCGGGCCGCAAAAATTCGCAGAATCTGCTCAGAAAACTCCCGATCTACAATGGGGCGACTGTCTAGTACCTTCAAATGGCCAATCACGACCCCCAAGGCATTGCTCAAAGGCATGCCTAAATAGCTCTCTACCCCTAACTTAGCTAGATGCTCATGCTGGGGAAATTGAGCCTGTATGGAATCTGCGTAGTAAATGACATTTCCCGCTATCACCTGCTCGCAGGGAGTACCGGCCAGCTCATATTCAATGTTGTCACCAAACCGGTCGTCTTGCCAAAAGGCCAGGGTCCGGCTCCTAAGATTGTCGGGGCCAGTCAGCTCAGCGACAAATGCGTAGCGTACACCCAATACCTCGGCCAAATGGCGCACCAGCGAGTGCAGAAAATCTTGACCTGTTTTGGTTGCCGTACCCTCCACAATCAGTCGCAGCGCCTGTTCCATTTGTTTATAGCTGCTGATATCTGTGGCTACGCCAAGCGACAGCATCGACTGTCCATCAACCGATTGAATGGCTTTTTTAATTGTTTTGAACTGATAGACCTTGCCGGTTTTTGAGGTTACCTCTTCCTCAATTATCTTGACCTCTCCAGTGCGGATAATTTCGCGATCATCCTGCAAAAACCGATCAACTTCAGCCGGGTTAGCATTGAAATCGGCATCGGTTTTGCCAATCAAGTCTTCAACTGTGGTGCCGTAGAGGTTGGCCACAGCCTGATTAGCCAAAACAAATCGGCCCTCCCAGTCCTTAGCAAAGATCAGGTTGGGGGGGTTGTCGATGACATTGCGGAGAAACTCCTGCTGCCGCTGGAGGGTCAGTTTCGCCTGATGGTGTTTTTGGTGAATTTGAAAGTGTTCCTGGTGCAGGGAAATCGCCGCTGCCGCCGCGCTCAAAAGGTTAATTTCTAGGGCATCCCAGTTGCGATCTGATTCACAGTTGTCAAATCCAATAAAGCCAAAGAACTTTTCCTCCACCGTCAGCGGCAAAATCAGAATTGCCTGGATTCCTTGGGGTTCTAAGAATAGGCGCTCGGATGCTGGGAAGTCGGCTACACGGCCATGAATACTCTCACCCCGTGACAGTGATGCCGCCCAGCGCGGAAAAAATTCTGGGTAGGGCATATTTTGCAGCTGGGGATTGTCAATTTCGGCGAGAATCCCGTTGGCACACCACTCGGCTCGCTGGCTCATCAACATATTCCCAGCGGTATCCCAATGGTTTTCAAACAGATAAACCCGAGAGGCCCCCGCGACCACTCCCAGGTGTTCGAGAACCGCTTGATAGTAGTGATGATGCCCTTTGGTGGCCAACAGCTGCCGTTGGATGTTGACTAGGGCGGCTAGGTAGTATTCTCGTTTTTCCAGGTCAGCTTCGGCCCGTCTGCGGCTGGTGATGTCTGTGGAGCAACCCACGACTCGGATGGGGTTACCGGCGTCATCCCAAACGGCCAAAGCCCGATCAAACAGCCAACGATAGCTGCCGTCTTTACACCGCAGTCGATACTCTTGAATGAGGTCGGGTCGCTGCCGTGTGAGGTAGGCCGCTTTAGCCGCAAGCACGCGATCGCGATCCTCGGGGTGCAGCAGTTCTACCCACTGGGCTCGGGTATTGGCGAACTCGTGGGGCTGATAGCCCAGCATGGCCTTAAACTGATCGGAATAAAACCCCTGACCCGTAACCAGATCGATATCAAAAATGCCGTCGTGGCTGGCCTGAATAATCAGCTGCCAGCGGGCTTCACTCTCCCTGAGGCTGGCCTCGGCACATTTGCGAGCGGTGACATCTCGCTGGACCCCGAAGTGGCCAGTGAGGTTGCCTTGCTCGTCGTACAGGCAAATATAGTCCCCCTCAATCCAGATCGGGGTGCCATCCAATTTGCGCTCCTGGGTCTCCACATGCAGGTGACCGGTATCAAAAAACTGTCGCCAGACCTGCCGCCCATGATTGAGATCGTGGACAAAAAAATCTGCCGGGGTCAGCCCCATGAACTGCTCTCGACCAGCGCCATACTGCTGTAGCATGGCATCGTTAATTTTAGTGATGCGCTGGTGGGCAAAGACGTAGTCCAGGGTGCGAGCCTTGTCGACACCGTCGTCCCACCGCACGGGTTGGTCCAGCATCATAAAGAAAAACCCATCCAGGGACTGGGCGAAGAAAAGCTCTAGGCGAGCTTCCGCCTGCCGAAGCTCTCGCAACATGGCCTGCGGGTCAGAGTCAGCGCAGGGAATTGACTCCTGAACGCGATCGCCGGAGGCAGACGCCGAGGGCGACGGCAGGGGGGCGATGGTATTTGGGCGCTGTCGCCACAGGCTCCTGAGGGTGATCAGGCCCACGGGCTGCCCGGCGTCATTTACCACGGGGAGCGCCGGGAGCAGTTGCTGGTCAAAGCGGGCGGCGATCGCCGCCCAAGAGCCCAGGTCTGACTGCCGTAAAGCTGGAGAGGGCTGAAGGTGGGCTGACAGAGCCTGGCTAGAGGTGTCGAGGCCCTTTGCCGCTAGGCACAGGGCGTCGCGCTCAGTAAAGACACCCAGATAGCGGTGACTTTCGGGCTCAACCACCACCAGGCAGGGCTGCGACACCTGGCTGAGCTGGGCGATCGCCTGCGCCACGGTGGCTGTAGCAGAGGCGATCGCCACCGGATGTTCAATCACCTCTTGGAGAGCATTATCCATAGGCTCGCCTCATTGGCTCCGGTCTAAAATACGCTGAGTAATCGCCACAATTGGATCAAACTGAAAGTTCTTGTTCCAGTCATATAGCGCATGGGCCAGGGGCCGATATCTCCCATGAATCTCTTGAATCAGTGCTGCAATTTGCTGGTCAAATCCCTGCATAGCCGCTCGGTGAAGCCGCACCGTCCAGTCCATTGGCAGACCCTGCTCTAACGCTTCGGCCATCAGGGCTTCGGCGGTCTCTAGGGCCAGAGTCGAGACCGTGGGCGAGCCGCCAGCGAGAAGTTCGGCCTCGGGGGGGGCAGCCGACGGCGACCCATTTAAGGCTGTCGTTGCTCCCCTAACCGGCAGATAAAACCTGACGTTGGTGCCCTGCCCCGGAGTGCTTGAGAGATTCATTTGTCCGCCCAGCGCCTGGATGTATTGATGGCTGATATGGAGGCCCAGCCCCAGCAATTGCTTGGGTTGAGGCTCTGTATCAGATTGGGTAAAGGCCTGGAAGAACTGATTAACTTCGCGGTGGGACATACCACAGCCGGTGTCGCCCACCTCAAAAAAGAGCACATGGGCAAGTTGCTGATCGTAGTCTCCGGGCCGGGCGTCGGGGGGGAAGTCCGGCCAATGCCTGTCTTCCAGGCTGACTCGCAGGTTAATCTGGCCTGCGCTAGTAAACTGAATCGCGTTTTTTAGCAGCTGGATGAGCACCTGACGCAGTTTGCCATCGTCGGAGTGAACATAGGTTGGCACCTGAGGGGCGATCATCAACTTGAACTGAAGGCTTTGCTTTTCGGCTTGGGGCCGCCAGTCAGACGCAATTTCCTCCAGCAGGACATGTAGATTAAAGTCCTGCTGATTGAGGGCAATGTGGGCTGACTCGTCGCGAGCGACCGATAGCAATTGATTGATCATTTTGAGGAGATGTAGAGCACTTTCGTGAATGCTCGCCACGTAGTCTTGGTGATCTTCTGAAAGTAATAAATTGCCGATCATCAAGCCTGAAAATCCCAAGATACTGTTTAGTGGCGTCCTCAGTTCGTGACTCATCCGGGCGATAAAATTACTCTTGGCTCGGTTGGCAATTTCTGCAATTTCTTTGGCATCCTGGAGGGCTGCAGTCGTGCGTCTGTGATCCTCAATTTCTTTCTGAAGCTGCTGATTTTGCTGAGTTAGCTGACTTTGTAGGTGCTGAATGGTTAGCTGATGGGCAATGCGGGCTAAGATTTCCCCAGTCTGAAATGGTTTTGTGACGTAGTCAGCACCGCCCACTTTAAAAGCCTTAACTTTGTCAAGCACATCGTCTAAGGCGCTCAGAAAAATGATTGGAATATTTTCTGTGTCAGGATCAGACTTTAGCCGTTGGCAGACTTCATAGCCGTCTAGCGCGGGCATGCGAATATCTAACAAAATTAGATCGGGGGGACAGGATTTGGCACTGACTACGGCCATTTCGCCGTTGGTGACGCAGCGCACCTTGTATCCCAGCGTAGATAGGCTGTCTGACAAAACTCGCAAGTTATCCGGTGAGTCGTCTACGACTAGAATGTTGCCCTTGTAAGTATCCGCTGAATCTGAGTTCATCTAGGTCGGGGTTAGGTTGACGCCGTGGGCATGGAAATATGGGCTGACTGCGGGGCTACAGGTCTTGGCTATAGCGACCTAAACTGGTGGGTGAATGGGGTGGCTTTGTAACTGTACAGGTGGATCCTTTGGCTCAGTGATGATAGTGGGCGATAACTGCTACAACCTGTCACCCACTTTGCAGTGTAGGTAAAGAATGTGACATCTCTGTGGAATCATCGAGGTTGACCGGGCTGAAAGCGTAATCCTCAGCTCGGCTCAGCGCTATTCGCCGTCCCATTGGAGGACTAGGGCGATTTGGTCACCCAGCAGGCCAGGGTCAAAGGGCTTGTTCATAATCGCGTGGGCACCTAGCTCCGCGTACCGCTGTTCTGAGACAATGCCCCCAGTCGCCGTCAGCATAATGACCGGAATGCGATGCGTTTCGGGGTTGTTTTTTAGGCGCTCAAGGGTCATTAGCCCATCTACATCGGGCATCAAGACATCTAGCAAAATGGCATCGGGTTGGGCCTCAGCGGCGATCGCCACCCCCTCTTCTCCAGAACCGGCCGTTAGCACCTGCCACGGCTTCAAAGTCTGCAAACTTACCTTAGCAATTTCACGAATATCATCTTCATCATCGATCACGAGGATTTGCTTCATATCCACACCACCGTGTTTAAGTAGGCATTGTCATTAAACGTAGCGCAAAGGGCTTGCCCACCGCCCTGATGAGGGGCAGGTGCTGCTTTGTCCAGCCTACGCAGGGTTTATACCTAATTGCGTCTTCTCACCTATGGTGCCCACAACTATCTCCAGTAGTAATTATGGGCACCCTCGTCGGTCCAATGACAGGGGGGGCTTGCAATTGTACACACGAAGACACAAAGGCAGGCATATCAGTCCTCAGCTTCACCCTCCTGAACGGGCTCAGGCTCTGCCGCTAGCTGTGTTCACAGGAATGCCACATTCTCTTTCTATGCTGCTAATCAGGTTGGTTCATAGAACCGCGTTGCCAACCTGCGGCCTCCACGGGCTATGTTTTCCAGCAATATTTACCCTGTGATTCACCCTCGCGTTATTCCAGAAGACTTGGTCTCTCGCTTTCGCTACTGGAGTGAGACTGTCCGAGAAGGCATGTGTTTTGACGGTGAGCTCTACACTTGCTTTCGTTCTTTTTCAGCAGCCCATCGCTTAAACGCCTATGCCGAGGCCTACGAGCAAATTGAGCAGGGAAATACCGTCTGCGTTACGGCCTCTGACACCCACTACATCATCTGGTTTTGCCTGCGTGCCCATGTACCTACACAAGACATCAGCGGCAACCCTGACTTGCCTTTAAACGATAGACCCAGCAGGGAAGAGAAAGCGGTCTGCCTAGAAAGTGAGAGTCTCTCAATGACGGAGATGCCGCTGGTGCTTAGCGCCGATCATTTGCCCCCAGATGCCAACGATGCCAACTCTGACAGGCGTCAGAATCTCAACGTTTCCTAGAATATGCCCTCTGAGCCGCTGCCCGAGGTGGCAATAGAGGGGGTGGGAGAGCCTGTGGCATTTATAGCCTCATGGCTCGATTTAGCCGCGTCAAGTGGCCTGATCTGGCGGCTAGTTTTAGCCTTGGTCGGAGGATGGTTTGCGCCAGGTTTGCAAGAGACGATGGCGTTCGATGCGGTTGAAGATGCGCGTGATCACCTCAGGTTCGGTGAAGGGCTTGGCCACGTAGTCGTCAGCTCCAGAATTGTAGAGTTTAAGCACAACTTCTGGGTCTCGTTGAGCCGTTAAAAAAAGAATTGGCAAGCCATTCCAGGTGTCGTGGTTGCGGATGAGCTTGCAGAGATCAAGGCCGTTCAGCTCAGGCATATCCACGTCTAAGATGAGCAGGTCTGGCACTTCCTGCTCTAAAACGCTCCACACCTGGAGGGGGTCACTCAGCGTCAGGGGCTCGATCCCCCAGCGGGCCAGCATGGTTTGCAGGGTAGCCAGGATAGCTGCATCGTCATCGACGGCAAGGACTTTTAGGGGGCTCTGGGCCGTAGCGGTGGGAGAAATGGCAGGAGCGGCAGGGGATGCTGGCGGAGTGGTTGACCCCGGCGATGGCTGCGACTCCGTCTGCAGCTGGGGAGGCTGCTGCAATGCTTGCTGGAGGGCGGCCACCAGGGCCGCAAGCTGATTGACCGCTGCCGGGGTGGCGGTTTTTAAGTTCTGCTCAATTTCCTGGGCTAGGCGAGAGCCTGCCGAAAAGCCAAACATGCCCAGAGAGCCTGATAGCTTGTGGGCATCGGTCAGGGCGCTCTGACGGCTGCCCTCGGGCAGCGACCCCGATCGCAGGGCGGCCACCGCTTGCTCTAGGCTGGCCAACCGCTGGAGCGTGGGCAGCTTAAATTTGTCCCACAGGGCGATCGCGGCTTCTCGGGTCTCATCTCTCAGGGCGGCCTTTTGAGAGTCGGGGGGAGTAGCCGTAGGGGGCTGGAGCCGATAGCCCATGCCGTACACCGTATCGATGATGGTGTCAGCCCCTACCGTTTTGAGCTTACGCCGCAGCCGTTTAATGTGAGTTCTAACGGTTTCTTCGCAGGGGGTATCGTCAAAGCTCCACAGGTGCTCAAGAATACTGGTGCTGCTAAAAATTCGTTGGGGATGCCGCAGAAAGAGATCTAGCAGGCTGTATTCTTTGGGAGAAAGGGATAGCAGATGCCCCTGGTAGGTCACCTCACAGGTGCTGTGGTCAATACATAGATCCCCTGATCGCAGCACGGAGTGGTTGAACTTACCGGGACGACGCAGCAAGGCCCGAATGCGGGCGGATAGCTCGCTGAGGGTGCAGGGTTTTACCAAGTAATCGTCGGCACCGGCATCGAGACCCACAACTTTGGCTGAACTGTCGCCCTGGGCAGTGAGGAGCAAAATGGGATTGCCATATTGGGCCTGGCGCAGTTTTTGGCAGAGGCGAATACCGTCGAGCTTGGGCAAGTTGATGTCTAAGACGATCAGATCGTAGTTGGCGGCCTGGGCGTAGTCCCAGCCGGCTTCGCCATCTAGGGCCACGTCTACGGCGTAGTGTTGTGACCCTAAAAAACCTCCTAACTGCTGGGTTAAAAGCTCGTCATCGTCTACCAGTAGAATACGCATGCTCTCGCTCCTGGCACTCTCATGCCCCTCTGACGCTCCTCAACCGGATGCTCCTCAACCAGATGCCCTTCAACGGGATGGCTACCTCTATCGTATAGCCATGTCACTCAGGTTAGGACAGAGCCGCCATGACCGCGCTGGGTCTGCCTCCGCGAAGGCGTGGGGTGGGAACCCACTAGCCCGTACCTGCTCTCGAATGGATTCCCATTTTCACGGGAATGACGGGCAGGGGGCATTGCGAGCAAAATCTCCTAATGATGTTGGCTATGACACCTGCTGGGTTCAAACTAGGCAGAAGCTCTAGGCATTGGAGACAGAGGCGGCCTAGGGCTGTCCTGGGATCGGCTTTAGGGTTGGGTTAGCTGCATCAGCAGCTCAAACTTAAAGTCTTGCAGCAGCTGAGTCAGGCCCTTAATCAGGGCTTGATGTTCGCCGGGAATTTGCTGAAGCAGCTGGGCAACTTCAGCGCTGTCGCACTGCACCGAGGCTCGGTGCAGGGCACTGACCCATTCGGGGGGCATGACTCGGAGAGCGCTGGCCTCTAGCCGACTTGCAGAGGAGGGAGCGAGGGAGCTTTGCTCCTGGTCAGCATAGCGATAGCGCAGGCCCAGGTGGTCGGCCATCTTGGTCAGCAGCAGATTGAGCTGAACGGGCTTACTGATCACCTCATCGCAGCCGGCGGCGAGGGCCTGGCGGCGCTGATCGCGGGAAGACTGGGCGGTCAAAGCGATAATCACTGGCCCGAGACCGTCGCCGCGCTCCTGGGCAGCGGCGCGAATGCTACGGGTGGCCTCGTAGCCGTCGATTTCGGGCATCCGCAGGTCCATCCAGATCAGATGGGGGTGCCACTGCTGCCAGCGGGCGATCGCCTCGGCCCCATTGGTCGCTTCTTGTACGGTGAGCCCCAGATTGGATAGGGCAGCTACCAGAAAGTAGCGGTTTTCGGGCTGGTCATCGACGACCAAAATGCGGTGAGTGGGCTGTCCTGGCGCGAGGCCAATCACCAAGTCTAGGTTGTCGACGGCAGCCACATCGGCGGCCTCAGCCAGCTGGAGGGGCAGAATAAACCGGAAGGTGCTCCCCTCCCCCGGTGTGCTGTCGACAGTGAGGTCTCCCCCCATCAGGTGCACCAGGCTGCGGCTAATGGCCAGGCCCAGCCCCGTGCCTTCGAGGGAAGTTTTGCCAGCCTTGGCCTGGATAAAGGCATCAAAAATGACGGTGAGCTCGTCTGGAGCGATGCCGGTGCCGGTATCTTCAACGGCAAAAACCAGGTAGGCTTGGGCCGGGTGGGTCTCAAGTTCTAGGTCAGGGTCCGGCTCTGGGCCAGGGCAAAGGCCTACCCGCAGGGCGATGCCACCCTCCTGAGTAAATTTAACGGCGTTGCTCAGCAGATTGATCAGCACCTGGCGCAGCTTGTTGGGGTCAGCCACGACGTACTGGGGCAGGTCGGGGGCCAGGGCTAGGGTAAAGCCCAGATCTTTATCTTCCGCCCGCTCCTGGAACATGGCCTGGAGGTCGCGGAGGAGGCTGAATAGATCGATGCTCTCGGGCTCTAGGGTGATGCGGTTGGCTTCAATTTTAGACAGGTCGAGGATTTCGTTGATCAGATGCAGCAGATGATCGCCGCTGCGCTGCATGATGCGGACATATTCGCGCTGCTGGGTTTGGAGGGATGGGTCAGAGTTTAAGATTTGGGCAAAGCCGAGAATCACGTTGAGGGGAGTGCGGAGTTCGTGACTCATGTTGGCCAAAAACTCGTCTTTGAGGCGGGTGGCGCGGCTGAGGTCTTGGTTGGCGATCGCCAGTTCTTGGTTACGATCGCTCAACTGCTGCTGGGCACGCTGACGCTCGCCTAACTCCTGCTGAAGCTGATTAAAGATGGTGACCTGCTGAATGGCGATCGCCAGCTGGTTGGCGATCTGCTGCAACAGCTGCGCCTCGGTATCGTGCCAAACCCGCTGCCCCTGGCAGGCATGTATCACCAGCACACCCCAAAGCTGGTTATGGTTGCCCGGGGCAACCCAGCGATCGCCACTGGCGGTACGCACCTCTTGTAAAATAGACGCCACCACCTTAGATTTGATCTGCCCAGCCTCGGAATACTCCACCAGGCAGTCAGTCCAGCGATCAGCCATGACATCGGGCACAATGCGCGGCTGACCTTGCCAATAGAGGTCAAGAATCTCCTGCGACCAGACCTCATCCTCCCATTGCATGGCTTTTAAAGCGGGAAATGGCTCTTTGACGGCCTCTTCCACAATTTGGCTGCGGCCATCGCCAAACAGTCGAAACACAATCACCCGATCGCATTGAAAAATCGCCTGCACTTGGCGCGTGACAATGCTTAAAATTTCTTCGAGGTCGAGGGATTCGCGGATCTGCCGCAGGATGACGCCCAGGGCCGTTTGCTGATACAGCTGCTGGGCAATTCTGGCCTCAGCCCGCCTGTGATCGCGAATATCGACCACCACCGCCAGGTTGCCGATCACCTGGCCCGCTGCATCCCGCAGCACAGAGATGCTAATTTTGGTCCACACCCAGTCGCCATTTTTGTGGCGATCGCGCTTTTCGTAGTCTAGGCGGTCAAGCTCACCACGCATAATGCGATCAATCTGAGGCCTGTACCGGGCCAGATCCTCAGGATGGACGACGTCGGCAAAGGTGAGTTTGAGCAATTCTGCCCTGGAATAGCCCAGCAGATTGCAGTAGTACTGGTTGGCTTCAACAAAGCGCCCAGACGCATCAATTTGGTTGATGCCCGCCGCCACTTGATCAAAAATAGCCCTGAAGCGGATTTCGCTGGTCTGTAGAGCGGCACTGGCCTGTTTGAAATTGCGTATATCCAATACGATCGCCAGGTCAGAGATCACCGCCCCGGCGGCATCGTGAATGACCGACAGCGTCACCTCAGTCCAGATCCAGTCGCCCTGTTTATGGCGATAGCGTTTTTCAACAGTGACAGACTGGCGATAGCGTTTTTCAACAGTGACAGACTTCAGCTCCCCTCTAAAAAGGCGAGAGATCGTGTCTTGGTGCAGATCCTCAGGGTGGGTGACAGCTTGAACGGTAAGGTTGAGCAGTTCGTCGCGGGTGTAACCCAACAGGTCACAGAAATACTGGTTGGCTTCGATAAAGCGGCCTGAGGCATCGGCCTGGTTAATACCCGCCGCTGCCTGATCAAAAATACCCCGAAAGCGGGTTTCACTGGCAAGCAAAGCCAGCTCGCTTTGCTTGCGCTCGGTGATGTCTAAACAGGTGCCAATCAGCCGGCTGATTTGCCCAGCCCCATCGCGCTCGATCTTGCCGCGGCCTTCGTGGTGGCGGATGCTGCCATCGGGCAGCAGGGCGCGATAGTCAATTTTGTAGGGGGTTCCCTGGGTAATGGCTTGGTCAACGGCCTGCACCAGCAGCGGGCGATCGTCCGGGTGAATCATCTGCAAGTAGGCGTCGGAGGTCGGCTCACCTGCTGCCAGATCGAGACCAAACAGCCGAAATAATTCCGGTGACCAGGTAATGCGCTGGCTGGCCAGGTCAAATGCCCAGTTGCCAATGTGGGCAATTTCCTGGGCCTCTAGCAGGGCCGTTTGCAGTTCGAGGATCTCTAGTTCAGCCTGCTTTTGGGCCGTTGTTTCTAGCACAATGCCGTGCCAGACCACCTCCCCATTAGACCGCCGTTCTGGGCGCGAACTGGCTTGAAGCCACTTGGTTTTGCCCGACGAGGTAATAATCCGCCACTCACAGCTAAACGTAGTCATCGCCTGGAGACTAGCCCTGTAAGTCGCCAGATATCGCTCTCTATCCTCAGGGTGAATTTGCTCAGAAAGCAGCGCCCCATTTTGCATCGCGGCGGCCACCGGGATTTCATCGACTTCTTCCACCGCCGGGCTGATGTAGTCAAAACAGACAATGCCCGACTCACTTTCTACGACGCTGTAAATCACCGCTGGGGATGCAGCCGTGAGCTGTTGAAACCGGGTCTCGCTCTCTTGCAGGGCCAGGTCAGCCTGCTTGCGATCGTGGATGTAGGTGGCA
>DAIPYU010000029.1:23742-39728 GCA_036782635.1 Nodosilinea sp. CTOTU7353
CTCGCTCTCTTGCAGGGCCAGGTCAGCCTGCTTGCGATCGTGGATGTAGGTGGCAATGCCTAAACAGGAGACTATGGCCCCATCCTCGGCGGTAAACGGCGATAGATTGGCGGAGTACCAGTAGTAGTGACCGTCTCCGTGCAAAGCTCGAAACTCTATACCGCGGCTACTCTCGCCATGCAGGCAAGCCTGCACCCGCTCGATACAGTAGGCCAGATCGTCGGGATGGGTACCGTCGGCAATGGGGCGATGCAGCAGCTCGCCTGAGTCATAGCCGCTTACCGTAGCCATGAGGGGGTTGAGCAAGCTCAAGGTGAGGTCGGGGGCAATCATAAACACCAGGCCATTAATGGTGTCAAGCACCCGGCGCAGCTTCTGTTCGCTGGCCTCAAGGGCCAGTCGGCTAGCTTTTTGCTCGGTCATATCGCGAACGTAGCCATACCACCGAATGCTGCCGTCGGCTTCTCGTCGGGGAGTGGCATCGCCCTGTACCCAGCGCAGGCGTCCATCTTGGTGGTAAATGCGATGTTCGCACTGCCAGGGAATAAACTGATCGGCAGCATCCTGCACTGACTGAGTTACACGCTCCAAATCTTCGGGATGCACCGCCGCAAACATAGGGCCAGCATCTTCCCGAATCAACTCAGGCTCAATGCCGTACAGATCCACCAGTCCCTCGCTGACGTAGGGGAAAGCCCCCCGGCCATCGGGGTATTGGACAAACTCATAGATCACCCCAGGGATGTGGCGGGCAATGTGGCGCAGGCGATCGCTGTCGGCAGCGGCGGGCGGTGAAGACATGGCGATGGGTACGTAGGTGTTGAAGCTAGTGGCCTTCGGTCAAGGACTTTGGTAAAGGGTATTGGCCATAGCATAGCTTTCCTTAGCTCAGTACCCTAGCTTGAGCTGCCCCACCGGGCCATCAACCCTGCCTTCACAGGTCACGCTAACCGCCCTGGGCTCGCCGGGTATAGAACAGTTTCGCCGTGGAAGGCGATACAGTTGCGCTGGGCCTTGGCCCGATACATGGTGCTATCGGCGTCGGCCAGCAGCTGATCAATGGTTTGGCGGGGCTGGCCGTTGTAGAGTTTGATGCCAAAGCTGCCGCCGATGGTCAGCACCTGATCGTCAATGGAGAAGGGCTGAAGCAAACTGCTGAGCAGCCGCCGGGTGAGGTCTAGCACGGTAGCGGCAGAATCTACCTCTTCGATCAAGAACACAAACTCGTCGCCGCCCAGGCGAAACAGTTCATCTTTGCGGCGCAGCTTTAGTCGCAAGGCCCGAGCAACCTGAATCAACAGCTGATCGCCCACCTGATGGCTGTAGGTGTCGTTGACCTGCTTAAAGCCGTCCAGGTCGAGAAAAATCAGCGCGAAAGTCTGCTCTTGATAGTTGGCTTGGGCGATCGCCCGTTCGAGTCGATCTGCGAGCAGCCGCCGGTTGGGTAACTCGGTCAGAGGATCGTGGGTAGCCATTTTTTCGCTCTGCAGCATCTTGACATAGGCGGTCTGGAGGTGGACCAGGGTTTCCTGTAAATACACCAGGGCCATTTCTAGATATTGGGTGCGCTGAATGACCTCCTGTTCGAGGGATTGCCTGAGATGCTGTAGCTCCAGATGATTTTTGACCCGAGACAGCAGCTCGATTTCTTGAATGGGCTTGTTGATATAGTCCACCGCGCCCAGGGAAAAGCAGGCCGCAATGTGGTCGACATCGGTCAGGGCGGTGATGAAAATCACGGGAATATGAGCCGTCTCTGGCAGCTGCTTGATCTGGCGACAGGCTTCAAAGCCATCGATGCCGGGCATCTTGATATCGAGCAAAATTAGATCGGGGCAGTATTTTTGCAGTCGCTTCAGGGCTCGCTCGCCGCTGCTGACGGCGGCGACCCGGTAGCCCGCATTGGCCAGGGTCTCTGTCAGCACCTCTAGGTTTTCCACATTGTCATCGATGACTAAGATCTCTGGGTTATCTGTCATAGCGCTAGCCCTCCTGTCGCTCTCGGGCTAGCGCTGCGGTCAGGTGCCGCTCAATCTCCTCGGTTCTAAACTGCTTGGTCAACCCCAGCAGTAGATCGGCAAAGGCGGCATAACCGCCATCCTGCTGTTTGATCGCCACCAGGTGCTCGCGCAGGCTCTTGATGTTGTCTTGCTGAGCCAGCTGCAGCAGGGTTTTTAGAACAGCCTGGGAAGGGACAAGCGGCTCTGCACCCGGCGAAGGGGGCAACGGGGCCGCATCGTCGGCAGAGGCGTAGATCCACTCTAGATTGAGACAGGTAGACAGGGTGGCAAATAGCGCCTGAGCCTCAATGGGCTTGGCAAGAAAGGCGTCGCCGCCACAGTCGAAGGCCATTTGCTGGTCGGCCCGAGACACCGATGCGGAAGAAACCACAATGGGACAGGCCTGGAGCTGGCGGTCTTGGCGGACGGCGCTGATAACCCCATAGCCGTCGAGAACCGGCATGGCCAGATCGGTGATCACCAGGTCGGGGAGCTGCGATCGCATCTGCGCTAGCCCCGTCTCGCCGTTGTCTGCCTCCAGCACCTGAAACCCCACTGGTTTGAGCAGACCAACCACCACCGAGCGGTTTTGCCAGTGGTCGTCGACGATCAAAATGCGTCTTTGAGCCCCTTGGTAACCGACGATGCGATCGCCCAGAGCCAGCTGCCGAGGTTCCCACCCGGCGACCGGGGGCAGAGCCAGGGTAAAGGCAAACTCGCTGCCATGCCCCAGGCGGCTTTTGACCTCAATGGCGCTGCCCATCAGATTTACGATCTGCTGGCTGATGGTCAAGCCCAGCCCTGTCCCCTCCACCGGCTGACGGCTGGTCCCCAGTTGCTCAAAGGCTTGAAAAATCTTTTGGCAGTCGGTTGTAGCAATACCGATGCCGGTATCCACCACGCGAAAGCGCAGAGAGACCTGCTCAGCGGCGGTGTTTAACACATCCACCTGGAATGTCACAGAACCAGAATCGGTAAACTTGATGGCATTGCCCACCAGGTTGATCAAGACCTGCCGCAGTTTTTTGCCATCAACCTCAACACCAACGGGTAAGTCTGGACTGGGTCGGTAAAAAAAGCTGAGTCCTTTTTGATCGGCCCTGACTTTGCAAATTTCGACCACGCTCTGCAAGAGCGAGGGAAGGTGGACCGCCGTCGGTTGCAGCACCATTTTGCCCACTTCTATTTTGGCTACATCCAAAATTTCATTGATCAAGTTGAGCAGGTGGTCGCCGCACTGATGAATAATATCAACGCCCTGGCGATCTTTAGGTGACAAGGTGGGGGATTGAGCCAGAATTTGAGCATAGCCCAGAATGCCGTTGAGAGGGGTGCGCAGTTCGTGGCTCATGTTGGCCAGAAACTCGCTTTTGGCCTGGTTGGCTCGATCGGCCTGCTCTTTGGCGAGGGTGAGTTCCTCGGTGCGCTGCTCCACCTTTTCCTCCAGGGTGCGATTGATATCCTGTAAGGCCTGTTCCGCCTGGTGGCGGGCGATGGCACCGCCAAAGCTCCCGGCGATCGCCCAGAGGGATGTAATCTCTGTATCGCTCCACCGGTGGGCCGTTTTGCACTGATCGAAGCCCACAAACCCCCAGACTCGATTCTGGAGTTTGATCGGCACCACCAAAATCGACAAAATTTCCTGAGGCCCCAAAAGAGCCTGCTCCGAGGGGGGAAAGTCCTGAATCAGCCCCACAATCGGGCGACCTTGATTTAACTCAACTTGCCATCGCGGTAGAAACTCGCTGTAGGGGAGATTTTGCAGCATGGGATTGTCGATTTCGGGGGCAACCCCTGCGGTTACCCACTCCCAGCGCTGGCTAATGGCGGGCACCTCGGTAGGCCGATGGGGATGGTGCTCAAAAATATAGACGCGATCAACCCCAGTGGCCTCGCCTAAAATGCCGAGGGCGGCATCAATGGCACGGTGGTGATCACTCTCGGTGAGCAACACATTGGTGGTGATGGCCACGCCCCGGAGCAGTCGTTCACAGGCATCTAGCTGAAATTCTTCTACGGGCAGCGGGGGAAGATTGGCAGAAGTAGCATCCATTGGCAAATCCCTCATTTTCTACTTTAGAACCACTACTTCAGAGGCATTTACAATTCACCCAACACCATGCTTTTTGGGGCTTTTGGGGATCAATCTGATAGCGCCATATTATATTGAAATGCTCTTAATCCTGTCACCTCAAAGACTTGCGACAAAATTCCATATCTTCCCTGAGTAAAAATGTCATTTTCGCGCTGTCGGCATCTTTTTTTTGGATTTTATTCCTCGTTTCAGGCTCGACATTCTTATTCACTTCAGGATCAACCTCAAACTCTGGATCTTCCTCTGGACTCCTCGCAGATAAACGCATTTTTTCTCCTAAAAGATACACCATGATCGTGAAAATATAGTTGGCTGTTTTATTTGGCTTGCAATAACTCCGATCCAAGTCTAGCGGCGGGTTCTGTCTGTAGAAAAACTTCAGGCTCCACTCTAAGCTTGGCCTCTAGGGCCGCTGTCTTGCCCCTACAGGCACGAAATCAGCCCTAAAATAACGCCAAAATTTGGGCCACCCTAGTCTCAACATGTTGCCAAACTGGCTGGAAACAGGGAGAAAACTTGTTCTGCCATCATTGGCTTGCCAAAGTAAAAGCCCTGCCCATAGTCGCATTTAAATGCCTTTAGCCAGGCCATATGGCGGGCACATTCAATACCTTCAGCAATGACTTCAATGCCCAGGTTGTGGGCCAACCCGATGATGGATTGAATGACTGTAAACCCTGTGCTGGGCGCATCTTGGTCAATGCCGCTAATGAAAGACCGATCAATTTTGAGAGCGTCAATGGGCAGCTCATGGAGATGGTTAAGCGAAGAATATCCTGTACCAAAGTCATCAATCAGGATGCTTACTCCCAGGTTGCGCAAGCAGCTCGCAATGTTAATAGCAGTTTGAATATCTTCCATGATGGTGGCTTCGGTAATTTCTAGCTTTAGGTTGGAAGCACTAATTTGGTACTGCTCGATCAAATTTCGAAGCAGATTAATCAAATCTGAATGATAAAACTGATGTTTCGAAATATTGACGCTCAGAATAATTGGCAGCATTGACTCCGATTGCTGCCCCCATTCTCTCAGCTGACTACAGGACTCTTGCAGCGTCCATTGACCAATGGAGCTGGTCAGTCCAGTTTCCTCAGCCTGCCCCAAAAATTGTTCTGGACCTAGCAGTTCTCCCTGGGGATGCGCCCACCGAATCAAAGCTTCTAGGCCGATTAACTTCTGGCTTTTAAGTTTAACAATTGGCTGGTACAAAAGCCTAAATTCTTGACGTTCAATCGCTCGCTTTAAAGCACTATCTAGCTGCAAGAAGGCGAGGGACGGCTTGATATTATCTGGTTCAAAGATAACGTATTTAGCCCGACCATTTGCTTTGGCTTGGTACATCGCAATGTCAGCATCTTTAATGACCTCTTCTACGCTGTCGTATACATCATTGCTAAAGGCAATACCAATGCTGGCACTCGGGAAAACTTCTCTGTCTTCTAGCATGAGAGGAGTTGTGATTTTGGCTTGCAACCTCTCAACGACTTCGATGGCATCCTCAACCACCTGAATATCGTGGAGCAAAATAGCAAATTCATCGCCACCCAGTCGGGCCACCAGATCCTGGGGTCTCAGGCAGGCTTTTAGCCGAGTCGCAATTTCGACTAGCAGGCGATCGCCAGCCAGATGGCCCAGACTATCGTTGACAATCTTAAAGCGATCTAAATCTATGAATAGCACAGCGAACTCATAGCTCTTTTTGCGCTGTTTTAGAGCAACAGAATGAGCCGTTTTTTCTAGAAAAAGTGCCCGATTTGGCAGCCCCGTCAAGCTGTCGTGAACAGCCTCATTTAGGAGTTTTCGCTCTAACGACTTACGCTTATTTATATTGCGAAAAATGATAATTTGGCTGGAGTCTGCCGCAGAAAAAATCCTCAGTTCGCAAAATAGAAAATGACCATTTTGCGGGAGAGAAGCCTCGAAAGATTGCAGGTCTCCACTTTTTTCAAACTGCCGGATATATTTAAATAGATTGAGGGAAAAATTGACGGGAAAGCATTCTGAAATTGTTTTGCCAAGCTGTGCTTGGGAAAGTCTTGGCAGCTCTACATCTGTGCCATTCTGAAAGCTCAAAATTCGACCTTCAGAGTCAACCTTGACAAATAAGTCAGGGCATCCACAAAAGAGATCAAAGTCAATCTCATTTCGAGGATTTCCAAAACCTCTGCTTGGCGAAAATCGAATTGAATTCTCACTGTTGAACGAATGCTCTAAAGCTGTATTTTCTTCGTTCAAGTCAAGTAGGCAATTTACTAATTCCCCATGCACATCCTTGCAAAATACTATTTTATCTCCCACCTGTATGGTCTTCTTTTTGATGGCTTTCCCATTTACTGAAATGCCATTTATACTTAGCTTGCCGCCGGGCTCTCCATCTATAATTTGGTAGCCGTCATGCAGCCATATCAAGCTCGCGTGGTAGCGAGAGACCCCCTGGCAAGACAGCTGGATATCTCTATCTTGATCGCGCCCAATGGAGTAAAAGCTTCTGCCTAAAGGTATGGTCAGCTTGCGTTCTCCATCCTGGAGGAGGAGAACAAATTGGCTAGGATCTAGCTGGTCTAATGGGTAGATTTTTTCTTCCTGACTGAGATTCATATTTTCAGACCGACGATAGACAAAATTGGTTCTCTGTTTGTTTGGATGCGGCACCCTATGTTCTTAGCGTGCTTTTTTCAAGAAAATTTAATCTTTCTTCTATAAATTTGTGATTCAAGAGATCTGCTATGCTAGCGGGGTCAACCGGTTTAGAGAAAAAGTAGCCCTGCATTCTTTGACACCCTAGCTGTTTCAGATTAATTAAGTCCTCCAGACTTTCCACACCCTCTACAATCACGTCTAATCCTAATTTTTGGGCAAGCATGAGAATCGCCTCACTCATAATCCAGTTTTTATTTCGGACAAAAGACTGATCAATTTTGAGGGTGTCGAAGGGCAGCTCTTGGAGTCTACCTAGGGAAGAGTAACCAGTACCAAAGTCATCGATATAAATCTGCACTCCAAGCTGCCGCAGATTGGCCAGGGTCTTAACGGCTACATCGGCATTTTCTACCAGGGCACTTTCTGTTACTTCTAGCTTGAGACTACTGAGCGAAAGAAAATTTTTCGCCAGAATTTTACTAATTTGCTCTGCCAGACTAGGATTTTGAAGTTGTACAGCAGAGAGATTTACGCTCATGGTGAGTGGAGGATTAGACGGAAAATTAATTTGCCACTGACGCAATTGTCGGCAGGCTTGATCTAATAGAAAAAGGCCGATATCGTAGATCAAGTTTGTCTTCTCTGCCAGGGGAATAAAAACCTGCGGGGCAATTTCTCCTCGGGTGCTATGTCGCCATCTGGCCAGAGCCTCAAAACCAATAATTTTTTTATTTTCTAGGCAGATTACTGGTTGGTAAAGTAGGTAAAAATCCTGTTTTTCTGCGGCCAAATGTAGATCATTTTCCAGCTGAAGCAGCTCAATTTTGGCGGAGGATAGTATGGTCAACAATGGCGTTGGCTTGACTTCGAGTGCATTGGTCAATCGGACTAGGCGATCGGCATTGTTGATGGCAATCGCTAGCAGGCGTTGAGCATCGTCAGACAGCGAGTCAAGGTGCTGATAGCCCAACAGCTTGAGTGCTCCCTGAATAGACGTCAACGGGGTTCTCAGCTCGTGGCAGAGGAGCAGAGACGTATCTTGAGTCGGGTTGATTGAGCTCTTTAGCATGCAGAAAAAATCTGTGGGGTAATGGGCTGAGCACACTGAGCAAACAGGTAGCCAGTCACCTATCCGGAGCGCTTGCGCGCGGGCTTTCCCACCGCCAAAGCAGGGCTAGCAGGCGTTGCAGGTGTCGTACAGGGGGCAGCTAGACTCTGCCTCTGGGGGCTTTGAGGCAACTTGGGCTGGCAACAGCGGGGGGCAGGGAGGCTGGTGAACCGGTCAAGACATCCTGACTAGGTTTGATATTTACCGTAGCCAAGAAATGTGTCATTTCTGTGCAACCCCTGAGCTTGTGGAGAGTAGGGGGCTTGAGAAGGCTGCTCCTGATCGGCTACAGCGATCGCGGCCCCCGGACTCGGATCTGGGTAACTGGCATACTCTACACCCTGGCTATTGCCGACCTATGGTGCTTAAACCATGGCCCTACTGCGACCCCTGCACAACCCAGTTCTTTTCCTAAAGCCTCAAACAACCGCTACCTTGCCACAGGATTGTCACAGTTCTTGTCCATGCTGGAGCTGTTCCTGAAATAGTCGACTGTCTCTACGGATGGGTGGGCCATGGCTGACGGCTCTGGCTCAGATTTGTCCGGCTAGCTGGATGATCGGCGATGGTTCCACCTTATTCCCTCTACGTCTATGCGGTCTTCTCTATCTCCTGATCAAGTTACGGTGCTGGGTATTGCCTGCAACCCGGTCGATGGCGATCTCTTTGCCCAGTGGCTGGGTAACACCAACCGCTATCGCTGGATTTTTTGGGAAAGTGACGACGGTTTTGCCCTCAACTCCACCTGGCCTCCAGACGTAATCTTGCTGGGCCAGGCCGCCGGGGTTGAGAGCCTGGCGGCCCTGGCGGCCCAGTGGCCTGGCTCCCGGGTGATTGCCATCCTAGAACCGGAGCAGGAGGCTGAGGCTGCGCTCTGGCTCGACCGAGGAGCAGATGACTATTGGGTTAGCAATCAGATCTCGCCGGTTCGTGTTCTCCACTCTGTGCAGCGGCTGGCAGCTCAAACCCAGGTGCTAGAGCAGCGGATTGCCACCTGCACCGCTGAACTCCGTCAGAGCAAGCGCATCGCCGAGGTGTCTAGCCGCATCAATTATCAGCTGCTGACTGACCTGAGCCGAGATTTGCGGCTTCCGCTCAGTGAAATCTTGGCGGTTAGTCAGCAGCTGTTGGAGGAAGCTAGCCTCACCCCCCAGCATCGAGAGGCATTGGAAAGTGTCTATACCAGCGGTGATTACCTGCTGAGTCTCGTCAACAGAGCCCTGGCCATGACCCAGCCGAAACCTGTGGCTCCTCTGGCACCCTCGCCGCAGCGGGCGGTGGCCCTAGCCCCTGGTTCTCCTTCCTATCGCATCTTAATTGTCGAGGACGACTTCAGCAGTCGCGTTCTGCTCCAGACCCTGCTGGCTCCGCTGGGCTTTGAGCTACGGGTGGCGACCAGTGGACGCGAAGCCATTATCCAATGGGCAGACTGGCAGCCTCACCTGGTCTGCATGGCTCTGGCCCTGGCCAATCTGGATGGCTACGAAACAACGCGCCACCTGCGCACTATAGAGCACAGACAGCTCCGCCCAGAGACCCCCCCTCAACAGTTTGCGTCTACTCAGATCATCGCCCTGGCAGACGGTGACCGACATGACGCCTTTCGGGTGCGGGCCGCTGGCTGCAATGACTGGGTCGAAAAACCGATTCAGCCCGGCGTAATGCTGGAGAAGATAGCGAAGGGCTTAGCTTTGGAGTACGTCTACGCCCATGAGTCAGACTTTGGGGAAACCTTTGAGAAC
This sequence comes from Nodosilinea sp. CTOTU7353, assembly GCA_036782635.1. Classification (GTDB taxonomy): domain Bacteria; phylum Cyanobacteriota; class Cyanobacteriia; order Phormidesmidales; family Phormidesmidaceae; genus Nodosilinea. Next base: position 33,328 of record DAIPYU010000029.1, read on the forward strand.
ATATCTAACTCTGCGTCCTGAATTAGCCACTACTATGACTCACTGCGACCTCCGCCCGGCCCGTGAAACCATTGCTATTGTGGGCCATGCTGTCGAGGACCTCGACGATTTGGTCCTCCTGCTTCAGCGGCAGGGCTATGCCGTACACTGCCGCCAGGGAAAGGCGATCGCCTCCAGGGCTATGCAGGCGGCGGCCCCCGATCTGATTTTGCTCAATCTATCTGAGATCGATGGCCCTAGCGACGATCTGGGGTGGCCAGGGCAGCCTAACCCGGCCACAGAGACTATCCCCGTGATCGTGCTCGGTCTGCTAGACCCCCAGGCGGGGCTGCTCAAAGCCCTATCGATGGGGGCGATCGACTATCTGGCTCAGCCCGTTGCCCCTGAGACACTGCTGGCGAAGGTAGCGAACTATCTGCGGGTGCAGCAGCGGCAGCAGCAGCTGATGGCTGACAACGAGCGACTGCGGCAGGAGCTGGCCGATCGCGATCGCGATCAGCTCAAATTGCAACAGGTTTCAAGTCGCCTTTCGGCTCTGATCAAACACTTGACCGCCCACCAGCAGGTAGAACAATTGCTGGTGCAGAGATCTGACGTTCTGCAGCAGTTTAGCCGCAGCCTGAAAGAGCTACACCGCCTCAGCCTGACCCGGTTTATCAGCTTCGAGGCGCTGTTGGCAGACTATCTCCAGACTGGCTGCCAGGTGTTGGGGTTTAGCGGCGGCATGGTGGGCCGGGTAGAGGAGGCCGACTATGTAGCCCAGGCCATGCTGGCCGATCTACCCGGTCTAGAACCCAACCTGCGCTGTCACTTAGACAACACCTTCTGCGGTATGGCAATTCAGCAACGACAGACGGTGTGTTTAGCCCATGTGGGAGCCGATCCCGCCCTGCGTCAGCACCCGCTCTACCAGGCCCTAAAGCTGGAGTCTTACCTGGGCACGCCGATCATAGTAGACGACATGGTGTACGGCAGCCTCTGCTTTTTTGATACCGTCCCCCGCCCCCAGGGGTTTAAGCAGCACGAAAAAGAAATCATTGAGCTGATGGCCCAGAGCATCAGCAAGGTGATCAGCACCTACCGGCTGGAGCAAAATCAGCAGCGGGGCAAGGCTGCGTTGCAGGCTAGCGAAGAGAAATTCCGCCAGCTGGCGGAATACATCGACAGCACATTTTGGATTTACGAGCTGCACGAAAACCAGGTCAGCTACGTCTCCCCTGCCTACGAGGGCATTTGGGGCCACCGGGACGATCTCTACCACAACCCCATGGCCTGGCTAAAGGCGGTGCATCCCGATGATCGCTACCGCATTTGTCGCAGCCTGCCCCGCCTCAGCGACGCCACTGCCCTGGCCAGCTTTATCTACGATGAAGAGTTTCGGGTCGTCCAGCCCCAGGGGCAGCAGGCCTGGGTACGGGCGCGCGCCTTTCCCATTTGCAATCAGCAGGGGGAGGTGTACCGTCTGGTAGGGGTGATCGAAGACCTGACCCAGGTCAAACGCCAGGAAGAGGCGCTGCGGCTGATGGTGGAAGGTACCGCCGCCAAAACCGGCCAAGACTTTTTTGAATCGCTGGTGCGCTGCCTGGCCGACATTCTCCAGGTGCGTTACGCCCTGGTCACCCAGTGCTTAGCCCCTGACAACCAGCAGGTGAGTACCCTGGCCTGTTGGCAAAACGGCCGGCTGAGCCAGCCCCAGAAATACGACACCCTAGGCACTCCCTGTGAGCAGGTGATAGCCGGGGAGGTGCTGTACATTCCCGACCAGGTGCAGTCGTTCTACCCAACCGACCAGAAATTACGCAGGTTAGAGGCCGCCAGTTTCTTAGGCATTCCCCTGGTTAATCGGGCCGGAGAGGTGATTGGCCATCTGGCGGTGATCGACGACCAACCGATGGTGGCTGACCCCACCCGCGAGATGATTTTGCGGATTTTTGCCGCCCGGGCCGCCGCCGAACTGGAGCGACAACAGGCCGAGCAGGCGCTACAGCTGGCCCGAGCCACTGCCGATGCCGCCAACCAGGCCAAAAGCACTTTTCTAGCCAACATGAGCCACGAGCTGCGCACCCCCCTCAACAGCATCATTGGATTTGCCCAGCTAATCAACCGCGACTGCCAGGTAGATGATGAGGCCGTCGGCTATCTAGAAATCATTCGCCACAGTGGCGAACACCTGCTGGCGCTGATTAACGACGTGCTCGAAATGTCCAAGATTGAGGCGGGGCGCGTCTCGTTACAGGTAACCAACTTCGATTTGTCCTATCTGCTGTTGGGTCTAGAGGCGATGCTGCTGCTCCAAGCAGAAGCCAAAGGGCTGGAACTGACCTTTGACTGCGATCCGGCCATGCCGACGTACATTGCCGCTGATGAAAGCAAGCTGCGGCAGGTGCTGATCAATCTGTTGGGCAATGCGATCAAGTTCACCCAGTCAGGTTGGGTGATGCTGCAGGTGCGATGCCAACCGCCCACCCCTGGAGACTCTTCCCAGGCGAGCACGGTGCTGGAGTTTACGGTCATCGACACCGGCCCCGGCATTGCCCCCGAGGATATGCACCGGTTGTTTGAGCCCTTTAGCCAGGCCCATGCCGGACTGCGATGGTCAGAGGCCGACCTGAGGCCATCGCACCAGGGCAGTGGGTTGGGTCTCAGCATTAGCCAACAGTTTGTCCGCCTGATGGGGGGCGAATTGACCGTGGAAACGCAGATGGGCCAGGGCTCAGTATTTGGGTTTACCCTACCGGTCAATTGGGTGGACGGTGCAGAGGTTAGCCCCACCCCCGACCCGGCGGCAATTCTGACGCTAGATCCCCACCAGCCTTCCTATCGACTGCTGGTGGTGGACGACCATCCCACTAACCGCCATCTGCTGGTGCGGTTGCTCCAGTCGGTGGGGTTTGAGGTGCGGGCCGCCGCCGACGGCCTAGCCGCCGTGGAGCAGGCCCAGGAGTGGCAACCCCACCTGATCTGGATGGACATCCGTATGCCCGTTTTAGATGGTTACGCTGCCACTCGTCAGATCAGAGCCCTCGACCTTACCCCCAGCCCGGTGATCATAGCGCTGACCTCTAGCCCCTTTGAAGAAGAGCGCTCTAAGAGCTTGGCCGCCGGGTGCGACGACTTAGTGCCCAAGCCCTTCCCACTCGAAACCATCCTGCAAACCGTGGCGGCCCATTTGCCCGTGCGCTACCTCTGCGAGACTGACACTGGCGAGACCTCGGCCCCTGACCTAGCCTCTGGTACCGCCGCCTCGCTAGCCGCCCTGCGCCCCAGCCCAGCGGTCATGGCGACCTGGCTGCAAACCATGTCCGCCGACTGGCAACAGATGCTAGCCGAGGCCGCCATGGCGGGCTCAGATACGCGGCTGATCAAACTGCTGGAAGATGCGGACGCCGCCCCCCCGGAGATCGCCCAGGCCTTGGCTATTTGGGCTCAGAACTTCGAGTTCGACCGCATTCTGGCCTGTCTGCCCCCGGTCTTGCCGTAGTGCTCTGGGGTTCTCCCCGTTAGCCCCTCCGCTACAGGTTAGGCTAAATAGCTGAACCTTCAATCCATGTCCCACCGCCCCCAATCTTTTGCCCATCCCTTCAACGAGTCTGGCGATGACGATGCCTCGATGGTGCTTTAAACCAATCCGTTTACTAGAGCGAGTGCCGCTAGTTGCCGTTCTGGAGGTGCCTTACCTACTGCAAATGCTGACGGTGGTGGGCTTAGCCAGCTGGATATTGGTGCAGTATCGGCAGGTGACCGTGGAGGAGCTCGCCACCGACCGGCAAGAGGAGACCACGGCGCGGGTTGCTGCCTACATTGATTACCAAACCTCAATGGTGACCCGGCTGAACGAGACCCATGTCGCTGTCGTAGAGACCCAACTGCTCGATTTAAATAACTTTGAACAGATGGGGCGGTTCTTTTGGCAGCAAATGCAGACTTACCCGGTTGACTATCTAAACTATGCCAACTCCGCCGGAGAGTTTATTGGCGTCGAGCGGCTGGCAGACGGCACTCTGCTGATCAACGAAACCCGCCGCGATGACCTAGACCACATGACGATCTACGAAACCGATGACCAGGGCTATCGTACTCAAGCTGAGACTATCTACTCTCCTGAACCTATTCAGGAAGAGGAGTGGTATGCGGCGGCGGCGGCGGCGGGGCGTCCATTGTGGAGCCCGATTTACCCCTGGATTGACCAGCCCGATGTGCTTTCGATTTCGGCTAGCTATCCGCTGTATACGCCGCAGGGTGAGCTGATGGGGGTGATGGGGGCAGACTTGGTCTTGACCCAGCTGGGGCAGTTTTTGCAGACGATTCAGGTGAGCCCCTCCACCCAAATTTTTGTGATAGAGCGCAGTGGGCTCCTGGTGGCCAGTGCTGCAGACGGAGCGCCGTTTGCGATGGTGGATGGCGAGGCCAGCCGTCTGGCGGCTACCGACAGCCCCAATCCTCAGATACGGGCGGCGGCCCAGCACTTGGCTCAACATGATGGGCTAACGATCACAACCCCGCTCCATCTAGAGTTCTGGCGGCCCGACGGGCAGCAGTTTGTCAGTGCTGTGCCCTTGGCAGACGAGCTGGGGCTCGACTGGGTGGTGGTGGTGGTGGTGCCTGAGACCGACTTTTTGACCCAAATAGATACCTACTGGCGCACGACGCTGCTGCTGGTGATGTTGTCCTTGGCGATCGCGCTGCTGATGGCGCTGCTGACCGCTCGCTGGATCAACCGCCCCATTCGGCAGCTGGCGGTGGCCAGTCGGGCGATCACAGCGGGCGATCGCACCCAACCTGTAGCGGTGCAAGGCCTGCGTGAGATCAACATACTAGCCAGCTCCTTTAACCAAATGACGACCCAGATAGCCGATGCTATAGATCAGCTGGAAAGCCGGGTGGCCCAGCGCACCGCTGAACTGGAGGCGGCCAAGGTGGTCGCAGAGTCCGCCAGCCAAGCCAAAAGTCTATTTTTGGCCAATATGAGCCACCAGTTGCGGACGCCGCTGAATATCATCCTGGGGTTTATTCAGGTGATGCAGCAGGATGTATCCCTGGCGGAGCCCCACAACAAGGCGCTGGCCAGCATGTACCAGAGCGCCAACTATCTACTGGTGCAGCTCAACAACCTGCTGCTGGCCTCCAAACTTGATCTTGAGGAGGCCCCCGCCATGGCCTCGGACTGGTTAGACCTAGGGCTGGTACTGCACCATCTTCAAACCCAGTTCTCGGCCCATCTGCCCCATCTGGTGAACCCGTCGGTGGAATTTCGGGTGGCGGTGATAGGGACGGTGCCCCAACGCATCTGCATTGACGAAGCCAAGCTGCACCAGAGTCTGATAAATCTGCTAGAAAATGCCTTTCGGTTTACCGTCGCCGGGCAGGTTACTCTGCGAGTGTTGGGCCAGCCCCGGGGTGCCGCCACCTCATCGCCCGCTGAGGCCGAAGTGGCCAACCTACCCAGTCAGTACGACCTGACCTTTACAGTTACCGACACTGGCCCCGGCATCAGTAGCGATGAGCTAGAGCACCTGTTTAGCCCCTTTGAACAGTCGACTGCGGGGCAGCGATCTCAGCGGGGCAGCGGGCTGGGGCTGTTTATCTGCCAAGAATACGTGCGTCTGCTGGGGGGCCAGATCCAGTGCCACAGCCAGCTCGGCCTCGGCAGTTGCTTTGAGTTCACGCTCACGGTAGCGGGCAGTGACCAGACCCTGAGCGCGGTCAATCCCATGTCCAGCCAAGCCCTCACCCCACCCCAGAGATCCCCCCTGCCCCAGGCCAAACATCTCGAGATCATGCCCAAGGAGTGGCGTAACCAGCTTCAGCAGGCAGCGACGCTAGGGGATGATATTACTGTTCTCGCCCTAGTCGAACTGATTCCCCCCGAGGGAGCACCGCTCACAGACTGCCTGCGACACTGGGCCACCGACTACCAGTTCGACCACATCCTAGATCTGTTGCCACTGGCTGACCAACACCACGGAGAAGGCCAAGCATAGACGGGCCAGGACTTTCCTTTCTGAGCCCACCAGCGAAAATCGACGCATCAGTTGTGCCCCAAGAACCCGTCGGCAATGGCGGCGAGCGGTTGGTCGGCGGCTGGGTTGTCGGTGCAGAGCGCTCGCCCGATCAATTGCCGCTGGTGGCCACCAATGGCGAGCCGTACTGCTGCAGCAACAGATGATGCAGCGGCGTGGTGGGCAGCATGACCCCGAGGTGAGGGATGTGGAATGCGATCGCAGCCGCCAAGACCGTCGAGCCTGACCGCTTGGGCATTTCCCAAAAGGGTCGCCCCTCGCAAAATTTCTCAAACCCGCGCAACTCGGTGACGTGAAACCGAGCGTCAGTCACCTCCCCCCGAGCGTCGAGGTAGATGGAGATTTTGGCGTGCCCCTCGATGCGGGTGACGGGGTCAATGA
>DAIPYU010000030.1:0-38590 GCA_036782635.1 Nodosilinea sp. CTOTU7353
GGTTTATTATTCCAATTCGCGACGCTGATGCAATTCAAGCAAAGCTAGAGTGGTGCCATCAGCATCCCGAAGAATTGAGTGAAATGGGGCAAGCTGCTCGAATAAAAGCTGAGGATTCGACCTGGTTTGCCTATCGCCAAAAGCTAGCTACTAAAGTTCAGGCGCTACTTACTGAGTAATAAGATATCAAAGTAAATGGCAATAGATACAAAAGCCAATTCCAAGCTGGTTCATTTCTGGGTTCCCAACCTCTTTGAATTCAAAGGTGGAATTCAGGTCTATCTACAAGATATTCTTTCTGCAATTGAATGCTTGCATAAGCAAGCTAGCCTTGCAAACATGCATGTACTTGTTGTTGACAAGCTTGATGCTGGCAATCCTGAAAAGCTGTTTGAGGCCGGCCACTTTTCTTTTGTTTTTAGCGGGCGATCGCCCATTAAGCTGCAAACACTTTCTTTTATCTGGAATATTCTAGCTTCATTCTTTAGAAAACGACCCAACTTGGTTATATGTGGGCATTTAAACTTTGCCCCTGTTGCCTATTTAATTAATAAGTTTCTAGGAATTCCCTATTGGATACTCGTATATGGAGTTGACGCCTGGGACATTGATAGTCCAAATAAGCAACTAGCCCTGCGAGCATCTGAAAAGATAGTTTCTATCAGCGAATACACTAGTGATCGCTTGCTCCTAGAACAGAACCTGCATCCTGGCAAAGTCTCATTGCTACCCGTCACGTTTGATGTCAGACATTTCAAAATCAAGCCGAAGCCAGCTTATTTGCTAGACAGGCATGCCCTTGAGGCTAGTCAGCCTATAATTTTAACGGTTGCTCGTCTAGCCGATGACGAACAATACAAGGGCTATGATCAGGTGATTCGGGCGATTCCTCTAATGCAGAAAAAGTTGCCCGATGTTCACTATGTCTTGGTTGGCAAAGGTCGTGATCAGGCTCGCGTTGAGGCTTTGATCGAGTCTCTTGGCCTAAGAGATTGTGTAACATTAGCTGGTTTCGTCTCTGATGACGAAATTTGTGATTACTACAATCTCTGCGATGTCTTTGCGATGCCGAGCAAAGGTGAAGGTTTTGGTATTGTCTACCTTGAAGCTCTCGCCTGTGGCAAGCCCACAGTAGGGGGTAATCAAGATGGTGCTATTGATGCTTTATGTAATGGCGAGCTAGGGGTTCTAGTTGATCCTGACAATGTAGAAGAAATAGCCAACGTCTTGACCAATATTCTTCAGGGCGAGTCAACGCATCCAATAATCTATCAGCCAGAAATTCTTCGTAAAAAAGTTGACGAAATCTACGGGTTTGAGCAGTTTCAGGCTAATCTTCTAATTCTGCTTGAAGAGTTTGGGTTCGGCAGTAATCTAGCATGAAAATCCTCCATGTGCTGCCTTCGCTCAGTTATAAACTGGGTGGGCCAACCCAAGCAGCGCTGAGTATAGCTTATGCTTTGCGCGGTCTGGGTAATGATGCCGAAATAGCCACGACTAACGACGATGAAGCTGGTCTGTTAGATGTCCCGACCACTCAACGGGTTGATTACGGCGGTGTGCCAGTCTGGTTTTTCCCGCGTTTGGCTCGGCTTAAGGCATTTATTCCATCCATTGGATTAACCCAGTGGATGATCGATCATTTGGGAGAATACGACATTATTCACACCCACTACTTATTTTGTTATGCGCCCACCGTAGCAGCGCGTCTGGCCCAGCGGCACAAAATCCCCTATGTGTTGAGCACCATTGGCCAGCTGACGCCTTGGGCGCTTCAGCAGAGCCAGCGTAAGAAGCAAGTCTATGGTCATTTTATAGAGCGCCCTACGCTCAATCGAGCTGCGGCTGTGCATTGCACTACGGCCGCAGAAGCCGAAGATGTGCGTCGGTTTGGGGTAAGTTCGCCGACTCTGGTCTTGCCGCTAGGGGTCAGCGCTGCACCCAAGATATCTGATGCAGCGGCTCGGTTGCGTGATCGCTACTCCTTACCAGCCAACTGCACCACTGTTCTGTTTCTATCGCGCCTGCACGAAAAAAAGCGCCCTGACTTTCTGCTGCGCGCTTTTGCTCAACTTGACCCCAAATCTCACGGCTATCACCTTTTGCTGGCCGGTTCTGGAGATGCGGGCTACTGTGATCGCCTACAGACCCTAGCCCACAGCCTGGAGATTGCCGACAGCGTCACCTTTACAGGCTTTGTCTCTGGCTCAGACAAAGATCTCCTATTGCAAGGGGCAGATATCTTTGCGCTGCCGTCCTATTCAGAAAACTTTGGCATTGCCGTTGCCGAGGCTTTAGCCGCCACCCTACCGGTCATCATCACCCCCGAGGTGCAAATCGCCCCTGATATCGCCGCCGCTCAGGCTGGGTTAGTGGTGCCCGGCAACTTAACCGATTGGACGGCAGCTCTATCTAAGCTCCTTAGCTCTAAAGATTTGCGATTGGAGCTGGGCCAAAACGGTCAGCGGCTGGCTCAAACTAAATACAACTGGCCTGCGATCGCCCAACAACTTGCCCAAGCCTACGGTGACATCTTGGCTGGTCGCCCCCTATCTGTCTGATCGCCTCGAGCTGCTTAAATCAAGCCATAGATTAGAATCAAAGCAAACAACATTCTGGCGGCGCTTTGGTGCGATGCTCTTGCGTCGGCAGAGCCAGGCCATCGCCAGACAACAGTACCTATGGAAGAACTGCTAGAACTCAAAGACCGACTGCTCCAAGGCGATATCCCCGGAGCCTTGGTCATTGTCGAAGACTTAGAAGAAATGAGCCGGGACGATAAGGTCAACAATATTCGCAATTATGCCAAGGTTCTGCTCCTACACCTCATTAAGCAACAGGCTGAGAACCGAACTACTCGGTCTTGGGATGTCTCCATTCGTAACTCAGCCCTAGAAATTCAAAGCAAAAACAAGCGCCGCAAAGCCGGGGGGCACTATCTTCAGCCCGAAGAACTGCGGCTGGCTCTAGAAGAAGCCTACGAACCGGCCCTCAACGCTGCTTCTCTAGAAGTCGCAGAAGGTCTCTACGACCCAAAGACCCTGGGGAACATGATTGATCGCACCGCCATTTTAGATCTGGCCCTCACCTATATTTGGCCCTGATCCACCGATCTGCGTCCTAGTCCCTGGCACTACCCTGACCATCCTCGTCATCAGTGTCGCCTTCCTGAGGTTTACTTGATGTCATAGCCAAACAAATTGGGGTCGACATCGCCCAGGTTCAAGTCATCCAGCCCATACTCCGCCCAGCGGCCATCCACCAGCGCCGCCGTCTCTGGGTCGGGGGTCAGCTCTTCACTCCAGGGGCGGTCAGTCTCCGGGTAAACCTTCGTCGTCGCATCAATGCCCATGCGGCTGCCCAGCCCCGGCTTCTCGGTAGCAAAGTCGAGCTTGTCAAACGGGTTGTTGGGCAAGATAAACACATCCCGCACCGGGTCAACCTTAGAGGTCACCGCCCACATCACCTGGCGCGGGTCGCGAATGTTGATCGCCTTATCGACCACAATCACAAACTTGGTGTAGCTAAACTGCGGCAGCGCCGACCAAAAGGCAAAGGCCGCCCGTCTGGCCTGGCCGGGGTACGATTTCTCAATCGAGAGCACCGCCGCTTTATAGCTCAGCCCCTCCATCGGCAAAAAGAAATCTTGAATCTCAGGCACCTGCTGGCGCAGGATCGGGTTGTAGATCCGGTTGAGGGCGATCGCCATCATGGCGTCTTCCTTAGGCGGGCGACCGCTAAACGTCGTCATGTAGATCGGGCTTTTGCGGTGGGTCATACAGTGAAACCGCAGCAGCGGTGCGGCCTCGTTGACGCCACCGTAGTAGCCAATGTGGTCGCCAGCGGGGCCATCGACGGCGGTGTCGCCGGGGGTAATGGTGCCTTCGAGCACAATCTCAGACTCGGCGGGCACCTCTAGATCCACGGTTTTGCACTTGGCCAAGTGAATGCCCTTACCGGCGTAGAGGCCCGCAAACAGCCATTCCGAGAGGTCGATGGGCAGCGGCGTGGCGGCGGCGAGAATCACTAGGGGGTGTACGCCGATCGCGATCGCCACCTCCAAACTCTTGCCCATCTCAGCCGCCTTGCGCAGATGGCGACTACAGCCCCGCACCGACAGCCACTGCACCGTCGCGGTATTTTTTGACTGGAGCTGCAGCCGGTACACCCCCACATTAGGAATGCCGGTTTCGGGGTCTTTCGTGATCATCAGCCCCAGGGTGATCACCCGGTCGGCATCGCCGGGGTAGACCCGCAGCAGCGGCATCTGGTTGAGATCGACCGCATCGTCTTTGAGCACCACCTGCTGGCAGGGGGGCAGCAGGTCGCGCATCGGCTTGGCTTTGACCACGTCAAACAGCGCCTTGCCCAGGTCAATCGCCTGGGAAAACTGCTTCGGGGGCCGGGGCTGGTAGAGCAGCGCCAGCTTTTCGCCCAGGGTTTCTAGCTCAGCGGGGTGCTCCATACCCATGGCCCAGCAAACTCGCTCCACCGTGCCCAGCACGTTGATCGCCAGGGGCATCGTGGCCCCCCGCACATTTTCAAACAGCAGGGCGGGGCCGCCGCCGAGCAGCAGACGGTTGGCAATCTCAGCAATTTCTAGATCTGGGCTGACGGGGGCGGCAATGCGACGCAGCTGTCCCCGCTCCTCTAGGAGGGTCAAAAATTGCTGTAGGTCTTTTGCCATGGGGAAGAGATATCTGTGAACGATTGTTAAGCCATCTTCATTATGGTGGAGATTGGCCGCCGCCTCAGCACAATTGGGGGGGAAGTATTGAAGGCAGCATGCACTGGGGTGTCATTGCTGCCACAATCGGGGTACTTGGCAAAGGTAATTGACAAAATAGTTGGCGAAATAGAATTTACCCTAAGGATTTACTGGTGCGATGGACAGGCTACCCCCCACCTGCTCTCCCAAGTCTGTTGTTTATCTCTTGGCCCTGGGTGCCCTGGGGCTGACGGCCTGCGGCAACCGCCTCGACACCGGCAGTACCGAGGCCATGATCAAAGCCGACATTGAGCGCCAGGGGCGTCGCCTGTCGCTCAAGGCGGTGCGTTGCCCCAGCGATGTCACCCGTCAGGCCGAGGCCTACTTTCGCTGCGTCGGCGAACTCGACCCCGAGGGCACCTTCACCATCAACGTTACCCAGCTAGATAGCCAGGGCAATGTCACCTGGGAGGTGCCCAACTCTAAGGTATTGCTCAACCTGCCCAAGGTTGAAGACACCATTCAGCAGGGGCTGGCCCAGGTCTATGGCCAGCGATCGCAGATCGACTGCGGCACCGCCACCTACCGGGTCAACCAGCCAGGCGATCGCTTTCAGTGCCAGGTGGTAGGCGGCCTTGAGACCGCCACCGCTACCATTGAGTCAGTGCTGGTCAGCATTACCGCCGACGGCAACCTCACCTGGCAAGAAACTCAGGCGGCGGTAGCGGCGCTGCCCGCTACCGCCCCAGGTGCCCAAACCACCGCTGGCGCTGGCGCTGCCGCCCCAGCGCCGCCCGCCGCTCCCCAGGCGGCAGCGGCAGACAGCCCGGTAGTCAAAACCACTACGGTGACCGGGCCGACCGGCCGAGTCATCAATCGTCCCTACGTTCGCGGCGACAACGACTAAGGACATTTCCATAAAAGAGTTGCCCCTGGGCGCAGGATGGGCAAAGGGCCTCGCCCGTGCCCATCGTTAGGCATTCGTGCCGATGGGCACGCAAGCTTTGCCCATCCTACGAGGGTATGTTCTTATCTAGAGACCACCTAACGGCCAGCGTTTGCTCCCAAGGATAGGTGTCTTAATGGTTTCTTAAGGCAGAGATTTCTATTCCTTAATTTGTGGGCCAGTGCCTTTCTGTAGGCTTATCTTGGTAAAAGGCACGGTTCAGTAAACCTATTCAACCTAACTCCTGGGCTATGACAACTGTTCTTGAATTTTTGGCAAGGGGTGGGCCGGTCATGGTGCCCATTGTGGGATGCTCGGTGCTGACCATTGCCACCGCCCTAGAGCGCGCCCTGTTTTGGACCAAGCTGCTGCGTCGCGAAGACCAGGTGGTCAGCGAGGTGCTCGATACCTCGCGGCGCGACCTGAGTCAGGCGGCGGCGATCGCCGCCCAGTCCCAAGACCTGCCCATCGGGCGGTTTTTGCTGGCCCCCCTGCGGCTCAAGCAGCCCTCCCCCGACACCTTTCGTCTGGCGATGGAAACTGCGGGCGATCGCGAGTTTGCCAAAATGCGCCAGGGCGACAAAGTTTTAGAAACCATCGTCGCCGTTGCCCCCCTGCTGGGTCTGCTGGGCACAGTAACGGGCCTGATCGCCACCTTTGGCAACCTCAACATTGGCGGCGGCGGCGGCGGTGAACAGGCCAGCGCCGCCGCCGCCGGTATTGGCGAAGCGCTGATTACCACCGCTGCCGGTATGGTGGTCGCCATTGTGGCGCTGCTGGTGTTTCGGGTGATGGTTAGCCTTCAGGCCCAGCAGATCGACTACTTTTCTGACGCCGGCAACGAGCTAGAGCTAGTCTATCGCCAGTACTGGTATGAGCCGACCGTAGCCGCCGACCCCCACCATCGGCCCGAGCTGCTCACCAGCGGCAAACCTGTGGATCGTCTGTAGGGTGCCCCATGCGCTTTAGTAAACACCAACCTTCAAAGCTCCCCCAGGTCGATCTGATCCCCATGCTCACCGTGATGATGGGGATACTGGCTTTCTTCGTCGTGATTACCGTGAGTCTGGGCAGCGAAAAGCTGATCGATGTCCAGCTTCCGGCTGAGCAGCCAGACAATGCGCCGACCCCCCTACCCGCCGACCCGTTCATCGTCGAACTGGTCGGCGAGAATCAGGTGCAGCTCAACGGTCAGCCGGTGGAAGTAGACGCCCTCAAGGGCCAGATGGAGGCCTATCTCAGCCGCAACCCCGACAATATCGTGTTTCTGCTGCCCGCCCAAGACCTGCCCTACGAGCAGGTGATGCAGTTTTTAGGCGAAATGCGCTCCGTCGGCGGCAGCCGCGTCTCCCTAGCCATCGAAGAGTAGGTAGCCCCAGTTAGCTGTAGGGTGTGCACTGCCACCCCTGTCAATGTAAGGCCAGATTCGGGGGCGATCCCTCGGATTAGCCACTGAGCCTAGAGCAGCGGTTCAGTATTTGCTGCCCCTCGTTCCAGTGATTGGAATGCTCGTGGGAGGCTCTGCCTCCTCAAAGGAGCGGCAGAGCCGCAAGGCCAGGGTGCCCAAGCGGAGCTAGGGCACCAGAGTGAGTGCTGTTATTTAGATACTGTACCGATGCTCTAGGACTAGACGTCTAAGGCTCAAAGCCGAAATCCTCTGAAGAGGATTGGGAGCCGAGTTCCCCAGTCTGCGACCGCAGACTTTTGCTATGAGCCAGGGAGTTCACTCCCTGGCGGTTGTGGCCTCTAGCGCCAGCCGCACCTCACGATCGCGGTGCTGAGGCTGAGCCTCTGTGAGGGTAGAGAACAACGTCTCATAGCGATCAATCGCGCGCTTCGCTGAGTAGTGCTCTAGGGCATACTGGCGACCGCGATGGGCCAGGTACTGAGCTTTTTTGGGGTTGTGATATAGCTCAAGAATGCCTTGAGCTAGGGCGGTAGGGCTTTCAGGCTCGACCACAAGGCCGCCGCCGCTGGCCATTACCGCCTGGGCAGCGGTGCCGTGGCTCGGCACTGACGCCAAGATTGGCCGACCGCTAGCCAGCAGCACCTGGGTCTTAGAGGGCATGTTAAACCCCACCATCCCTTGCTTTTGCAAAATCAGCCCCACGTCAGCCGCCGCCAGCAGATCGGGTAGCTCGGCTCGGGGCACAAAGGGCAGCAGCGATACGTTGGTTAGCCCTAGCTGCTGGCGCAGGGCTTCTAGGGCGGCTAGTCGTTTGCCTTCCCCCACAATCACCATCTGAATGTCTGGGTAGGCGGTCAACGCCTGGGCCGCGTGCAGAGCCGTGGTTATACCCTGGGTTTCAGCGATATTGCCGGTGTAGAGCACCACAAACTTGTCTTGCAGCCCGTAGCACTGGCGAAACTGGCTGCAACTCTGGGGTTTGGGAGCAATAAAGTCCACATCTACCCAGTTGGAGATCGTCGTCATTTTTTCATTAGGCACGCCCTTCGCCAGCAGATTATCGCGAAAGCTTTGGGCAATTACGCCGATGTGGGTGGCGTTGCCGTAGGCAAACTGTTCGAGCCGCTCAAACAGGCGAATGGCCCAGGGATTTTTGAGCAACCCGGTCTGCACCGCCGCCTCGGGCAAAATATCTTGTAAACTCAGCACGCTGGGGCACTGAAACAGCAGCTTGAGGGCGGCCACGGGTAAGCAGGCCGGTAGTGATGGGCTAGCGTTGAGAATAATGTCAGGTTGCCAGCCCCGCAGCGCCGGCCATAGACTGAGGGTAATAAAGCTCGACTCCAGCAGCAGCCGCCCCACCAGGCCTCGTTTGGTACGAGTCAGCACGAAACAGCGCTGCACAGTTACCCCGTTGCGCTCTTCAGTGGTGTAGAGCTGTCCGCGATACCCGGGGTAGATGGCCCGCTCAGGGTAGTTGGGCATGGCGGTTACCACCCGAACCTGGTGCCCCCTGGCCGCTAGCCCTTCTGCTAGCTCGGTCATCAGTGGCGCAATGCCGATGGGCTCAGGGTGATAGTTGTAAGAATAAATCAGGATTCGCATGGACAATGCCTGTGGCAGAGAACTACGTGCGCAGCATAGGAGCAATCTATGGCTGGGACAGACCTAGAGGTGAGACTACGACTTCGTTGTTGATGTTCATGGCTTCAGCATACCCAGAACTATTAACTGGGTTAATGGGTAAATCTACAGAAAAACGGCTGCCTTACCCATTGCAGCTCAGGATCTATAGTTTTTCCACAGGCAAAGTTCCGCTTCTGGACCTGGATAAGATCTAATGGGGCCACGTCAGCCCAGAACTCGCTGTCTTCCCACCCGTGCCGCGGGTTTTTATCATGGTATGGAACCCCCTTCGGCTGCTCAAGACCCTATTGCACTTTGACGTCATTGGCCCCTTAGGCAAGGGGCTGCGCAACCTGCCCGGCATTATAGACACAGGTACCCCATTGAGCGAGATTCTAGACCCGACTGATTTAGCGCCAGCGCCAGCCATCTGGCTGTTGGGTGAAGCGGCAGCCAGGGAGAATTCTCTTCAGCAGCTAGAACCCCTGGGCTACTCGGTTACGACTCAGGCTTTGGGGTCTGGGGAGGCGCTGGTAAACACTCCCCTAGTGGTTTGGCAGGGGGCCGATATGGGTTTAGAGTTGCCCCCCCTGCTCGGGGCGATGGCTACCTACCAGGAAGCCACCCTAGTCGATTTTGAGCAGCCTAACCCCGCTGTCCAAGCCCTTTGGGGCAGCCTAGACGACGGGGTAATGGGGGGCGTGAGCGCTAGCCAAGTGCAGTGGCAGCACGGGCTACGCTTTGGGGGGCAAGTATCGACGGCCAACAACGGCGGGTTTGCCTCAGTGCGCACCCGTAACCTGGAGCCGCCTTTGAACCTAGGCCAGTGGCAGGGCACGGTGCTCTATGCCCAGGGCGACGGCCAGCGCTATAAATGGATTTTGCGCGACAGCCCTGGCTGGGACAGTCTGGCCTACTGTCGATCCTTTGACACGGAGGCAGATCATGCAGTTGCGGTCAGAACGCCCTTTTTAGACATGGTGGCCACCCGCCGCGCCCGCACAGTGCCAGAGAGCACCCCGCTAAACCCAGCGCAGCTGTACTCAATGCAGCTAATGCTGAGCAAGTTTGAGTACGATGGCGGGCTAAATCCGGCTTTTCAGGCGGGGGCCTTTGAGCTAACGGTGCAGCGCCTAGCGGTGTACCGCCAGGGGCCAAAGCCGTTGGTGGTTTTGCCCAGGGGCAATCACGATATGGAGACACCGCTGGCGGCAGCAGGGCTGACGGGGGTGATTCCCCAGAAGCAGGGCTTTGCGGTGATCGGGGCGAGCAAAAACTTGCCGCCAGAGATCACTCCGACGGCGGTAGATGCGATTTTTAAGGTGCTCGGTTGAGGGGTCGGGTGCCTTGGTCTAAGGGGTCGGGTGCCTTGGTTTCGACTGAGATCTTTGCCGAGACCATAGGCACCCGACCCCTTAGAGATGGAGTTAGTAGGCTGACCGCATATCACCCCGCTCGGCACGGGCGCTTTCTTTGGCTTTGGCGGCGCTCTTTTTGAGAGCTTCAAGGCGCTTGATGTAGCGATCGCGCTGGCGCTTTTTGGGGGTCTGCTCGATCAGGGTTTTGAGGGCGCTACCCAGGCTCTTGTAGGCATTGGGCAGGGTGTAGCCAAAGCGGGTAGCAATGGCGATCGCCCGTTCGTCGGCGCTGATGCTCTCTTGCAAAGTCTTTTGGTTGTTGTTGCGCTTGTAGAGCCGCCAACTCGAAAAACCACACAGTCCCATGGCCAGCATCAGCAGCAGACCGTCTTGCACCCACAGCTCGCCTACGGCACCGCCTAGACCAATGGCCAAAGCCGCCATCTCCCAGCCGTCGCGGGGAATGGTGTCGTTTTGAATGCGGCCGACCTCGTGCCAAAACAGCAGGTTGCGCTGGTCAAGGGCGAGCTGCTCCCATTTGATCAAGTCGATCTGAATTTCAACTTGATCTTTACCCAGCTCTTCGCAGGTGACGAGGGGTGGGGTGACATCAATCGCCGACTCTACCGTCACCCAGCTTTGCAGCTCGGGGGGCAGCAGACTTCTCAGACGGCGAAGCTCACCCATATCGGCGCGGGCAGTGGCGGTGGCGTACGAGGTCATGGAGATTACAGGGGTCGAAACTGCGGGTTTGTTTTGTACCAAGTCCAGTTCGGGATCTGTAGTCTTCCCACAGGTAGAACCTCACTTTTGGACTTTGATGGGACTTATTAATAGATCCTACCTTAAACTCTATTAGTCAAGGATCGGTTATCCGTTGGGTAGAAATTCATCGAAGCTCAGGATGTTTGGGTTGAGTCAGGCAGACCCAGGGCCAAGGCTTGGGAGCCAACGGAGCTAGGGCAGCGCCCCTGTGATCGCCCGCTCTGACACAGCGGCTTCATGGAGGGCGACAAGCGCCCTGTCTAGCAACGCGTAACCAGCCTCGACGCTTTCGATCTGGCAGAGCTGCTGACGCAGGGGAGCGGCCCCTTCAAACCCTTTGACGTACCAGGCCATGTGTTTGCGGGCCTGGTAAATGCCCTTTTGGCCCTTGTACTGCCACAGCAGCCCCAGGTGCTCACGGGCGCAGTGCAGCATGGCCGCCGTCGTGGCGCGGGCCGGCACCACCCCAGTCTTTAGACAGGTGTCGATTTCGCCCACCAGGAACGGGTAGCCCAGGGTGCCCCGCGAGCACATCACCCCGTCGGCCCCGGTTTCTTCGAGGCAGCGATGCGCTGCCTCGACCGAGACAATATCGCCGTTGGCAATCACCGGAATCGTCAGCGCCGCTTTCACCTTGGCGATCCAATCCCAGCGGGCGGGGCCGTGGTAGCCCTGGCTGCGGGTGCGGCCGTGGAGGGTAAACATCTGCGCCCCGGCGGCTTCCATGCGGCGGGCAAACTCAACGGCGTTGATGTGGTCGTCGTCCCAGCCGAGGCGGGTTTTGACGGTGACGGGCACGGGCACCGCCGCCGCGACAGTCCGCACGATCACCTCGGCCACTTCCGGCTGGCGCAGCAGCGACGAGCCGCCGCCTTTCTTGGTGATTTTGTTCACCGGGCAGCCCATGTTGATATCGATGGTTTTGGCCCCTTCGGCCACGGCCTTGCAGGCGGCCTCGGCCATAAAGTCGGGGCGGCAGTCAAACAGCTGAATGCTAATGGGCTGTTCGCCGTCGCCAATATCCATAATTTTTTCGAGCTGCTGGGCGTGGCACACCCCAGCGGCCTGCACCATTTCGGTGTAGAGCATGGATGTGGGGGCGTAGCGGCGCACCAGCTGGCGAAAGGCGCGGTCGGTCACGCCCGAGAGGGGCGACTGCAACACCCGGCTGTGAATCGTGACCGAGCCGATGGTGAGGGGCGATCGCAGCCGCTGCTGAACTGCTGGAGAAAGCGTAGCCATACCAAAAATAAGATTGTCAGGAAGCTTAGAACGCCGGTACAGAAACCCGGTTTCTGGGCTAGAACGCGAGTCCTGCTGATAGCCAGCGATGAAGAAACCGGGTTTTTAGCGGTAATACCTCTCTCGTAGCCCCCTATACCTTCAGCCTAAGGTAGCACAGCGAAGTCGGCTGGCGGGGGCTACAGCCGACCCACCAGCCAGTAGGTCGGCATTTGCCCACGGCCTTTGACGGCTATGTGGCCCCGCGCTTCAAACTGAAATTTGTCCTTGAGCTTTTCGTACAGGTTTGGGGTCACCTGAATGCGCTGGGCTGCTCCAGTGGCTTCCATGCGGCTGGCGATGTTGACAGTGTCGCCCCACAGGTCGTAGGCAAATTTGCGCCGCCCGATCACCCCAGCCACCACCGGGCCGGTGTTGATGCCGACGCGAATCTGAAA
This sequence comes from Nodosilinea sp. CTOTU7353, assembly GCA_036782635.1. Taxonomy (GTDB): domain Bacteria; phylum Cyanobacteriota; class Cyanobacteriia; order Phormidesmidales; family Phormidesmidaceae; genus Nodosilinea. The sequence continues at coordinate 12,491 of DAIPYU010000030.1, forward strand.
GGTTTTGCCGTCGGGGCGGGGAAATTGCTTAATGGCATCGCAGATATCGAGGGCAAACTGGGCGATCGCCTCAGCATGGTCGTCGTTGGGGCTGGGCAAACCCCCGGCCACCATGTAGGCATCGCCAATGGTTTTAATTTTCTCTAGCCGGTGAAATTCCGCCAGCTGGTCAAACATCGAAAACACTTCGTTGAGCATCTTGACCAGCTGGCGCGGCGTCATCTCGCTAGAGGCGGCGGTAAAGTCAACTAGGTCGGCAAACAGCACGCTCACCTGGTCAAGGCTTTCGGCAATGGTGCGGGCACCGCCCTTGAGCCGCTGGGCAATGCGGTAGGGCAGAATGTTAACCAACAGCCGATCGGCCTGCTGCCGCTGCTGCCGCAGCTCGGTCTCCATCTGGCGGCGTTCGCTAATGTCGTGGACAATGCCTTCGTAGTGCAAAAAGGCACCGGTTTCATCCCACACCTGCCAAATGTCTTCGCTCACCCAAAAAATGCTGCCGTCCTTGCGAAACACCTCTGACTCGGCATCGGTAATTTTGTCGAAGCGGCTGAGATAGACCACCAGCTCATCGCGCCGCTTCGGCTCAGAATAGATCTGGCGGCTGATGTTTTCTACGGTAGCCACCATTTCTTCAGGTGAGTCGTAGCCGTAGAGCCGCGCCATGGAAGGATTAACGCTGAGCAGCTGGCCCGATGCCGAGGCCTTAAAAATGCCCACCGTAGCGTTTTCAAAAATGCTGCGGTAGTTCATCTCCGCAGCGGTGAGCGCCTGCTCGATCTGGGTGCGCTCTCGCACCTCTTGAATGAGCAGGGCATTTTGCTGGCTCAGCTGCTGTCGCTGCTGGGCCAGGTGCAGCTGGTTTTGTACCCGCACCAGCACTTCCTGCACCGCAAAGGGCTTGGTGATGTAGTCGGTGGCCCCGGCCTGAAAAGCTTTGACTTTATCTAGAGAATCGACCAGGGAACTCAATACAATCACCGGAATGTCGGCGGTGAGGGGGCTGGCCTTGAGCTGCTGACACAGGGTGTAGCCGTCCATATCGGGCAGCAAAATATCGAGCAGCACCAGGCCGGGGCGACGCTCTTGAATCAGGGCGATCGCCTGTTGCCCGCTGACCGCCGCCTGAATACAATACCCCTGCTGGCTCAGCAGCCGGTACAGCAGGCGCGAGGTTTCCGTGTCGTCATCAACAATGACTAGGTCAGTGGCAATGGGGGCATCATCCACGTGCAGGGGTAGGCCAACTACATGAAACTAGGTAATTGGTTTAAGCATAGGGGCATTAGAGCAAAACGATTTAACGAACCTGGAGAGTTTGGCCCTGATTGCGATAGCCGCTCACTACCCCCTGACGAAAGGTGACCTCTCCTTGGCGGAAGTAAAAGACTTCTTCGCAGTTGTTGTCGTTGCGGCTAATCGCCACCGGCGTCTGCCCCTCAACCTGCAGCACCTCGGCGCGGCTCGACCCCATCGACCAAAACTCGGGAACTCCCCGGCCCTGGGACAGCGGCGGCAGCTGCAGCGCCACCTTGAGGGTGTCGTCTGAGTTGAGATAGCTGATCACCTGGCCATTCTCAAACATGACCGAGCTTTTGCCAAAGTGCAGCGTAGTAAACCGGTTTGAGGTGTACTGCTCTTGACGGGTGGGGGTACCCTGAATTTGCACTACCTCGGCTTCGCTAGACCCCAGGGTCCAACTGCCCGGAGCGGCCTGGGCAGAGAGCACCATTGGCCCATCGGCCAGTACTCTGAGGCTGCCGTCTAAATTGTTGTACTGCTTGACATAGCCATTGTTGAGCTCGACTACGCTGTCGCCGTAGCGCAGGGTTTGCTGACAGCTGGTTTGAAACTGCATCGTTTGGGAGGGCGTGCCCTGAATGGCTAGCACTAGGTCGCGATCAGAACCCAGGGTCCAGTAGGTTTTATCGTTGGGGGCGCGGCTAGCCCGACTGGCCACATTACTCTGGGCGTACTGGAGGTTGCGCTCGTATTCGGTGACTTTTTCTTGGGCCAGGGGGCTGTCCGGGCTAGCCTTGGGAACAGCCTGCATAAAGGCAATGGCCTGCTGCCACAGCAGGGCGACCTCGGCCCATTCTTCACTAAATTCTGCGGTTTGGGTCAGCTCAGCCGCTGACATCGCCTGCTCTGCCCCCTGACGAAAAGGAGCCTCGACCGCAGCTTTGTCAGCATTGCCAGTGGGATTGCCAGGGGGCCATGACCATGACCGCTCTTCAGCATTGAACAACACATAGCCAGCCGCTAGGCCTAAGCCCACCGCCAGCCCCACCGCCCCCCAGGTCAGTCGTTCCCGCAGGACTTGGCCGGGCCGCTTAAGTTCAAATGTATACAGGGTTTGAGGATTTTGCCCGTCTAGCTCAGGGTGGCTATGTTTGGTCATAGTGGTTAGCGAGGAGGACTACGAAGCCAGACATACGACGTGGAGCCGCGCTGGCCTAAGGGTTGCCGATATATGCCGATCGCCACTAAGGCTGGTGGATAAGACGAACAATAGGAAATCGCTGAGCCTGCGTACACTGCCCTAGGACAGAGGAATATTAAGCTTAGGACTCCGCTCCTTCCAGTGACAAAAACTAGAGCAGCGCCATGACGTGTGGCCATCGCTCTAGAAGTATGGATCATGTCCTAACCGCTCTAGCGATGACCACGAACCTCATCCAATCTCAGTAGGGGAATTTGCCTGGAGAAAACCCCAGATCCTCAGCTGGACTTGGTATAAATGCATTCAGCCAGATCAGTGAACCCGCTTTGCTTGCTCACCTTAGCCCAGGAAATCAGCCTAATATAATGGGTTATGTGCATTTTACAGAAGCTTATTTAAATTGCCCCGATAGACCCTGTTTGAACCAATCAAACCTCACCTTTTCATGACTCATGTTAAATCCTGCTGGGCCACCTCCGGTTTAGAGGGGCGCGTGCGATGCGCCCCCAGGGTTTTGCCCCCCAGGGTTTTGCCTTTGGGGAATCGGGGCTGTGGGATGCGGATTTGGTATCAGCTTTGGGATTAACCGCGATGGATGCACTGGCGCTGCGCTGGGAGCTGCCCAGGGTAGATGGCTCTCTAGAAGATAGCTGGCCCGACGGTTGGCTAGAAGCACTGTCCCAGGCGCTGCCGGGACATGGCCGCCCCCGCTGGCTGGCCCAGGTGCTGTGGCAGCGGCAGTTGGGCAATGCCGTAGACCTGGCAGGCTGGCTGAACCCGACGGTCTATGAGGCGACCCCCGCTAGCGCCTTTGGGGCAGATATGGCGATCGCCGTCACCCGCCTCCGCCAGGCGATCAATCAGGGTGAAAAAGTCGCCATCTGGGGAGACTTTGATGCTGACGGGGTGACCGCCACCGCCGTGCTGTGGGATGGTCTGGGGCAGCTGATCCCCAAGGGTGATCGCCTGACCTACTACATTCCCAACCGCCTCAGCGAATCCCACGGGCTGTCGCGGCGGGGCCTTGACCAACTGGTGGCCTGGGGGGCCAGCCTGATGGTGACCTGCGACACCGGCAGCACCAGCGGCGCTGACATTGCCTACGCCACCGCCCAGGGCATAGAAGTGATCGTCACCGATCACCACACGCTGCCGACCGAGGATATAGGCGCTCTAGCGCTGATCAATCCCCGCCGTCTGCCGCCCGACCACCCGCTGGCGACGCTGTCAGGGGTGGCGGTGGCCTACAAGCTGCTGGAGGGGCTGTACAACGCCCTCGATACTCCCCCAGCCCAGCCCCTAGACCACGTTCTCGACCTGGTGGCCATTGGCCTGATCGCTGACCTGGTGGAGCTGCGGGGCGACTGCCGCTACCTGGCCCAGGTGGGGCTACAGCGGCTGCAAACCCAGACCCAGCCGCGCCCGCCCTACCCGCGACCGGGGCTGGCGAAGCTGCTAGAGCTGTGCAAGCGCACGGGCGATCGCCCCACGGATATTTCCTTTGGCCTTGGCCCTCGGATCAACGCCGTCAGCCGCATCCACGGCGACGCCAGCTTTTGCGTGGAGCTGTTGACCAGCCCAGACCGCGATCGCTGCCACGCCCTGGCCAACGAGGCCGAGCTGGCCAACACCCGCCGCAAAGCGCTCCAGCGCGACCTCTACCACCAGGTGATGGAGCGCGTGGCCCAGGTCGATCTGGCCACCACCCGCTGCCTGGTGCTGGCCGACGAGCAGTGGGAGCCGGGCATTTTGGGCCTGGTGGCGGGGCAGGTGGCCCAGGCCCTGGGGCGGCCCGCCATCCTGCTGCGCATCGATCCCCCCACCAATTCAGCAGTGGCGGACGGTGGCCCCCGGCTGGCCAGGGGGTCGGCGCGATCGGTGCAGGGGCTAGATCTCTACCAGCTGTTTCAGTCGCAGGCAAACCTGCTCACCGGGTTTGGCGGCCACCCTCTGGCGGCGGGCTTGACCCTGCCAGTAGAGCACATTGACCTGCTGGCGGCGGCGCTCAACCGCATGGTGCGGGAGCAACTGGGGGGCGATCGTCCGCCTCAGCCGGTTCTAGAAATAGACCTAACGGTGACGGTGGCCGATCTGGGGCAGCCGTTATTTCGAGAACTCAAGTGGCTGGAGCCCTGCGGCATGGGCAACCCGGTGCCGAAGCTGCTGATTCGCGACGCCTGGTTTCAGAATACAAAGCACCGCAAGCTGCGCGATCGCACCAATCAAGCCGTCGGGTTTATCAAGACCGAGTTTGAGCTGTGGGACGACAGCGCCCCGGTGGGTTTCCCCGGCGAGTGGTGGGGCCACTACCGCGACGAGCTGCCCCCCGGGCGCTGCGATCTGGTGGTGGAGCTAGACTTCAACAGCTACAGCGGCTACCACGTCAAGCTGGTCGACCTCCGCCCGGTGCTCACCGCAGCCAGCAGCGCCGCCCCTGGCCCAGCGCTGCCCATTCTCGACTGGCGGCAGGCGATCCCCGACGAGCGGTCGGCGGCTTTAGTCGTAGATCAGGCCCCGGCCCAGTGGAGCGATTGGCAGGCCTGGCAGCGACAGGCGGCCCAGGCCGGGCTGCCCCTGGCCCTGACCTTTGCCCCGGTCGTGGAGGAGCGATCGCCCATAGACCGGTGGCAAGAGCTGGTGGGCCTGGCCAAATACCTCGCCCGCACCGAGATCGCCGTGACCAGGGCACAGCTAAGCCAGCGATTGGGCCTTTCCACCACCAGCCTGGCGCTGGGCTTAGCTGCCCTAGAGACCGCCGGCTTTGAGGTGGTCGAGATCGACCCCGACACCATTGCGATTCGGCCAGAGCCAGAGCCAGTGGCCCCTGACCCGGTGTCCCCTGACCCGGTGGCACCTGAGGCGGGGACGCGGCGCTTTCTCGACGCCCTGCAAGAAGAACAGTTTCGCCGTCGCTACTTTGCCCAGGTGCCGGTCTCGGCCCTGTCCGGGTAGCTTTTTCCTGGTAGGGTAGGCACGGTCCCACATTTTCCGCCGCCATGACCGCCGACTGGTTTTACCCTTTCCCCCCCCTGATCGCAGGCACTCTGATCAAGCGCTACAAGCGGTTTTTTGCCGACATTGAGCTAGAGACTGGGGAGGTGGTGACGGCCCACTGCCCCAACACCGGGCCAATGACCGGGGTATGCCACATTGGCGGCCGCGTGCTGGTTTCCCATAGCACTGACCCCAAGCGCAAGCTCGCCTACACCTGGGAACTGGCGGAGGTGCGCGACACCGTACCCACCTGGGCGGGGGCCAATACCGCGCTGCCCAACCGGGTAGTAAAAGCGATGCTAGAGGCCAGGCAAATTCCAGAACTGGGCGACTACAGCACCATTCGCCCCGAGGTGCGCTACGGGGGCGACGGCAAAAGCCGGATCGATTTTGTCATCGCTGGGGAAGACAATGCCCTTCCCACCTACATTGAGGTAAAAAACACCACCTGGGCCAAGGGCACCCTGGCGCTGTTCCCCGATACGGTGACCACCCGTGGGCAAAAGCATTTAAAAGAACTGGCGGCGCTGATTCCCCAGGCCCAGGCGGTGATGCTGTACTTCATTAACCGGGGCGACTGCACCAAGTTTTCACCGGGTGATGAGGCTGACCCGACCTACGGGGTGCTGCTGCGGCAGGCCATGGCCCAGGGGGTCAAGGTGTTGCCCTGCCGGTTTGAGGTGACTCCGGCGGGGGTGCGGTATCTGGGGCTGGCCGATTTAGCGTTTGACTTTTAGCGGGCTAGATTAGCGGGCTGAATAGGTGAGCGATCGCCAGGCAAAGTGGGGCAGCGCCAGCATCCGCCGCCAGCGCCAGGGTTCTTTGTAGAGGCGGTAGAGCCATTCCAGGTGGTTATCGCACATCCACTGGGGGGCGCGCGACTTGACCCCGGCCCAGATGTCAAAGCTGCCGCCGACGCCAATCCAAACGCTGTTGGGGCAGAGATAGCGGTGGTCACGAATCCACAGCTCTTGGCGCGGTACACCCATGCCGACCAAAATCACGCTGGGCTGGAGCTGCTCTAGGTGGCGTAAAAATTCGGGCTGGTCCTCTGGCCCCAGATAGCCGTGCTGGGTGCCCACTACCTTGAGCCCAGCCACCTGGCGCTGCCAGATCATTGCGGCGCGATCGGTGACGCCGGGAACACCGCCGTACATAAACACGGTTTCTTTGGGCGAGAGGCGCTTGAGCACCGTAGCCGCCAGCTCAATGCCAGGGGCGCGCTCAATGCGCTGGCCCTTGGTGCGAAAATAGAGCACCACCCCAGCGCCATCGGGAATCACCAGCTCGGCGTTGAGAATGACCTGGCGCAGGTCGGGGTTGCGATCAGCCTGCATCGCCATCTCGGCGTTGAGGGTGACCACATGGGCACCGTACCCCTGGCGGTACTGATTGATCAGCCACCCCGCGTAGTCGGTGCGCCAGTGGACCGGCAGGCCCATCACCTTCAAGACTTCCGGGGTATTTGACCGACCTGTCAACACCATAAAGCTCCTGCCTGCATCTCTATAAACCTGCTGCGCACCCGAGCTTAAACGCTAGGGCTACGGTCTGCCCTGACTAAACCGGGCGATTTTATGTACACATCAGTTAGCGCGCATTAACCATAGCGACAATACATCGAAATTGCAGCAATGTGTTGCCTTTCTCAACCTGGAAACAAAGGCTTTATAGCGATCGCCATAGTGATCTCCATAACTTAGCGCCTCTTTAGCGACTCAAGGGCAGCGACTCAAGGGTGTCTAAGGCCATGCGGGCGCGGGCCTGAACGGCGGCGGTTTCGTCGTGCTGAAAAACCTGATGGAGACAGAGGCAGATTAGCGATTTTTGATGGGTATCGACCAGAGCCTTGGCCAGATTTTGCAGGCCAGCCACCGCTGCGTAGCGCACGACCCATTCTGGATCGGCGGTGGCCGCCGTCAACACCTTTAGCACATCGCGCTGGCCTGCTGCCGCCTGCTCAGCCGGCAGCAGCGCCCAGTCAATGGTGCCTAACCCCCGCGCGGCGGCGCGGCGCACGCTGAGGGCAAAGTCGCCCTTGGCTGTGTCGAGCAGCACCGGCAGGGCGCGAGGGTCGCCAATCAGCGCCACGGCGCGAATGGCCCAGGCCCTGGCCCCGTAGTTGTAGCCGTCGATTTGGTCGAGCAGCGCTGGCACGGCGTCGGACCCCAGGGCCACCAGCCCCTCCACGGCGGCCACCGCCGCGCCGGGGTTGTTGTAGCCCAGCACCGTAATCAGGGTGGGAATGGCGGCGACATCTTTGGCAGCGGCTAGACGGTTGACCGCCACAACCATGGCACCCTTAGAGTCGGCGGCCTCGATCACCTGAATTAGCTCTGCTACTGTCGCGCCCACGTTTAACCGTTCTCCAGCCCTGTCAATACCCACCTGCTGCTGCCCCCCTGCTGCTACCCAAGCCCCAGCGCTCACAGCAGCTCATCCATTAATACCAGCACTTGGCGGGCGTCATTCGTCAGCCCGGCTTGGGGAAACCCGGCCTGCCCCAGGTGAGATTCTAAAACCCCCTGGAGGGCGATCAGCTTGAGGCTGTTTTCGGCCAGGGTGGCGGCAATCGCCCCGGCGGCGGGCAAATAGCCGATCGCCCCCAAATCCATCATCGCCGATCGCCTGAGCTGGAGGTTGGGCGCTTGCAGGCGCTCGACCAGGCGATCGCAGTAGGTGCCATCGCCCGTGAGCTGGTAGAGGGCGCGGGTGGCAGCGTTTTGCACCTGGGCCACCTCGTGCCCCAGGAATGGAGTGATTTCCTCAATCGCATCCACCGCCCCCAGGGTGCCGAGGGCTTCTAGCACGGCATTGTAGGGCTGCACCAGGTGGGGCTTGTCGGCGACGGCGACGGCGGCAGCAACGCCCCCGGCCAGCAAACCCCGCAGGGCCGGAATCGCCTGGGGGTCGCCTAAGGATTCTAGGGCCTGGGCCGCCGCCTCACGCACGTAGTAGTCGTCACAGTCGAGACACCGAATCAAGGCGGGAACAACGGTGCGATCGCCCAGCTTGCCCAAGGCCCGAGCCGCATTGCGCCGCAGTGGGTAGCCTCCGTCGGGGGCGCGATCGCCCTCATCCTGTAATGCCAGCACCAGCGCCTCAATGGCCTCAGGCACCGCCACGCGAAAGCGCCCCAGCCACCAGGCGGCATAGTAGCGCAACCCCGTATCGGCCGTTTGGCGCAGATTCTCAAGGGCCTGCTCGACGGTCAGGGATTCCCCGTTGGCGTCAGCCAGCTGTTGGGGAGAAGTGGTCATAGTTCTGCTGAGTGTCGGGTTCGAGGTGCAAGGTTCGAGGTGCAAGGTTTGAGGTTTTGGGTAGAGGGGCTGCCGTGAACCGTACACCTTAAACCCTAGACCCTATACCCTGCCTATTCGGCCTTAGCACCGTTGGCCGACAGCGGCTGAATGCTGACAATCTTGCCACCCAGGCGGCTAATCCGCAGCATTTCTTCGTTCATGCGGCTGTAGGGCACTTTGATGAACGTGCTGCCGCTCTGGCGAATGGGGTAGTTGTTTTGGTCGGTGGCGTCGTTTTGGCGCAGCCCCTCAACTTCGTAGAGAAAAACACGATTGCCGGAGGTGGTTGGGCTACCAAAGGCGTTTTGAGCGAGCATAGGAAACTCTCCTGGTCGTTGCGAAAACTCGAGTACGGCGATTGAAAACCGGCTGAGCCAGCCCCGAAGGTTGACTCAGCCAATGATGAACCTAAAGGCTGGCGGCGGTAACGCTGGTTACCCTGCCACCCATGGCGTTGATCTGCTGCAGCTTGGCCGACAGCTTTTCGTAGGGCACCAGGTAGGCGGTATTGATGCGCCGCACCTTGGGGTAGCGGGGCAGGTTAGCACCCATCACCTCAATGCGGTAGACCTTGCCGGCATTGGCACCGTAGGGAGTCGACCCGCCCAGGGCTTTGCCGGGGGTGGTCATCTTGTTGGCCTGGGCCGACCAGCCCGCCGCCGCACTGGTGGGGCTGATGACCGATGACGAGGTGTTGCGGCCCAGTTCACCAGCTAGACGAGACTGCTTGCCCCCCGCCTGGGAGGTGTCGCTGGTGGCATAGCCCCGATACATCTGGAACATGCGAGTAAAGCCCACGGAGCGCTGGCCCGCCTGATAGACAAAGCTGCGGTAGTAGGGCACCGTATTATCGCCAAAGTTGGCCTGGTACTCTTCACTGTCGATGAACGAGTCTACGTCAGCGTCGTAGCCCTGGGTCTCGTAGCGGTCGAGGTGCTCAACAATTTCAGCCTCATCGTAGACGGCCCGACCCAGCAGGTGCTTGGTGTGCAGCTCAATCACGCGGGTCTGAAAGTTGCCGTAGAAGAACTTTTCTTTGTACAGTTCTGACTTGGCGACGGCGCGGACAAAGTCGCGCAGGCTGATGTAGCCATTTTTGAGCAGCGACTCGGCCCCGGTCAGTCGCTCAGATTTCATTAGGTAATCGTTGCCTAAAAGCTGGCGATAGACGGCGCGAATTACCACTTCGGCGTCGTCAGCAGTCCAGTTGGCGCGTAGCTCTACGGGCGAGGTTTCATCATAGGCAGCGGTTCCCAATCGGGACGCGGCTGTTGTAATAGGCACGGGGGTATCCTCCTTATCAATATGGTGTGGTCAACGGGTCGCGGTCAACCGGGTGAGCGTCGGCCCCACCCATCAACCCAGTCCATCAACCCGAACAATCAACACAAAAAAAACGACGGAGCGCTTCAGGCTAAATCCACCGCAGCTCAGGTGAATGGAGAACCGAAGTTCCACCGCCCCTAGCTCAATGGGATAGCCATCACAGCCCTGCTGCAGCAGGACTCAGCACTCCGCCAGAAAGGTATTAAAGCCGCAGCCTAGGCCAGGTCGACTTTGGTTACCCGACCGCCGGAGCGGTTAACTTGTTGAAGTTTGCGAGACAGCTGCTCGTAGGGCACCAAAAACTCGGTGCAAGTGCGCCGCACCTGGGGCGCACCCGGCCTGGCGGCCTGGGTAACGCGCACTCGATAGAGCTTCTCGCGATCGCCCCCAGACCCACCCACAATGGCGGCTCCAGTAGCCCCACTCCCGACGGGGGAGGAAGAATTTTTAGCGATTTCGGTTACAAGCTGCGATCGCATGCCGCAGTGCTGGGCGCGATCGCTGCTGCCGTAGCCCCGATAGAGCTGAAAGAAGCGACTAAACCCAACCGTCTTCTGGCCCCGCTGAGTGAGGTGACCACGATAGTAGGGCACAACATTGTCCCCAAAACTGTCGCGATACTCAGCAGAATCAAAGTAAGTGTTGATCTCTGCCTCGTAGCCGTAGGTGTTATAAAGGTCAGTGTGAAATGCGATTTCGTCCTGGCTGTAGGGCGCCCGACCCAGCAGGTGCTTGTAGTTCAGCTCAATAAAGCGATTCTGCGGCCCGCTCAGGAAAAACTTATCCCGATAGAGGTCAGACAGGGCCAAGGCCCGGACAAAATCTCGAACTGAAATATCTCCCTGCCGGAGCAAAGACTCGGCGCTGGTATTGCGCTCGCTGGCCATAATGTACTGGTTGCCAAAGACTTGGCGGTAAGCAGCGCGAATCACCGCTTCCACATCGTCCTGGGTCCAGTTGGGCCGCAGCTCTACCTGCATCGACTCGCTGTAGGGCGAAACGCCAAGGCGTCCCGCTGCAGTAGTGACTGCCATGGTTGCCTCCTTGGGCGTATAGATACAACAATGCCCGGAACAGCAAACAATCGCTAACAATGTGCTAACAACTGTCTGCCCCTCCGGGCAAATCGCCAACCTAGCTTAGGGCGTTGATGGCGTAGTCGATGTAGGAGTTGGCTTCAACAGCGCCGTCGCCAGACAGACCGTGGTTAGCTTTGATGTGCTTCAGAGCTTCCACGTACCAGCTAGGAGACAGCTCAAAGGTGCTGTTGATTTCGTCAAGGCCAGCCACCAGGTACTCATCCATGGGGCCAGTACCGCCAGCAATTAGGCAGTAGGTGACCATGCGGAGGTAGTAGCCGATGTCGCGGGCGCACTTGCCTTTGCCGCGCTCGTCAGCTGCGTAGTTAGGCCCCTGCATCTGGGTGGTGTAGGGGAACTTGTTGTACACAGCTTGGGCAGCGCCGCTTACCAGGGAATCAGCCTTGGTGGTCAGAGCCTTAGCAGCTTCTAGGCCAGACTGAGCTTGGCGGAAACGGCCAAAGGCGGTTTGCATCTCGGTGCTGCTCAGGAAACGGCCCTGGGAATCAGCAGCGGCTACAGCTTCGGTTAAAGGGGTTTTCATAGCTTAGGGTTCTCCTTCGGTGATCTTCACAGCGAATGAATCAAATGAAAGGCATTGCGCTAGTTGGCAAAGGCCAAAAATCGCAAGCCAACTGAGTGCTTGGCTAAACCTAAGCAACCGCAGCAGCAGCCAGGTCAAAGTAGCTGCCGATCTCGGAAGCGAGGGAGCTGCAATCACCTTGGGTGATGTTGCTGCTGTCGTTGACGATGGCGATCGCGGCCGCTTTCATCTTTTCAACGCCGGCAGCCACAGAAGCACCAGGGGTGCCCAGAGCAACGTAGGTCTCACGCAGGCCGTTGAGGCAGCGGTCGTTGAGAACGCTGGCATCGCCAGAGAAAACAGCGTAGGTCACATAGCGCAGGATGATTTCCATGTCGCGCAGGCAAGCGGCCATGCGACGGTTGGTGTAGGCGTTACCACCGGGAGCGATCAGCTGGGGCTGCTCGGCGAACAGAGCGCGGGCGGCATCGGACACAATCTTGGAAGAGTTGCTGGTGATGCGGTTCACAGAGTCCATGCGCTTGTTGCTGTCGGCAACCATGCGCTGGAGAGCATCGATCTGATCGGTGGAGAGGAAGTCGCCTCGTGCGTCGGCTTGGGAAACGACTTTAGTGAATGCGTCAAACATCGACTCAAATCTCCTAATTTTTTGTCACTGAGTTTGCTTGAAAATGGTCCGAAAGACCGAGTTAATCATTAGTTCAGCCGGAGCTGTCTAACCAATCTATAGGAAGAATCTTAAAGATCAGCGTGCTCGGTTTTCTCATCTAGCTTACATTTCTTCAAGGTTGTTCAAGCTTCTACACAGTCGGCTCAACAGCCTTACAGAGAAAGTAAATGAGAGGGATAGGATGCGTCTCTAGGGAGTCACAACATTCCTCGAAACCTTTGCCTGAATTGACTTTTGCTAATCTGAACTAAGCCTCCAAGAATTTTATACACCGCTGGTGTGCCTTTATTTTTTACAAGTTATTAAGGAAAAGGTAGATTGCCCGGCAGGGTCAAAGCGAAAGAATTTGCCTCTGCTGGGCAGTCTAGAGGCTTTGTGCCGCGCCGGGATATTCTCAGGCAACGTAACATTGCGTAGCAATAAGGCTAGGGCGCGCTTTTGTAGCGGATCTGCTTCATTGAATTTAGGATCCAGATCTGGGTGATTAATGCCTGCGGGTGTGGGTGATCGCCCAGCGTTGCCAAGGCAATATCCCCGATTCTGGCCCCGTCCCTTGATGGACAGCTCTCAGACAGCAGCTCCAGACAGCGATAAAGTAGAAGAGGTCAACTCGCCAGCTTCGGCATACTGGTTTGAGTCGACCGCCTTAACAACTTGAACCATTTCTGAGAACGCTACTACTAGAGATAGAGATCTGCCCCATGGACGTAATGGATTTTTTCCGCATGAGCGCGGGCCAGTGGAACTCCCAGCGCACCACTCACCACCTCCCCTTTCGTCGGGCTGAGTTGGGAGGGTCTAACATCGCGGTCGAGGCACTAGATGCCGGGCACCCCAGCGTGGTCGAAATCTGTCAGCTCCACGAGGTTGACCCGGCCCTGGCGGTGGGCGGAGCCTACGTCACCTGGCACGGAGCCATGGCCTGGGATAAGGACGACGAAAACCACGAAGGCAGCACGGTATTTGCCCTCGTGCCCGACGCTGCTGACCCCAAGCAGGGCCAGCTACTGCGCGAGCGCGGCTACGCCGAAATTGTGCCGGTGATTGGCCGCTACGAAATCGACGGCGAGGGCGGGCTATTGCTGATTACTGAATACGAAACCATGAGTTCGATCGAGCGATTTTGGTTTGCCAACCCCGATCTACGGCTGCGCACCAGCGTGGTGAAGCGGTTTGGCGGCTTTAGCACCGCGTCATTTTGTGCCGAGTCGCGCCTGAGCGAGCCTGCGGCAGCGGCAGCGGCCGAGCCTGAAGCTGCCCAGGCGCTAACGCCGCTGTCGGCCTTTGGCTGGTAGGCGGGTCTGGTCAGTCGGGGTACGGTTCACGGTGCGCGGTGTACGGTTCACGCCCTTACCTGACACCTGAAACCCAACACCTGAAACCCAACACCTGAAACCCAACACCTGAAACCCAGCACCCAATACCCCCAGCAAGGGTTGCCCTATTTCTGCCAGCCAATGGTCTCTACGGTTACCCCAGGGCAATATCTAAAAACATCATCACCACAAAGCCGCCCATGAGGCCGACGGTGCCGCGCTGGCCGAAGGATTTTTGATCGATATCAGGGATGATCTCATCGACAATGACAAACAGCATGGCTCCGGCGGCAAAGCCCATGGCCCAGGGAAGGGCTGCCTGGGCAAAGGTGACAACAGCGGCCCCAAACAGGCCGCCAATCGGCTCAATTAACCCCGTCAGAGACGACACGGCGAAGGCATTGCGGGGCGCGTAGCCGATGTCGCGCAGGGCGATCGCCACTACAAACCCCTCCGGGATATTCTGTAGCGCGATGCCAATCGCCAGCGCCAACGCCCCGGCCTGCTCACCGCCGCCAAACCCAACCCCCACCGCTAGCCCTTCGGGAAAGTTGTGCAGGGCGATCGCAATCACAAACAGCCAGATCCGCTTTATGTTTTGAGCCTCTGGCCCCTCTGGTCCCTTAAAGAAATGCTCGTGGGGGAAGAGATTGTGGGCGCCCCACAAAAACGCGCCCCCCAAAAGCACGCTGGACACCATCACCAGGGCGGCAATCGGGCCTGGGTAGCCCAGGGCGATCGCCGCGTCGGTGCCGGGCAAAATCAGCGAAAAGGAGGTGGCCGCCAGCATCATGCCGCCGCCGATGCCGAGCAAGATGCCCTGGGTGCGCTCAGACGGGTCGAAGGGCAGCAACACTGGCAGCGCACCAATGCTGGTGCTCAGGCCAGCGAAAAGACTCGCGAGGAAGCCAGAGGCTAGGGGGTTCATTGGGGTGGGTGAGTGGATGGGTGAGTGGGTCTTGGTGGTGGAACAACTTGGGTGACTGACTCTGACGAGGCTACTATACTAATCTGACTCGTTCTAAATCTAAGCTCACTTAGCCTGGTGGTCTGCCAAGCCAAAGGCGACCGGTTAATGGGGTTCAAGGTATGCGGTGTACGGTTTACGGCAGTCCTTGAACCGTACACCGTATACCCTGCACCTTTAGGCCATTAGAGCCTGTCACCCTCAACACCCACCCACCCACTCTTCGCCCATGACTCCTGAACTCACCCGCTTTGGCGAGGAAATGTCGCACCTCACTGGCGTGCGCGCCATTATGAAAGACATTATTGAGACGCTGCAAGCGGGACAGGGGCAGCGGTTTATTAACCTAAGCGCGGGCAACCCGGTGATTTTGCCGGAGATTGAGCAGCTGTGGCGCGACTGCACCCAGGAGCTGTTGGCCAGTGAGGAATACGGCAATGTGGTCTGCCGCTACGGCACCAGTCGGGGCTACGAACCGCTGATTGCGGCGATTAAAGACGACTTTAACCAGCGCTACGGGCTGTCGCTGAGCGATCGCCACATTCTGATTACCCCCGGCAGTCAGGCGCTGTATTTCTTGGCGGCCAATGCCTTTGGCGGCTACCACGCCACCGGCCGCATGAAAGATATTGTGCTGCCCCTCAGCCCCGACTACACCGGCTACGGCGGCATTTCCCTGGTGCCCGAGGCGGTGCGGGCCTACCGCCCAATGATCGCGGTGGATGAGGCGGCCCACCGGTTTCGCTATCGGCCTGACTTTAGCCAGCTGAGCATCACCGCCGACACGGGGTTTGTGCTGTTTTCGCGCCCCTGCAACCCCTCGGGCAACGTGATTAGCGCTGGGGATGTGCGCCACATTGCCGGGCTGGCCGCTGCCCACAACGTGCCGGTGCTGGTGGACTCGGCCTACGCGCCCCCCTACCCGGCGCTAAATTTTACCGAGATGGAGCCGGTGTTTGGCGACAACATTCTCCACTGTATGAGTCTGTCGAAGGCGGGGCTGCCGGGGGAACGCCTGGGGGTGGCCATTGGCGACCCGGCAGTGATTAACGTGCTGGAATGTTTTCAGACCAATTTCTGCATTCACTCGTCGCGCTACGGCCAGGCGATCGCCGCCCGCGCCATTGCCAGTGGCGAGCTGGCCCGTCTGTCTGAGCAGGTGATTCGCCCCTACTACCAAGACAAGTTTGCGGTGCTAGAGGCGGCCCTCGATGCGGCCCTGCCCCAGGATTTGCCTTGGTACCTGCACAACGGCGAGGGGGCGATCTTTGCCTGGCTGTGGTTTGATCGGCTCCCCATCACCGATCAGGATCTGTACCAGCGGCTCAAGCAGCGGGGGGTGATCGTGGTGCCGGGCAACCCCTTCTTCCCTGGGCTGCGCTCGGAGCAGGGAGAGCCCTGGCTTCACACTCGCCAGTGTCTGCGCCTCAGCCTCACCGCCAGCCCCGCCGACTTGACCTCGGCCGCCCAGCGCCTCGGGGCTCTGGTGGCCGAGGTCTATCAAACCCAGGCGGTGCCCGTCTAATGACAGCACTCGCCGCCCCAGAGGACTGGATTGAGATTGGCCGCATTGTTGCCCCCCAGGGGATCAAAGGTGAGGTGCGGGTTTACCCCAGCAGCGACTTTCCCGAGCGGTTTATGGAGCCGGGGCAGCGCTGGCTGAAGCGGCCTCGCAGCCTCACTCCCGAGCCGGTGGAGCTGGTGCGCGGCCGACATATCGACGGCAAGGGGCTGTACGTGGTGCAGATCGCCGGGGTAGACAGTCGCGAGGGGGCCGAGGCCCTGCGGGATGCGGTGCTGATGGTGCCAGCGAGCGATCGCCCCCACCTCGACCCCGGCGAGTTTTACGTAGCCGACCTGATTGGGCTGCGGGTGATTGTGCAGACGACGGGAGACGACATTGGCACCGTGACCAATTTGTTTGAGGCGGGTAACGACCTCTTAGAAGTTACTTACTATGCTCTCGACCCAGAGATTGTGACCCCGGCTAAGCCCCGCACCGTGCTGGTGCCCTTTGTCAACGCCATTGTGCCCGTGGTGAACTTGGCCGAGGGATACCTCGAAATTGATCCGCCATCGGGACTTTTAAGCCCTTAGGCTTATGACTTCCTTATTTTTAAGTCCTATGGTTAGCACAACGACCATAAAATGGAACGACCAATTCGCCCCAGCCCTCAAACGAGGGCTGGGGTTTGCTTATGGAGATAGACCTGGCATCAAAACTGGCGGTCTGCCCCCCGCAACAGGGTTGGTACTAGATCCTAGTTGCCTACCCCCGATTGGTTAAGGGCAAACAACCGTTTGCCCCTACGGGATACCTGTTGTGATCCAGGGTTTTTGAACTCGGATTGGGCACGATACCAAATCTGAATCGTATAACCCCGATGTTAAGCAGGCGGCTTGCGTAGGGGCAAACGGTGTTTGCCCAGCCCAACCGGGGCTAGCCAAGGCGGATTCGGTATGACTGGCCCAGGGATGCAGATTCGGCCTTAGAGTTTTCCATGAAAATAACCATCCATTTACGATGGCTCTCCGCCCTCACCCCTGCCCCTCTCCCTGAGGGAGAGGGGTTCTGAATGTGGCACCCCTTCTCCCGAGGGGAGAAGGGGTTGGGGGATGAGGGCCTAGCTTGGATGCTTAATTAGTTGGCGTACTCTTATTCTCCTCACCCCGGCTGTCGCCGCAGCGTCCAAAACGGCGGGGCCTGGTCGGCAAAGGGGCCGGTTTTGAGAATCTCAAAGCCGTGGCGCTGGTAGAACCGCAGGGCTCCCTCGGTGGAGGTTTCGAGGTAGCAGGGCTGTCCGATCGCGTCGCAGCGGTCGAGCACCGGCTGCATCAGCTGGTGGCCGACGCCCTGGCGCTGGTAGCGGGGGCTGACCGCCAGCAGCATCAGGTACCAGTGGGGCATGGGCATGGCCTGGTGGTGGTAGCGGTCGAGGGCGATGGCGGCCTGCCATCGGGGGAGGTATGACCAGGGCAGGCGAAAGGGCAGCTCGTACAGCCCTGCCCGCAGCATATCTACCAGGCCCACCGACTGCCCCGGCGGCAGCCAAATGGCAACGCCTTTGAGGGTTTCGCCATCGGTGTCGGTGAGGCAGTAGCCGTGGTCGCCACCGTAGATCAGCAGCAGGCGAAACAGATAGGCCATCAGGGCGGGGCGATCGCCCACGTCGGCGGGCACCAGGTAGTTGAACAGCGGGTCGTCGGCAAAGGCGGCGCACAGCAGCTCGGTGGCGGCATCGAACTGAGTGGGTTTGAGGGGTTCTAGGGTTAGGGTTTGCATGGGTTCACCAGATTAGGTCGTTGAGCAAGGCGGTTAATTTAGCGCCGTCGATTTTGACGGCAGTGGCCATCCAGCGAATGGCGGCTAGCTCGCGTTCTGCCCCGCACTGCACCAGCAGCTGCCAGCCAGCCACCGTTAGCACCCACCAGGGGTAGAGCTGGCGACGGCCATAGCGCCGCCAGACCGCAAAGGATCGCAGCGTCATAGCTGGCCTCCTGGGGATTTCTCTAGGTAGGCGGTGAGCAGGTCGGCCAGTAGCTCGGCCTGCTGGCGATAGCACACCATCGCTGGGTTGACCATGCGCTCGGAGATGAGGCCGTCGAACAGGCAGAGCACATGGATGGCAATCAGCGGGTTGTCGAGCTGGAGGGCAGTCATGATTTCGTCGCGCGATCGCCGGCTCACCCGCTGCACCGCCTCATTCACCCGCGATGGCCCCACCCCCGCCTGTTGGTAAAAATCCATCATTAGCAGGGTCTGCTTGATGAAGTAGTCTTCGTTAGCTTCGAGAAAATCTCCCAGGGCCAGAATGCGCTCTCGCAGGGTGCTGAGACCCTCGATCTCAGCGCTGGCCCGCAGCAGATCCTGCGTGGTCAGCTCTTCGATCAGCTGCATAAACAGATCCTCCTTGCTGGGGAAGTAGTAGTACAGCGTGCCGGTGGAAACCCCCAGAGCTTTGGCAATTTGCCGCGTAGTCAGGCTGGCGTAGCCGTGGTCGGCAAACAGGTCAAAGCACTGGCGCAGCAGCTCTTTGCGGTACTCATCGTGGTCGACAACCTTGGGCATTTGTTTTTAACCGAGCGCTCGTTATTTTTAAGAGTAGCATGGGTTTTTGCGATCGCAAACGCTGGATAGAACTTGGGCAGGCTGGGTAAACGGTCTAAGGTTTACGGTGTACGGCAAACCGTGAACCGTAAACCGTGAACCGTAAACCCCATCCCTTGCCAGACTCCTAGGCCTTCGCCCCCAGTTCTTGCAGAGCGGCGATCGCCCACTCGTCTAGCCCTGGGCCTGCGTCAACACCATGCCTTCTTAATTGCAGTTATGGGTTCCCTTCAAAGGGGTTTAGTGCAGGCACCTGCGCCTCCTGAAAATCAGTAGTGTTGCGGGTAACCACGCAGAGATTGTGTTTGATAGCGGTTGCTGCAATGAATAAATCTGGTTGGCTAAACGTATACCCTCGCTTGCGGCCCTGTTCTACCCGTTGCCGCCAAATCAGAATTACGTCTTCATCAATGGGCAATAGGCGGTCGGTAAACCAAGGGCGCAGGGTTCCGTCCAGCCATTGACTTAGCTCTTCGCGAAAGGATAAATCATCGAGTTGCTCAAGGCCGAAGCGAATTTCTGCCAAGGTTACTGTACTTAGATACAACGATTGTGGTAGCTGGCGTTCTGTCCATAGCTTGACGTTTGGATGGCAGCTGGTTTTGCGCAACTCAGAGACAATATTGGTGTCGAGTAGCCAACCTTTCATAGATCCAGTTGGCGCACGGGAGATTGAATGCCAGGTTGCTCGAACTCTAGGCGATTGAGGGGTGACTGGCTCAGCAAGCGGTAGAGACTAGGCTCTGCCAGCAGCGGCAAAAGCTGGGCAAAGGTTTGGGCCGACAGCACAACCACTGCATCTTGCCCGCGTACCGTGATGCGCTGGGGTTCGGTATCTCGCGCCAGTCGCACTACCTCACTGAGGCGAGCTTTAGCGTCTTCTAGCTTCCAGCTGTGGAACTGCTCTAGGTTCGGCGGTTGAGAGCCGCTCGACGGTAGGGGGGACATGGCCACAGGCTCACCTGACTAGTACTAGTTGCATTATAGCCAGGCGGCGGCGGGCTTATCTTGCGTCGGCCAAGACGAGGCCAGTTTTTGTCAAAATGCTCACCCCTACAATTTCACGGCCTTTCACGCCGCCATCTCGGTGCCGGTGAGCCAGGCGAAGATTAAGGCGATCGCCCAGCGGGAGGGCTGACGGGTGCTGGCCTGCGATCGCGACGGCCTGTTTAACCTGGTGGAATTTTGGGTTGAAAATCGCCTCATGCTTGAACTGCTGCCGCCGGTCATGGCCGAGGGCCATCTGCAAGCCATGAGCCCCGGCAACCTCACGGCGCTGCTCGATCAAATGGCGGCGGTGTCGGCCCGAGGTTAGGCGATCGCCCCGCCAATGCCCTTGAGCATCTGTAAAACGGTCTGCAACTCCTCAGGTAGCCTGTACAGAGAAATTACAGGTGCAAAAACTTCTCTAGGGCGGTGACCATGGTGGGGGGCCAGCGGCGCACGGTGCTGACCCAGTCGAGGTCTTTGTAGCGAGCGTCGAGGCCGACTACGGCGACCCAGTTGCTCTCGGCTTCGCCACTCATGCCCTGGCCCCAGAGGGCGGCGGTGAGGGCGGCGCGGGCATCGGCAAAGCTGGGGTAGCGGCGGGTGAGGTTGCGAAACTGGCGAATGGCTTCGTCGGCGTGGCCCAGCTGGTACTCGGCCAGGGCGGCGTTGACCCGGGCAAAGGCAAATTTGGGGTCGAGGTCGGCGGCTTTTTGGTAGTCGGCCAGGGCGGTTTCCCAGTGGCCGAGGCCCGCCTGGGCGTTGCCCCGGTTGTTGTAGGCGGCAGCATCGTCGGGGTTGAGGGCGAGCACTTGGCTGTAGTCGGCGATCGCCTCCTCCCACCGCCCCAAACCCTCCAGCGCCGCCCCCCGATTCAAGTAGGGGTCGGGCTGCTCGGGGGCCAGGGCGATCGCCCGGTTGTAGTCGTCTAGCGCCTCAGCCAGTTTGTTTTGGCTGACCCGCACGTTGCCCCGGTTGCTCCACACGGCGGCTTCGTCGGGCAGGTAGTCGATCAGCTCGCTCCAGTAGATTTCGGCCTGGTCAAACTTGCCCTTTTGGGAAGCGGTAAACGCTTTTTGGCGCAGGTCAGAAATCTCCTGCACCGTTTGAGACGATAGCTCGGAGAGATTAGATTGCGCCAATGCGGGGATGCTCCACCCCATCCAGCAGAGGAGGCACAGGAGAGCAGTCGTCAAAGCTTTTCCCAGAGGCACCAATCGTCTAAATGGAACCGCCCTGCGACTCATACTGGCGTCAATCTGGTGGGCATTAGCTTGATTCTTTTGAGGCCAAAACTGCATGGTATCTTCAAGCTACATTGTCAGAATTGTCGGATAAGAGCTGCCCCTGGACACGCTCATACTCATCTTCAAGTAACCAATCTCTGGCAGCTTCGTAACTGGCAAGGGTGATAACAAGTTTGTAGTTAAGGCCAGGGTTAAAAATCCGACATGATCCGTCTTGATCACCGATCAGCATCAGGATTTTGGGTGGGAAAAGTACAGGATCAACCCACAGCTCCAGAAACTGCCAGGTTTTAGCTTGTCCGGCGAGGACTGGTTCGTGGGATAGCATGGTACTCACCTGTGGCTTTGACAATCTTGATTTCACCGTAGTAAAGCGGCGTCTGGCTGCCATCTGATCTCATTATGTAGCCAATTGCGTCTGGGAAGTAGAGACCGTAGCGCTCATAGTCATCGTCGTCATCGTCAGTTCCGGTCGGCAGTCCACGTTTGATGATAGTTGCCGTAACCCTCTCTAAGGTGGCGCGATCGGTGAACCCATGGGCCTTACCTTCTTTCCGCAGTAGCCGCTGAACCTAGGGAGTACCGGGTAGATGTCGGGCTATCAGACTAGGCCGTGCATCGGGAGTGATGTCTCGGGTAATGCCGTCCATGGATATAGCTATCTCAATGCAGGCTCTAGACAAATCCCAGGTCGGTGCTGTGTCCGGCGTGGGCCAGGGCGAGCTGATGGTACTTTTGGGCGTGCTCCAGCAGTTCTAAGGCCTGCTGATCGGAGATGTCGCGCATGACTTTGCCCGGTACGCCCATGATCAGCGATCGCACGGGCACATCTTTGGTCACCACCGCCCCGGCCCCGACAATGCTGCCGGTGCCCACCCGCACACCATTCAGCACGATCGCCCCAATGCCGATCAAACAGCCCCGCTCAATGTAGGCGCTGTGGATGACAGCTCGGTGGCCGACGGTGACGTAGTCTTCGAGCACCGTGGGCTGGCCGGGGTCACCGTGGAGAATGGCCCCATCCTGCACATTGCTGTAGGCCCCCACCTGGATGCGCTCGACATCGCCGCGCAGCACCGCGCCGTACCAGATGCTACAGCCCTCTTGCAGCAAAATATGGCCCATCACCGTGGCAGTAGGGGCGACAAAGGCCGCCGCTGAGAGATCGGGCTGGGGCCAGAGCGATGGGGAAACGGTATCCATGGCGGGCAAGTTCTCCGGTGACAGAGCCAAGAAATTGGCAGATTCAGACAATTAGGATGTTCCGGCTCTGGGGAGAGCCGGGTTCCCAACGGTATAATACGGCTAACCCCCGGCTGTATTTTGAGCAGCCCGATCTCTTGAGGACGCGCCTGGTTTCAGCCCAATGGTCAACTCCGCCTTGCAGTACCCCATCTACGGCCCCGAAATCCAGTGTCCTCACTGTCGTCAGACGATTCCGGCCCTGACGCTGACTGACACGTACCTGTGCACGCGCCACGGGGCCTTTGAGGCCGACCCCGACACCAAAGAACTGGTGCACCTCCAGTCGGGTCGCCACTGGCGGCAGTGGGAGGGCGAATGGTATCGGCAGCACACCCACCCCGACGGCATTCGCTTTGAGATTCACGAGGCGCTTGATCGCCTCTACACCCAGGGCTACCGGGCCACGCGGGTGATCATCGCCGAGCGCTACCAAGAGCTGGTTAACTCCTACCTCGAGCGCAACTCGCCCTGGCGCGGCCAGGCAGAGGCTGCCACCACGCCCAAGCTCTACGGCCTGCCGGTGGAGTTTAGCCCCTCGGCAGAGGCTGACCCCCGCTGGGCGGTGATCAACTTTAGCCTCGAAAAAGAGCCCGGCGTGCCGGTGCGCTACCCCTACTTTCGTTTATTTGAATAGCCCGCCCGATGCTCCACCACGCATCAATTCGCACTCAAGATATTCACCGTGCGATCGCCTTTTACGAAGCCCTGGGGTTTACCGTCCACGAGCGCTTTACCGCTGGCATCACCCTCGCCTGCTGGATGGAGGGGCTGGGGGGCCGCATTGAGCTAATTCAGGTGCCCGAGCCGCGCCCCGCCGCCGACGCCTTTGGCGATGAGCACTACACCGGCTACTATCATCTATCCTTTGATCTAACTGAGGCCACCCCCAGCCTGCCCGCCTGGCTAGCCGGGGTGCGCCAGCGGTTTGCTGATGATGGTGAGGGGGCCTTGACGGTCTTGCTAGAGCCGCAGCAGCAGATCATTGGCGATCGCGTTTACGAGGTGGCCTTTATCGCCGACGCCGACGGGCTGCCCCTGGAGTTTATTCGAGTGCTAGGCCATGTCCAACCCTGACGACCCCAACCCCGAGCGTCCCAGCCCTGAGAGGCTGGCCCCTTTCCCCGACAACTGGGCCTACATTAAAACCGAGCTGGCCTGGCTCGACCGTCTGCTGATGGTGGCGGTGTCGCGGCAAAAGCGCGAGCTGCAAGAACTCGACGACTTTGCTCTCTCTGACCAAGATCGGGTCACCCGCCACTGGTGGAAGGGCATCATCAACTTTACCGGCCAGCCCGGCTACGACAACCTGCGCCCCCCCAAGACTGGGCGCAGCGGCGGCGGCAGCTATGCCCAGCAGCTAGAGGCTCGCATTGTGGTCAGCCAGCGCCAGGGGGTGGTGCTGGCCCTGCCGCAGCTGCGCGATCGCCTCCAGCTCACCCTATTTGAGAAAAACGTGCTGCTGCTGGCCCTGGCCCCGGAGGTCAACCAGCGGTTTGGGCGGCTCTACAGCTACCTGCACTACCAGCACGACGAGTCTGACTGGGACTTGCCCACGGTCGATCTGTGCCTGCGGCTGCTGTGTAGAAATGACCAAGAGTGGCGGCGATCGCGCCCCCTGATTGCCCCCAACAGCCGCCTGGCCAGCCTGGGCCTGGTGGAGTGGGTCAACCCCGAAGACACCACCCTGCTCAGCCGCCACATTCGCCTCACCGACGACCTCACCACCTACCTGCTCTCCGAAGCGCCCGACCCAGATACCCTAGATACCTGGGCGATCGCCCCCGCCGCCCCCGAGCCAGGCGAAGCCTCAGAAATCTCCGCCGCAACCTGGGACAGCCTGGTGCTGCCCGCCCCCCAGCTCACCCAGCTCAAAACCGCCGCCGCCGCCGCCCGCGTGGCCGACGGCACCGTGGTGCTGCTGGCCGGCCCCAGCGGCACCGGCAAAACCCTCGCCGCCCAGGTGCTCGCCGCCGAGTTGGAGCTGCTGTTGGTCGTGATCGATCTCGCCACCATCACCCCCGACCCCGAGGGCAACATTCCCGAGCTAGAAGACCTGGCCAACCTGCCCCCCTGCGTGCTGCTGCTCAAAAATGCACATCACTGGTTTGGCCGCACCCCCACCGCCGACTCGGCTCTGGTGCAGTCGTGGCTGATTCAGCGCCGCCGTCAGCCGGGGCTAACGCTGCTGGCCAGCCCCTACCTGCAAAGCATCAAACCCTCCTGGCGGCAGGCCATGGCCGGGGTGATCGAGTTCCCCAAGCCCGATGTGGCCGCCCGCGAGGTGCTGTGGAAGCGTGCCGCTGCCGGGGTTAAGAAAGAACGCGCCCTCACCTGGCCCCACGTGGCCCGACAGCTGACGCTCACCGGGGGCGAAATTGTGACCCTGGCCCAGACGGCCCTGGCCCTGGCCGAGCAAACCGAGCCGCCCCTGCTGACGCTCGATTGCCTACAGCAGGCCCTGGCCCTGCACCATCCGGGGATGACGTTGGCCAAGGCTAACAAGGGGCGATCTCGCCAGTCCAAGCCCAAAGAAACCTAATCTGCCGATGCGACGATGCTTTTGGCGGTGTCGTCGCTGGGGCGTACTATGCCGTAGTTGGTCTGGGTCGTACGATAAAAGTGAATGGTGGGCACTGCCCACCCTACTGTCCTTAAAATAAGATCATATCCTCACCTGAGTAGCTCCCATGGCACTGGCATCCTCTAACCAAAGCTCTGAAATCCAAGCATTCTCTGTATCTCTACAATCCCAGGGCCAAATCACCGTCCCCCCCACATTACAGAGTCAACTCAACTTATCCGAAGGCGATCAGCTCACCCTACTGCAAGTCGGGGATGTTATTCTCCTAACCCCCAAGACTTTGCAGGTGCCCCAGCTCACTGAGCAAATTGCCAGCCTTCGAGAGGCTGAGGGTCTGAGCCTTTCCACGCTACTCGAAGGACTCCAGACCGAACGACAGGCCATGTGGGCAGAACACCAAGCCGATGCGTAAGGTATTTCTCGACGCCAGCGTCATCATTGCCGGGGCGGCCTCTTCAACAGGAGCTAGTCGGGCGGTTCTTATGCTGGCAGAAGTTGGTCTCTTTCAAGGCGTAGTCTCTACACAGGTCTTAGAAGAATGCCAGCGCAACTTAGCTAAAAAGTTACCCACAGCCATGGCAGCCTACTCTGAGTTGCTCTCCAAGCTTAATTTGGAAGTGGTCAACAACCCTTCTGCAGTAGAGTACAGTCCATGGCTCACCATAATTGAGTCTAAAGATGCACCGATCTTGGCGGCGGCTGTTCTGGCTCATGTTGATCGCCTTTTAACACTCAATACAAGAGACTTCACCCAGATGTTGCCCAGCAATCTGGCTTGAACATTCAAACCCCATCCGAATTTATTCAAGAAGTGCGTACCATTTTAACTAAGGGTTTGAGCTAGGCTATCCCCTAGTTCTAATAACACAGTACCTACCAAACATTAATCAATGAATGAATGCTTACAAAATTGAGGCTGCGGTTGCCGAAAACGGCACCGTCATACTTCGGGGCTTGCCTTTTCAAACAGGAGACACCGTCGAGGTTATTGTTCTAGAGCAACATTCTGGCTCTCAGCAAGCGCTGTCTAATCGTGATCGCATTGTCGCAGATCAAGACTATCTACGCGGTGTAGAAGCCCAAATGAGCGAGTGGGTATCCGCCGAAGATGAGGCGGCCTACCATCACCTATAGGCAGAGGAGTGTGAAGGATGGGCAGTGTTCACACTCATATCTTTCTTAGAAATTGTGTCAGATGTAGGGTTGAGCAAGGCTCTATTTCAGGTGTCTAAGCTGCTTCCACCAGATGTACCCAATCCAGGATGCTGCCAACCAGATTGACTAAACGGCG
>DAIPYU010000031.1:0-38091 GCA_036782635.1 Nodosilinea sp. CTOTU7353
ATCTGTCTCAGTATATAGGTAGCTTTTACCATATTTAGCAGGAGCCTTCTTTAGAAAAACGCTAATTGCAATATATCTGAATGCTGCGAAGTCTGACCTAAACAGATACCAATAAAACAGTGCCCTTGCTACTCTCCCATTGCCATCACGGAAGGGATGTTCGTACCCGATGCAAAAATGAAGCGTTATCGCCTTAATTAGAGGATGCAAGTAGGATGCATCACCTAGCTTTTCATGATCCTTGTTCACCCAATCTACAATGTTTTTCATCCTTACCTTAAGCCCCTCAACTGGAGGGGGTGTATGAATGATATTGCCTTCTAAATCAGCAACATAGACATCATCTTTTTTTCGAAAGAATCCTGGTGTATATGTCTGGTCATTTATTCCCTCGACGCCGACTTTATGAAAATTTTTAATCAGGTCGATTGATAAGGGCTGAAATCTATTATCCCAAGCAAACTTCATCATCTTAAAGTTTGCAATAATCATTCTTTCGTCAGCGCTTTTTGGCTTTTTATTTCTTTTAAGTAACTCCTTGGCTACACTCGTAGTTGTTGCCGAGCCTTCTAGCTGGCTGCTACTGATGGATTCGTCCTCAACTAAATCGTTGAGCAAATATTCTATTTGTGCCTTTTCGCCAATCTTGCTACTAATCCACTCGAGCGATGCACTCGTAGTATTTCTATCGGTCTCAGAAATTGCTCTTTGGATGACTGGAGTTAGAATGAAGTTGCAAACTTTAGCCGGAACCCCCAATTCAATTACCCTTATATATTGACGATTTCTAGCAGATTTGACTAGCGACCATGCCAATCGAGCATCTAAGGATGGATCAAGCCTATAGCGCAGTTCATCAAAGTGAAGATATCGGCCTTTTTTATCGGTAGGGCTAAAGAGCTCTAAGTAAATATTTAATCTATCGGGGCAATCTGAGGCAATCACAGATAGTGGATTAGGTTCTACTTCGGGCGGTGGGGCTATAGCCATAATCTCAAATTTGCCGAAAACTGAGATAATAATAGCATTTTTAGAATTTTCGTCTCAATTCTAGAGGGAATTGAGACGAAAATTCTAATTTGTGCATAAGCGTCGGTGAGCTCATGTCTCGAGCTGGAGAACTAGGTAAAACGGTCAATTATTGCAATTTGCCTTAAAACGTTATTGGGGCCATCGGTTCGATGTCGGGGTCGTGGCCGCCCACTTGGCTGGTGCGCAGTACCCAGGCCGACGCGCCGTACTTGAGAAACCTGTGCACCACCACATCGCTGGCCTTGCGGGGAAACACCGTGCGCCAGCTGCCCAGACCCATAATCAGGTTGCGAAGGGGTTCGTCTTCGATGGAGCTGCCCAGATTAAATTCGTTCTTTTCCCAGGCGGGGCGCAGGCCGCCCAGGGGTTGCAGGGTGTCTTTGAGGTCTTTGCCAAAGAGAGCTAGCTGGTGCAGCGGCTCGGCTTGGTCAGGGTGCTGGTCGATCAAGGCATCGGCGTGGCGGTAAAAACTCTCGGCGGTGCCCTGGAGGCTGGCAAACAGCGCCTGGTTAGAGTCTTGGGAGCAGTTGTTGGAGGGGCCAACAAAGGTGCCCCCGGTGCCATCGCCAATGCGGTAGCGGGCGGTCATGGCTTGCAGGTGGGCCTCCATGCGAGTGAGGGGCGATCGCCGTTCGCCGTCAAAGTAATAGTCGCGGCTGTAGGCATCGAGCTTGACCAAAATATCGCAGCTGGGGCGGGTGCCCAGCCAGCCTCGCTGGCGATCGCCCTGATACCTCGACCAGTGAATCGTGCCCGCAATCAGCCCATCGATGTTGTGGGCATAGACCTGGTAGTAGCGAATCTCGAACCGCTTTTCGTCGGCTAATGGGTCGTGCACTACTTCGGCGCGGCCGTAGGCAAAGTGGCCAAAGAAAATCGGGCTAAAGGCAGCGGGTTCTTTATGGTTGCCGCCGATGCCGCCATAGGTGTGGAGAATGAGGGCGCGATCGCCCACCTGCCACTCTGCGATCGCCTCTGCGATTGCCTCCGGTCGCCCGTTATCGCGAGCCGTACACAGTACCGACCCCACCCGACCCTTCTGGGCCACCACGTCAGCCCACGACTCTTTGCGAATGTAGCGGTAGGCCGACTTGGCCCCGCCAAACACCACCCGCTCGGGCTGAAGACGAAACAGGGCGCGGGGGCCGAGGGCCTGCACCACAAAGGTGCCCCCCGCATTCTGCGCGCCGTAGATGTACCAGCCCGACTCGTTGTAGGGCGATTTTTCTAGACCCTGGGTTGTAGACGGGTCGCTGCCGTAGGCTGCCATCGTGGCCACGGGGGGCAGGCTGACGATTTCTTCAGGGCCGTCAAAGGTGCGGCTGACCCGGTTAAAGTGCCGCACTCGCCAGTGGTCTCCAGTGCTCGGCTCCACAAACTGCACCAGGCCGTAGTAGCGCCCGGTCACCTCCATCGGCTGGGTGCTGATAAACAGGGTTACCCCATCTCGATCTAACATCACCTGGGGGGTTTCGACCACTACCACCAGGTCGTCGTTCGGCAGCGACCCGGCCAGCGATTCTAGCGGGTCTACCCGCAGCCAGTGGTTGAGCCGCACCGGGTTAATTACCCCGCCAAAGCGGCTGGCGTACTCGGCATCGGCGCTGAAATGCACGTCGTGGGTAACGGCCTGCACCAGCTTTTGGGTGAGGGGGTTATCGGACCAGCGCAGTTTCACCACCTGGCCCACCAGCCTCTCGTGATCGGCTGGCGCGTGGTGAATTTCGTAAAACACGCCGCCAAACCGCTCCGCCTTGGCGGGCAAGATCAATCGCCCCACCCAGTCGCCCAGGGGTAGGTAGAGGGCCGGGTCGGGCTGCCGGTCGAGGGGGTAACTTTGGTACTGCACCAGCGGGTTGGCCCGAAAAATGTCGTAGTTGTTGGCCTCGCCCCCCCGTTCTAGCTGGGCCTCTAAAATTTCGCCCCGCAGAATGGCATTGATGGTGTCGATGGTCTGCCCGAGCGAGCTGCGGCCATCGGGCAACACCAGCTTAGGGTCGAGAATGCCCCCCGGCACCTGGTGCCCCACCGGCCCTAGGGAAATAAAGCTGATTTTGCCCCGCCGCTTGGCCCGGTTCCAGTAAGAGAGCGGGAAGATCTTCCAGCGGCCCGGAAAAATTTTGGGGCCTAACTTTTCTACCACATCTTTCTCTCCCGACAGGTGGTAAAGATGCTCTAGCTTGAGAAGGTTGATGTTGGCGCTCATCACCCCGCCCAGGGAAATCACGTCGATGGGGGCACCCAGGGCGCGCTTGAGATAGGGGGCGCTGGCGCAAGACATCTGCCCGCCGCCGCTGTAGCCGATTAGGGTGACGGGGGTGCCGCTGCCGATCTGGTAGCCGTTTTTGACCAGACCGTTAAACACCACCTGGGCAATGCCCTGGTTGTAGAGTGGTCCGTAGCGTTTGTCGGCTGAGACCCCTACCACCAGCACGTTGCGAATGTTGACCAGCAGGCCGAGCACACTCATGGGGTTGGCGAACCGCAGCTTGTCGGCGTAGCGCCAGAGAAAGGACAGGGGTCGATCTTCGTTCAGGGGGGCATTCATCACCGAGTAGGGCATGATGCCGCGAATCAGGGCCACATCCTGGGGCAGGGTGGGGGCCAGGGTGTCGAGAAATTCTTCGATATCGGGTAGGTATTCAAAGCTAGAAATGCCAATGCCGTCGAGGTACACCACATAGCGGCTGATTTGGCTGGGGTCGGCCATGGGGTCGGCCAGTTCTCCGGCGTTGACCGTGGTGTTGACCTCGTCGTCGTACCAGCCCGCCCACCAGCCCAGGGTTTCGAGGGGGGCCAGCAGACCCGCCACCACCAGGGCGACCAGGCCAATCCAGACAAAATTTAGCACCAGCTGCACTAGGCTGGGCAGGCTACCCACCCAGCTAAACCACCAGTCGCGAATGGGCCGCAGCAGGGCCAGCACCACCACCGTTAGCACCGCCATCGCCGCCAGCCCCAGCAAGGGTTTGAGGTTGGGCCACAGGCGCTCCGCGTTGGGGCCGGGGTCTACGGCGATCGCAGACCCCCCAGCCCCAGCCATAGCCATAGTCGGGGGGGCAGCGACCACATCCCCCCGATCAAAGGCGCTGATGCTCTGGGTGAATTCTTCTTGCCAGCGGGTGGGGGTACCGGCTAAGCGATCGCGGTAGGAGTCGGCCAGGTCGCGGCGGTTGGTCACCAGGTCAACCCCGGCGGCCCGGTTGGCAATGCGTTTGCCCAGGCTGGCCACTGGGCGACCCACGGTGGTTTGCAGCACTTGCAGCAAGATCCAGCCCAGGGCGACGTAGCCAAAGGCGTTGCCCATGCCCAGGTTGGCGATCGCCCCAAAGCCCACCACCATGGCCAGCAAATGCCACACCGATAGCACATTGAGAATAGGGACTCCTAAATATGGCAGCGCTCCCAAAAACGCAAACAACAGCGGCGCGTAGGCTGCCCCCAGCACCGTCACCAGCTGCCCAAATGGCAGGCTCTGCGCCCAGGGGGCCAGGGTGATCAGCCAGGTGCTCAGCACCAGAGCCAAAAAACCAAAGGCAAACAGCACCGCGTTAATGCCCAGGCTGAGGGCAAACCGAGCGGGCCGCACCTGATTGACAAACAGAATAATGCTCTGGCCAATGCCCTGGGATAGTCCTGCCAGCAGCACCACTAGCAGCGCCAGACTTCTGCCCGCCGGGATGGTGGTGGCAATGCGAAAGGCCTCTTCGTTGAGGGCAAAGACATAACCCAGCACTTCCCAGAAGCGATCTAGCATTGGTCCAGCTTTACATAGTGTGCCGAGATTTTACTCTAAGGCTAGGGCGGGCTGGGTAACTGTTAGGTTAAATGAAGGATTTTGGGGCTGGGGGCGCGATGGCCAGCATGGCCCCAGCCCCCCAATCACCGTTACTACACAAGCACAAACGCTAGATGGCTACTGTAGGTGGTGATCGCAACCGCCCTCTAGGTAAACCCATTAAAATAAATCAATCCCTAACGACCACAGCGGTTTAATTTGTGCAACAGCCCTTTCCTCAAAACCCCAATCTTGATTCAGCCTGGCGGGCAGATCCCGGCTTGCAACGGGTCATCACCCACCTCTCCACAACTCTCGAAAAAGACAGTCTAGTGGTGCAAGTCACGCGCGACCTACAGCAAAAGCTCGCCGTTGACAGAGTGGTTCTGTACTATTTTTATCGCCAGTGGCAGGGCCGCGTCACCTTTGAAGCCCTCAGCCATCGACAATTTTCTATTTTTGGCTCCACTGGGCCAGATGAGTGCTTTAACGACGAATATGCTGAGCTGTACCTAGCTGGGCGGGTGCGGGCGATCGCCGATATTGAGACTGAGCCCATCGCCGACTGTCACCGTGATTTTCTGCGCGACCTGCGGGTGCGGGCCAATTTAGTCGTGCCGGTGCTGGTTGCCGACAATCTCTGGGGGCTGCTTGTGGCCCACCATTGCCAATCGCCCCGCCCCTGGGCAGAGGCAGACATTGCCGCCGTGGCGCAGGGGGCCGAGACTTTGGCCGTGGCTCCCTCCATTCGGGGGCGGGCAGAGGCATAGAAAACAGCCATGGGCCAGGGCACCCAGCCTCCGGCCTTTGGGGACGGGCATTTGTTGCCTGGGCTGCGTCAGGCGATCGCCCAGACAATAAATTAAACTTGCAATTAATTATGGAATCGTTACAGTGATAACAGTTAGCAGCTCACTTGTGATGTATAGGCTTGTTAACCAACAACCAGTCCATGACCGTTCACACCTACAGATGACTCTGTTAACAGATAACAAACTAAGGTAAAAACCCATGGCTGACATTGTAGATACTGCCGTAAGCGCAGGTTCATTTAGTACTTTAGTGGCTGCTGTTAAAGCCGCTGGTCTGGTTGATACACTCAAGGGCAAAGGCCCATTCACGGTATTTGCTCCCACCGACGACGCCTTCGCCAAACTGCCCGCTGGCACGGTGGATAGCTTGCTCAAGGATGTGCCCAAGCTGAAGGCAATCCTCACCTACCACGTTGTCTCCGGCAAGGTGATGGCGGCGGATGTGGGCAAACTGACCAAGGCCACCACCGTACAGGGCACCGATGTCAAAATCGATGCCTCCAGCGGTGTGAAAATCAACAACGCTACGGTAACCACCGCCGATGTGGCCGCCGACAACGGTGTGATTCACATCATTGATACGGTGCTGCTACCTGCTTAGTAGATAGCGTAGGTACTAAAAAGAGGGCTGCGATCGCAGCCCTCTTTTTAGTACTGTTAAGCCTTTGGCGACCCCAGCCGCCCCAGCCGCCACAATATCCCGTTGGGTTACCCCCAGCACCTCTGGGCGAATGCGATAAAGCCTACAGCTAGGCTGCGCCAACGCCCCCACGGTTTGGCCCTTTGGAAATCGGGGTTATGCAATTCGGCTTTAGTATTAGATGTCAAAGTGCACCCACAAGTCAGATCAAGCCTTCGAGGTCGTCCGCTGGGGGTTTTGCGGCAGGATGATGCCCCTTCCCTAGAGACGCGGTGAACCCGTGCGAACTGCTACCTCAGGGGCTGGATTAGATAGGACGAAAATGAGGCTCTTGCTTCGGCTGTAAGGCGCTTGGGGCGCATGGTTTTGGCATCGACAAACAAGCCCTTTTGCACGCCCTCAGCCGCTAGCACCTGGTCACTATTGTAAAAACGAAACTGCATCACCGCCGAGGCATTGCGCAGCTCAGACAACCACATCTGGGCCTGCACGCGTTCGCCCAAATACAGCGGCAGTTTATAGATGATGTTGGTTTCCACTAAAACTGGTGCCATTCCCTGCTTGAGCACTTCGTGCACAGGCATGCCAATGGCCTCCAGCAGCTTTATTCGCCCAATTTCCATCCAGTGGATGTAGACCGAATTATTCACGTGGCCCGCGAAATCAATTTGGTAGGTATAGACCTCAAGATCAAAGAGAAGTTTGTGCATCGTCTGCTCTCAATAGGTGAATCAATCAACCTAAGTCACTACCCAGTGACAAGGTATCATGGTCACCGAGTGGTGACAAGCCAGTAAGGGGATCTATGGCGCGTGATAGAGAAGAAACCAAGGCCCGCATTTTGGCCGCCGTCGGCAGGCTCTTGGCCGAGTCTGGCTTTAAGGGGCTGGGGATAAATGCGATCGCCCGCGAGGCCGGAGTCGATAAAGTCTTGATCTATCGCTATTTTGAGGGGCTGCCGCTGTTGCTCCAGAGTTTTGCCCAAGAAGGCGACTACTGGCCAACGATGGACGAGCTGGTTGGCGACGAGTTTGCGGCTGAAGCTGAAACCCTGGCCGACTGGATGGCCTACCTACTGTCTAGATTTTTAGACAATTTGCAAGAGCGCCCCATGACCCAAGAAATTCTGCGGTGGGAGCTGCTAGAAGGCAATGAGTTAACCCGCGAACTGGCAAATGTTCGCGACAAACTAGCCCTAGACAGTCTGAGATTTTTAGAGACTAAAGGGTCATTCCCTCCAGACAAAGACATTCCGGCTATTAGCGCGGTTTTGGTGGCCGGGGTGGTTTATCTCATGCTGCGCACAAAGTCTAGCAGCACGTTCATGGGCATTGACTTTAGCTCGCCTACGGGCTGGCAGCGCATTGAAGCCACCCTAAATTCAATTGTGCAACTAACGGTTGAAGACAAACCCTGAAGTGAATGGCACTGAAATAAGCTGAAATCAGCCCTCGCAAATCGCCAGAAGCCTTGCTCTGCTGTAAGTTGGGCACTGCCAGCCCTGTCAAGGCGGGGCCAGATTCGGGGGCGCTCC
Source organism: Nodosilinea sp. CTOTU7353 (assembly GCA_036782635.1). Lineage (GTDB taxonomy): Bacteria > Cyanobacteriota > Cyanobacteriia > Phormidesmidales > Phormidesmidaceae > Nodosilinea. Next base: position 7,797 of record DAIPYU010000031.1, read on the forward strand.
CTTGGATTGGCCGCTGAGCCTTGGACTAGAAGCCCTAGGCTCAAAGCCGAAATCCTCTGAAGAGGATTGGGAGCCGAGTTCCCCAGTCTGTTTCAGCAGACTTTTGCTATGAGCCAGGGAGTTCACTCCCTGGCGGTTGTGGCCTCTGCTAAGTAGGTATTTGTCATCAAACGTAGGATGGGCAAAGGCCTCAAAGGCCGTGCCCATCTCCCTAATGATGGGCACGCGTTGCTTTGCCCATCCTACGAAGGTTTTATATTTAATTGCGCCTTCCTGTTTAGGCCAGCACCTTGGCCGGGGAAAGCGTCAGCACATCTACCCCATCTTTAGTGACGACGACGGTGTGCTCAAACTGGGCCGAAAGCTGGCGATCGACGGTGATTGCCGTCCAGCCATCGACTAGAACTTCGGCTTCATAGCTGCCAATATTGATCATGGGCTCAATGGTAAACACCATACCCGGGCGCAGCTTTTTGCCCTTGCCCTTGTCGCCGTAGTGGGGGATCTGCGGCGCGGCGTGGAAAATGCGGTGCACCCCATGGCCGACAAAGTCGCGCACCACCGAGAAGCCTTCGCCCTCGGCATAGGCTTGAATGGCGGCCCCAATGTCGCCCACCCGCGCGCCGGGTTTGACCGCGCGAATGCCCCGCCACATGGCCTCTTTAGTGACTTCGACCAGACGGCGGGCCGCGGGGGATACATTGCCCACTAGGAAGGTGCGGCTGGTGTCGCCGTGGTAGCCACCCAGAATCGGGGTGACATCGATGTTGATGATGTCGCCGTCGCGCAGCACATCTTCGCCGTTGGGGATGCCGTGGCAGATGACTTCGTTAATGCTGGTGCAGATGGAGCGGGGGAAAGGCATCACCGTGCCGGCGTAGCCCAGGGGAGCGCTGGTAGCGCCGTGCTCTTGGGTCCAGGCTTCGGCCAGGTCGTTGAGTTCTTGAGTGGTGACCCCAGGTTTGACGAAGGGGGTGAGGTAGTCGAGCAGCTGGGCGGCAAGCTGGCAGGCTTTGCGCATTTTTTCTAGCTCGCGGCTAGACAGCAGAGTGATGACTTCGGAGGGTTGCTTTTGTTCTTCCACGGTGTGCTTCGGCTCGGTGAATAGTGGGGAAATGCCCTGGGCTTACGGTAGGCATTTCGTCGGCTGAAGGTACACCAGGGCATAAAAACCTGAGTGCGGCCCTGAATGCGACGCCAAAAATGCCGTTTTTTTAGTATAGCAATCGATCTCTCACTCCTTTGGCAAAGTTGAGGGGGTGACAGCGGCCAGATTCTTTTGCATCTCAATGCAGGGCATCTCTAGGCCTGAGGCCAGGCGGTAAACCCCTGGGGCAACGACGGTAAAGCCGGTTGCGGCTAACGCCTCGGCCTTGAGGGAGGCGCTGAGCCGCAGATGAGAGGGTCTCGGTGGCAATGCCTTACCCGCCGGTTTTGAGCGTGTCAATTTTGCGCACAAACAGGTCAGAGAAAATAGTGATCACCCGTCGGGGCCGGGTTTTGATGTTGGCGCTGAGCGACATGCCCGACTGCAGCTGCACCGGCTGCCCGTCAATGGCGATCACCTGGTCGCCCAGGCTAATTTCTGCCGGAAACCGAAAGCTGGGGTTGATCTGGTCGGGGGGCAGGGCGTCGGAGCCGATCTGGGTGAGGGTGCCCTTGACATCGCCAAACTCACTGTAGGGGAACGAGTCAATGCGCACGTCCACCTCCATGCCCTCGCGCACAAAGCCAATGTCGCGGTTGGTGATAAACACCCGCGCCACCAGGGCATCGCCGGGCACAATTTCAAGAATTGGCTCGGTGGAATTGGCCACGTAGCCGGGCTGGTTGGCCCTGAGGTTAAACACCGTGCCGCTGACCGGGGCGCGCAGCTCTTGGTAGGTGAGGGTCTGCTGAAGCTGGGCGAGCTGGCTGTCAATCTCTTGCAGGCGGTTGTCGTTTTCCAGCATGGTTTTGGTCAGCTGGCTATCGATGTTGGCGATCTGGTTGTCGTTGGCGGCAATGCGCTGCTGCAATGCGTCTTGGGAGGCGATGGAGGTGTTGCGAAACTGCTCCTGGGCCTGGGCAATGCCCAGGCCCAGCCGCTGTTCTTCTTCCACCAGCCGATTGACCTCGGTTTGGCGGTTGTTGACCTCCTGCTCCTGCTGGAGGTACTGAATCTGGCCAATGCCGCCGGCCTCAAACAGCGGGGTAATGCGATCGAGAATGTCTTGGTTGACCCGCAGGGCGCTGCGGGCGTTGGTCAGCTGAGCCTGGGTTTGGGTGAGCTGGCGGCGCAGCTGGTCGACCTCTAGGTTGGCGATGCTGAGGCGCGAGTTGAGTTCGGCGTTGGCGGCCCGCAGGCGATCGCGCTGGGCAATCGGCAAACTTTCCCCCGTGGCATCGCCCGCCAGCTGGGCGCGGTAGAGGGCGTTTTCGGCTACCAGGACGGCGCGGTTGCTGGTCAGTTGCACAATGCCGGGGGCAATGTCTACCGGGGCGTTGGCGTCTATTTCGTTGGCCAACTGAGATCGATAGAAGGTGTTTTCTTCCTGTAGTTTGGTGCGAATAGACTCTAAGGAAGTGAGCTGAGCCTGGGTGGTCTCGGGGTCAAACCGCAGCAGCGGTTCGCCCGCCTCTACCGTTTGCCCTTCGCTCACCAGCACCGCCTGCACCACACCGCCCACCGGAGCCTGCACCGGCTGCACCACACCCTTGGGCTCAAGCTTGCCCTGGGCGGGAATGGCCTCTTCAAACTTGGCCAGACAGGCCCAAGCGATGGTGAAGGCGGTGACCCCCACCAGGCTCCACACCACCGCTCGCGACCACCGGGGTGACTGGCGCAAAATCACGGGCTTGTCGAACTGCACCCGCTGCCGCGAGGGTTGGTTGGCGAGCACGGCGTCGCCGTTTTGGTCGGGGTTGGGGGGGAGGCTGTTGGTGTGAACCATGGGGGGAGGGGGGTATTGGGTTTCGGGTTTCGGGTTTTGGGTGAGCGGTTTACGGTGCAAGGGGGGGACGGGTTTTGGGGATTGGGTATTGGGTATTGGGTATCGGGTTTTGGGTAAGCGGTTTACGGTTCCGTCTGACACCTGACACCTGACACCTGACACCTGACACCCGACACCTTCCCCCCTAGACCCCACTCAACTGCTGCTGATAGAGGGTGAAATAGCGCCCCTGAAGCTCCATCAATTCGGCGTGGGTGCCTAGCTCTACTGCTGAGCCCTGATCCATCACCAAGATCTGGTCGGCCTGCTGGATGGTGTTGAGCCGGTGGGTGATGAAAAACACCGTGCGGCCTGCGGCCCAGGCTTTGAGGTTCATCGAGACCTGGTGCTCGGTGTCGTAGTCGAGGGCGCTGGTGGCTTCGTCGAGAATTAGCAGGCGAGGGTTTTGCAGAATGGTGCGGGCGATCGCAACTCGCTGCCGCTGCCCCCCCGACAGGTTCGAGCCGCGTTCGCCGACGCGGGTGTTGTAGCCCAGGGGCAAATCCATAATAAAGTCGTGGCAGCAGGCAATTTTGGCCGCCTCGATGATCACGCTGGCCTCGGCGTCAGGGTTGGTGAGGGCGATGTTTTCTTGCATGGTGCCCTCAAACAGCAGGCTGTCTTGGGGCACAATGCCGATCTGTCGCCGCAGGGAGTGCAGCTCGACCTTGCCAATGTCGTAGTTATCGATCAAGATGCGGCCCGACTCTAGCTCGTAGAGGCGGGGCAGCAGCTTCATCAGGGTGCTCTTGCCTGAGCCGCTCTGGCCCACCACGCCGATGAATATCCCCGCCGGAAACTCTAGGTTGACGTTGACCAACTGCAAGGGGCCAGAGGGGGCAAAGCGAAAGGCCACATTCTCAAAGGTGACCTGCCCGGTGATTTCCGGCATGGGGATTTGGTTAGCGTCATCGGCATCGGTCTCTTGGGGGTGGTCGATAATGTCCGACAGCCGCTCTAGCGATAGGGCGGTTTCCTGGAAGTTTTGCCACAGCTGGGCCAGGCGCAAAATCGGCGCGGTGACGTAGCCCGAGATGATGCGAAAGGCGATCAGCTGGCCCAGGGTGAGCTGCCCTTCCAGCACCAGGTAGGCCCCCACCCACAGCACCAGCAGGGCCGAGAGCTTGTTGAGAAAGTTGCTGGCAGAATTGGCCGTGGTGGAGGTGAGCACCGTGTTAAACCCGGCGCTGACGTACTCGGCGTAGCGCTCCTGCCACTGCCAGCGGGTGCGCAGCTCAATGTTTTGCGCCTTGACGGTCTGAATGCCCGACAGCGACTCGACTAAGAGCGACTGGGTAGAGGCATTGCGCTCGGCTTTAGTGCGCAGCTGCTTGCGCACAATTGGCGAGGCCAGCACCGTCACCAGCACAAACAGCGGAATCGTCGCCAGCGCCACCAGGGTGAGCAGCCAGCTGTAGATGAACATCACCACGATGTACAGCACCGAAAACACCGCGTCGAGCACCACTGTCAGCGCCGTGCCGGTGAGAAAGGAGCGAATATTCTCTAGCTCGTTGATGCGGCTGGAGAGCTCACCCACGGGGCGTTTGTCGAAGTAGCGCAGGGGCAGCCGAAACAGGTGGTCGATGATCTCTGACCCCAGGGCCATATCGATGCGGTTAGTGGTATCGACGAAGAGATAGGTGCGCAGGCTGGTAAGCAGGGCCTCAAAAATGGCCACCACCACCAAGAAGACCCCCAGCACTTGCAGGGTATCGACGCTGTTTTGCACAATCACCCGGTCGATGATGATCTGCACCATCAGCGGGTTGGCTAGGCCAAACAGCTGCACAAAGAACGAGGCCACAAACACCTCGACCAGCACCCAGCGGTACTGTTTGATCGAGGGCCAAAACCAGCTGAGGCCAAACTTTTGCTGGGGGGTTTCGCGGGTGGGCTCCAGCAACAAAACTTCTCCGCTCTCACCCCAGGCCTCGGCAAAGCTCTGGGGGGTGCGGCGAATAATGCCCACCTCGGGGTCACCCAGCACGTAGGCTTTTTCGCTAGTTTCGTAGACCACCGCAAAGCTCTCCTGCCAGCGGATCAAGCAGGGGGTGTTGAGCCGACCAAAGGCCCCCACAGGCACCCGCACTAGCTGGGTCTTGAGGCCCATCATTTCGCTCACCGAGCCGCAGATCGGTAGCGACAGCTGGCCCATGCGCTCGTGCTGGCTGGCCAAGATGCGGCGAATCACATCCCTGCGGAAGGGCATAGAGAACTGCTGGCTGAGCATGTCGAAGCAGGCTAGAGCACCGTCGACCTCGCCCCGCCCTCGGGCAAAGGGATAGTTCTGCGCGGAGCTGCGGCCAGGGGGTTGACCTGGCGTCCCCGCCTGGGCCTGGGGCGTCAGATCGGCCTCGGTGGCGTAGGGAATGTTGTTGACATCGAGCACTTCTACAGGGCGGGCCTCGGCCTCGGGCTCTGCCATTGCTGGCTCGGGCAGGGTTTCGGCCAGCACCGCCGGGGTCATGCCCAGCAGCCGCGCCCCCTGGGGGCTGAGCACCTCTACCTGGCGATCGCGTCCCAAAGTCGAGCCGATGGGCACATTTAGCACGGTGCCGCCGCTGAGCACCCAGACCAGGGTGGGGTCGAGCTGGGCTAGGTCACTGGGGCCGCTGGGCAGGGTGAAAATGGTGGATGCGTCACAGACGGTTTGGGCTTTGGCCTTGAGGTCGCCGACATCGAGAGCGTTGGCCTTGGCGTGCTCGGCCACCAGGTCAAAGGCTTCGATCGCATAGATGTGATCGCGCACCGCCCCGCCAAACTCGGGATACTCACCGAGCAGACTCAAAAAGGTGTACGAGGGTAGGGTCAGGGCCAGCACCTCGCTGGAGGCAATTACCGTCTCGCAGGGCACGCCCCGAATCAGGCTGATCACCCCCAGCATTTCGCCTCGGCCAAAGCGCCCCAGGGTGACGGGCTGCTGGGTGCGCGGGTCGTAGCCCAGCAGCCGGGCCTGCCCCTCTAAGATCACCACCACCTGCTGGGTGAGCACCTCCCGCCGCAGCAGGGGCTGGCCCACCCGGTAGCGCAGGGGCTGGGCGGTTTGCAGCAGCTGCTGCAGGGACGCCGCTGGCAGCCGATCAAAGGGGGCCAGGGTCTGGAAGGTCTGCTGAATCGAAAGCGACGTTTGGGTCATGGCCAGTTTTAGAGGAGGCACGGTAGCAGCCAGCCAGGCATTCTGTGAAAAGGCCCATAGCTACCCGGTTTAATCTATACGGTCGGGGGGCGCTCACCAGATGCATTGGATCGACACACAACGTAATTAAGGCTAAGTATCGTTAGCTACCTGCACTATGCTACGCCGTCGGGTGTTGCCCAAAAGATAACCCTAGGTTAACGCCCAATCCTGGGCTTTACCGACCGATCACCACCGCCCGCCTAAACCCTTCATTTCCATCTGTGGCTGTGCCACTTTTATCCCCTGCTACTTGTCATATCTGTTCTCCATGAGCCGCTGGTAGGTTCATAGATAGAAAGCCCACTGCTGATGACTGCACCGGTGACTGCTATGCCTTGCTTAACTCCTCCGTTCTCCGTATCTCGCTGGCTCCAGGCGGGTGCCCTCGGGCTGGCCCTAGGGCTGGTGGCCGGCTGCGAAACCTACTTCGCCACGGGCGACACCGTAACCACCGGCACCTACGAGGCCACCGCCACCGTCACCCAAACCTGGCGGGCCGAGTACGCTCGCAGCTTTGATCGCCGCCAGACCATCCACATGCAAACCTTCGAGTCAAATTCTCTGGTCAACCGCAACAGTGTACGCCCCGAGGGGGCCGCCACCGGCCCTGACGACAACGGTCTGTACTGGCCCCCCTTGCCCCCGCGCCCCACCGCCGCCGAGCTAGACGATCGCAAGCGCGAAGCGATTGAACAGCGCACCGATCCCGCGATCCTGCGCGAAGTTGACTACGCCCTCACCTTTGACTACAACGGCCAGCGGCGCACCCTGCCCACCACCCGCACGGTCTACCGCGAGGCCTCTAGAGCCTTTGCCGACCAGCAGGCATTAGAAGTCACCTTTGGCCCAGGGGAACAGAGTATTGGCGCGGCCCGACGAATTGCCAGCCTTGATCGGTAGGGGGTGGGAGTGGGGAGTGGATGGGTGGATGAGTAGCCCCGTAGCACCGGGCTAGCACCGCATAGAGGTGCTGAAGCAGGTGAGCGAAAAGGGTAGCTAGTATCGGCTGGCAAAAATATGACAAGCCTTGCTGAGGGTTTTAGGTGTCAGGTATCAGATGTCAGGGACGTTCGGCCAACTTACGCCGCATAGTAATAGTCATCGAGATTACCAGCGGTCACCGGTAAAACTCATTAAGAATCGCAACTAAGTTTGCGGTGCGATAATTTGCAAAAATTAGTTGTGGAATAATTCCCTCTTGAATACTTGCTTGGCTGGGGTCGCCTCGCCTCGGCATCATCTTTAGAGGGATTCTGCTTGTGTTTAACCTGAAATTGTTGTGTTGCGGGGCAATTGCTCTTTCCCCAGTGTGCGTAGAGCCCGTTGCCGCTGCCACCTTTAGGTACGGGGAAACCGCAGCCAAGGAAACCTACTTTCTCTCCGCTGAACTGGCTGGCCGCAGCGTCGGCTCTGTCCAGGAAGCCGCCACTGTGAAGTACATCAGCGATCGCCTGGTGGAATTCGGCTACGCCCCTATCCTCCAGCCCTTCACCTACGATTTTTTGGGCACTCCTCTGACCTCCTACAACATCATCGCTGAACGTCAGGGTACCTCTAACAAACACATCATTCTCGGGGCTCACTACGACACCGCCCCCAGCAGTACCAACCTAGATCGCTCAGCCCTAGAGGGCGTCAACGATAACGCCTCTGGGGTCGGCGTGCTGTTAGAACTTGCCGAACGGCAGGCGCTAGACCCCACTGTGACCAGCAAGTTTGTCTTCTTTGGAGCCGAGGAAATTGGCCTCGTGGGCTCGGAGTTTTACGCCAACTCCCTCTTAGAGACTGAAATTGCCAATAGCCTGTTTATGCTCAACCTCGACAGCCTGGTGTTTGGCGATTTCATGTATTTCAATGCTGGACGGGGTGCTACGAACAACCCAGATTGGTTCAAATACCGCGACCTAGCCCTAAAAATTGCTGCCGAAAATGACATCAATGCTCTCACCAATCCGGGGCTAAACGAGTTTTACCCTGCCGGAACCGGCTGCTGTAGCGACTTAGAGTCCTTCGACTTCTTGATGCCGGTGCTGGCCGCAGAAGCGACTAACTGGAGTATCGGCGATTTCGATGGTTACACCCAAACCGCCGATCCTCGCGTTCCTGATGGCTTCACCTGGCACGATCCGGCAACGGATAACCGGGCGTTTATCAACGAAATTTTTCCTGGCCTGATTGAGAAGCGTACCCACGACTACACCCTTGTACTGGACAAGCTCATCGGTGAGGTGAATGCTGGCCATGTTTCTGTGCCTGAGCCAATGAGTACGGTGGCGCTGGTGCTGGTGGCAACTGGCGGCGGCCTGATGATGCGACGACGAGTTTAGTGGTAAGAACCTGAATTTAAGGGGGTCAGCGGGGCAGGTCCAAACTCGCTGCGGAGTCTGGGTCACCGGGCCAACACCTCAAAAGCCTACTCTCAGGATAGTCCCAGTCGCTTCACCCCTTCACCTCTGCTAAACCCCAGCCCCTCGGTAAATCCGGGCGGCCTGCTCCGGGCTGAGGCGATTGGCTCCCGGCCAGTAGGGCTGCACTGGCTCTGAAAATTTGGGTCGGTCATCTGCGGCGGCACCCGACTTAGCCCCAGACTTAGCCTGGTTATCAAATTTGAGGGAAAGCCCGCCGGGTTTGCGCCCTTTTGCGTCCTCAAGGTCGGCGTAGATTTTGCTGTGGGGCGGCACAAAGGTCTCGCTTTCCTCATCGTAGGCCAGCAGCTGGGCGGTTTCGAGCTGATAGATCCAGCCGTGGATGTCGAGGGTGCCCGCGTGCAGCTTAGAGCGCACCGAAGGATAGGTTTGCAGGTTGTCGATCTGGGTGAGCACATTTTGAGCCACCAACATGTCCAGCTTTTCTTTCTTAGGCAGGTCGCTGTAATGGTCTTCGACCAGCTTGCGGGTGGCCTCAGTGTGGTGCAGCCAGTCGTAGACCAGGGGCATTTTTGCTTCCAGTTCGCCGATCTGCAGCAGCCCTTTCATAGCCCCGCATTGGGTGTGGCCGCAGATAATGACCTGGCGAATATCCAACGCCTCCATGGCGTACTCGATGGTGGCTCCTTCGCCGCCGTTGGTGGCCTCGTAGGGCGGAATGATATTGCCCGCATTGCGGATGATAAACAGGTCACCAATCTCGGCCTGGGTAATGATGGTGGGGTCTACCCGCGAGTCAGAGCAGCCGATAAACAGTACCCTGGGGTGCTGCCCCTTGGCCAACCTGCGAATCAGCTCCTGGTGTTCAGGAATGTATTCTTCCTGAAACTCACGCAGACCTTGCAGTAGCTTTTCCATAGGACAGATCAAAACCAGGGCAAAACACTAGGGCCGGCTCAGACCACCGCCTGCACCCGTACTTATTGTTATCTCATATCTAAGGCCCTGGCACGGCAAAGATTTACTTATCGGAGCAATCACCCCTGCTTGTGAGGACCAGACCCAGTTCCTATAAATTCAATCAATCTAATAAAACTGGTCAGGCCGGCACGGCCAAAGCCAGCATTCAACGCAATAATGGGCATGACTTCTATCGCTGTGGCCATGCGCAATCCCCTTTCGCGGCTCAAGTCTTTGCCCTGGGTGATCTTGTTTCAGGTGGCGCTGGCGGCGGTGGCGATCGCCACCGCCGCCGACCTGCTGCTGGCCCAGGGGCTAGCCCTACTGCTGGGCGGCGTGGGCAGTGGCCTCTTGCCCCTGATGCAGCTTTTGTTTTTGGTGTTGCCCGTCGCCGCTGGCTTTGGCATTGGTGCCCTGGGCCTGACGATTTTAGAGCGCTGGTTTACCAGTGTATATATCGAAACCGGGGTGCTGTGGGCGCTGGTGGCCTGCCTGGCGCTGGTGATTTTTGTTAAAGGGTTTTTGCCGATACCGACCTTTTTGGTGTCGATGGCTTACCCGCTGGTGGTGGGGGTGCTGCTGGGCGTTTTTGTGGTGGGTAAGCGCCACTGGCGACGTTGGTAGCGCCCAGACTCTCCGGGGCAAGCTGGGCCAACGATGTAAGTAATCTCCTGTAAGTAATCTCATTGAGACGTAGAACAGTTCATGAAAGCCATTTTGCCCAGCCTGCTTATCGGTAGCCTAGTGACCCTGGGGCTGCCCGCCCTGGCCGAAAACCAGCGCCTAGAGATCGACTACGACACTGGAGACCTAACCGATCGCCAGATTGAGCAGGGGCCAATTCGGGTAGTAGTCAACTACACCCCCATCGACTACGACGCTGAGGAAATCGGCAACAACCTCAATATTCAGCTGTTTTACAACGATGAGCTGCAGCTGTCGGTCAACGACACCGCCGCTGTGTTTGCGGGCGTTGACCTAATAGATCTAGACAGTAACGGCACCGCCGAAGTGGTGGTACAAACCTTTACCGGCGGTGCCCACTGCTGCCTGGCTTACACTACCTACGCCTGGCAAGACGGGCAGTTTAAACCCATCTACTTTAGCTATCTCGACGGCGGCGGCGGTCAGTTTAAAGACATCAACGGCGACGGAAAAATGGAGTTTGTTACCCTCGACAATGCTTTTTTCTACAGCTTTAGCTCCTACGCCGGGTCGTACCCACCCAGCGTCATTCTCACCTACGACAATGGCGCGTACCGCGATACCACGGCCCAGTTCACCAACTATATTGATGACATAGCTGCTGGCATGCGCTTTACGGTAGAAGACCCAGAATTTAGCGATCGCGGTGCCACGAACGGCGTGCTGGCGGGCTATGTGGCCCAAAGTATTCGTCTGGGGCGCTATCGAGAGGCCTGGCTCTTTATGCTGGCCCACTATGATCGCACCGATGACTGGGGCCTCTACACCTACCCTGAAGAGGGCGAGGCCGTGCAAACCTATCCCGACTTCCCTACCGCGCTCTACAGCTTTTTGCAGGATCTGGGCTATCTCGATGCCAGCGGTAGACCCCAGCCAGCGGTTGATCGCTCCCCGGTGGTGGCCGAGCGCGCACAGCTCTAGGCTGACGCAAATCTGACGCAAATTTGATGCAAAGAGGGGTAAGCCACTGCGGCCTACCCCTCTTTGATCGGTTGCTAGGTTTACGGTGCAGGGTTCAAGGCTGGCCGTAAACTCTGCACTGTGAACCTAGCCAAGGGCTGACTGAATCTAGAAACCCGTGCGGCGGTAGTTACCGCCATTGCCGCCGCCTGCGCTACTGCGGGCGTCGTCGCGGGGGCGAGCTTTGTTGACCCGCAATTCGCGACCCATCCACTCGGCCCCGTCGAGGGATTCGATGATGGTGTCTTCTTGGGTTTCAACGGCCATATCCACAAAGGCAAAGCCTCGGGGACGACCGGTTTCGCGATCAGTGGGCAGGCTAACCCGCTTCACGTCGCCGTATTCAGCAAAAACCTGCTCTAGATCGTCGCGGGTGACATCGTAGGATAGGTTCCCAACATAGAGTGACATAAACTTGTCTCCTTACTGTACAAATGCAGTGAGTAAACGGAGACGAAGCTGTATCGGAAATCAGAAATGAAATGAAACAAGCGAAATCTACCGAAAACTAACTAAGAATATTTTAGCACCGCAATCTGTCGGTCGGGGCGTTGAAATCAACCTACCCAATCGTTCGATCTAGCGCTTTTTAGAATCTGACGTTCCCTAAGTGTCGTACATCAAGCCTTCGGGCGCTTCAGGGTTTTCTTCCAGATATTTGTCAAAGTTAGTTTTCTTCGGCTGCTGGTGCTGGTGCGACACTTCAGCTCGCATTTCTTCCACCGCATCCCAGGCGACGGCGGCTTCGGGGGAGGTGGCCCCCTTCTCTGCGGTCACCTGGTGGGCATAGTCGATCGCCTTTTGCAGCTCGTCTTGAAAGTCTTTGCTGTCAACGCTCATAGTGATTCTCCTTTAGTGGTCTGCCCAGCCAAAGATTACCGGTTGGTGGGGTTTACGGTTTACGGTTCAAGGTTTACGGTGTACGGTTCAGGGATTGCCGTGAACCGTACACCTTGCACCGCTAGAGCCTCTCACCATCAGGCTGACCAAGTACTGGTCGATCCGTAGGGCGATCAATCGGTTAGCAGATGATCAAACCTATCGTACCCCTTAGCTGAGGGTGACGTCGAAGGGTCAATGCTCAAACACGCCCTGATACTGGAGCAGGTCGAGGGCGACAAAGGTGGGCAGGCAGCTAAAACAATCTTGGGCCAGCTCCCAGCGACCCTCGCGCTTGAGCATGGCGGTGAGGGTTTGCTGAATGCTGTGCAGGTAGCGGACGTCGTTGGCGGCGTAGCTAAGCTGCTCGTCGGAGAGGTTGATGGCGTTGCCCCAGTCGGAGCTTTGGAAGGTTTTGTCTAGCTCGATGCCCTCTAGCTCTTTGACCAGCTCCTTTAGCCCGTGGCGTGAGCTGTAGGTGCGGCTCAGCTTGCTGGCAATTTTGCTGCAAAACACCGGGACAACGGCAATGCCCAGGTTGTGCTTGAGGGTAGCCAAATCAAACCGGGCAAAGTGAAACAGTTTGAGAATGTTTGGCGCTTCCAGCAGTTCTTTGAGCAAAGGGGCCTCGGTTTGGCCCAGCTCAATGCGCACCACTCCCACATAGCCGTCGGGGTCGGAGAGCTGCACTAGGCAGAGGCGATCGCGCTGGGGCAGCAGCCCCATGGTCTCGGTGTCGCAGGCGATCTCGCTGGCCTGTTGGTAGCGGGCCAGCAGCTCGGGGGTGAGGTCGCGATCACAAATTTCAAAACCGTCGGCCATAGAATTTTCTAGTAAGTGGTAAGTAAGTAGGCGTAATTGAATATAGGTCTAAATCTCTGGAAGCCTTGATATTTCCTGGATAAAGCACCGAGTTGCCCTGGCGACCTACTCATCTGAGTCAGGTCGCCAGGGCAACCAATCGTCAGCCAGGGCTTGCTCCAGCGAGAAACAAGGACTTTCAGGAACCTGCTTAGGGTCTAGTTTGCTGACCTTTAGGAACAGCTTTCTACCCTTGATGTACTCAGCGGGGTAGCGCTCTGCAAGCTGATTTCTCAGGCTGGGGCTGTCATCTAAAATTTCCTGGATCTCTTGGCGGAAATTTTCAATTTCTCTATCCCAGCCAGAGAAGCACCTATTTCGCTCAGTTTCCCAGTAGCTGAGCTTTAGCAGGTGCTCACAGAGACGTTTTAGATAGCTATTGAGCGATTGCTTATCACTTCTGCCCAAGCTTTCAAGTTCCTCAATTAGGTTTTCTAGATCAAGGGCGCTAAAGTTTTGGGATTGCAGTTGCGTGACGGTGTTTTTCAACCAGAGTTGGTAATCCTGGTCGTACAACGACTTTGGCTTGATGTCGATTTCTGCACTCATCTGCAATCCCTACCCTAGCTTTAGACCATTCAACCTGTGAAGGGGACTACTCCAGACCGCCCAGAGCCTTTGCTACGGTATTGACATCCTTGTCGCCCCGGCCCGAGGAGTTGATCACCAGGCGGGGGTTGCCCGCCAGCTGCGGGCAGAGCGTTTCCAGATAGGCGAAGGCGTGGGCCGTCTCCAGGGCGGGAATGATCCCCTCCAGGCGCGACACCCGTTGGAAGGCGTCGAGGGCCTCCTGGTCGGTGACGCTGAAGTACTCAGCCCGGCCCGCGTCTTTCAAGAAGCTGTGCTCGGGGCCAACGCCGGGGTAGTCAAGCCCCGCGCTAATCGAGTGGGCCTCGATCACCTGGCCGTCGCCATCTTGCAGCAGGTAGCTCATCGCCCCATGGAGCACGCCCACCCGGCCCGCCGTCAGCGTCGCCGCATGCTTGCCGCTGGCCACGCCGCTGCCCGCCGCCTCAATGCCAATCATCCGCACGCTGGCGTCATTGACAAACTCATGAAACAGCCCCATGGCGTTGGAGCCGCCGCCGACGCAGGCCATTAGAATGTCGGGCAGACCGCCAAATTTCTCGACGCACTGGGCGCGGGTCTCAACCCCAATCACCGCGTGAAAGTCGCGCACCATCATCGGGTAAGGGTGCGGCCCGGCCACCGAGCCGAGAATGTAGTGGGTATGCTCAACATTTGTCACCCAGTCGCGGATCGCCTCGGAGGTGGCGTCTTTGAGGGTGCCGGTGCCCGCCGTGACGCCCCGCACCTCGGCCCCCATCAGCCGCATGCGAAACACGTTGAGCGACTGGCGCTCCATATCCTGCACGCCCATGTAAATCACGCACTGCAGGCCAAAGCGGGCGCACACCGTGGCGGTGGCCACCCCGTGCTGGCCCGCCCCAGTTTCGGCGATGATGCGCTGCTTGCCCATACGCTTGGCCAAGAGCACCTGACCCAGGGCGTTGTTGATCTTGTGGGCACCCGTGTGGTTGAGGTCTTCGCGCTTGAGGTAAATGTCGGGGCCACTGCCGTCGGGGCGGCGGTAGTGGGCGGTGAGCCGCTCGGCAAAGTAGAGGGGGGTGGCCCGGCCCACGTAGTCTTTGAGCAGACCCTCTAGCTCGGCCTTGAAGTCTGGCTCGTCGCGATACTGGTAAAACGCCTTTTCTAGCTCAAAGAGCGCAGGCATGAGGGTTTCGGGTACGTACTTGCCGCCAAACTGGCCAAAGCGGCCCAGGGCATCGGGGCGAGCATCGGTCGCAGGATTAAAAGCGGCGGGGCGAGGCGAGAGCGGCGTTTGGGTCACAGGCTTGGCGGGGGTGAAGGGTTAGAATGTGCCCCCATTATAGGGAATGCCCTGACCCGCCGCTAGCGATCAGGCGGTGTGTCGCAGCGCAACCGGGGCCTGTCGCCGCTGCAGCGAGTGCATGTGGTGAAACAGTTCCCAGCAGTATTGCTCTGGTAGTCCGCAGGTGGCGGCCCCGCGCATGACCACGCTGGAGTACCACTCGTTAGGAGCAATTTCTTCGTGGGTCTTGCTGATGACTGAGTAGGTGCGGGTGCTGGCGTAGGCTTGCCCGCTGGCGGTGACGGCGACCATCTCGTGGCAGTAGCCTTCTTCGCGCAGGTCGAGGGCGGGGCTGAGCCGCCAGGGCAGGTGGTAGAGCACCCCCTGCACCGTGGAGCTAGCCTCGGGCACGATGTCGAGCACGCCGCAGTCGCGCAGCCGCGATCGCCGAAAGAACCCCAGCCGATACCCGGCGAGGGTCGCTGGCCCCACCACGTAGGCGTGGGTGCTCTCGCCCAGCGATCGCTTCAGATCCACCGGGCACATGCAGGAGCCGTAGGCAAAGTAGTAGAAGTGATCGTCCGGGTTAGGGAGGGGGATGACACTGGGCATGGGCGGTCGTTGAGAGCGGAGGGTTGAGAGTAACGGTATTGCGCCTAATCCCCCCAGGAGAGGATTAGGCAAGGCTGATGCCAGAAGCAAAGCTCTGTGATGGAAAGTCTGTGATGGAAAGGACTACAAACGCAATCCACGGTTTTCCGGTCGGCATGCCGAACATTGTCGCTGCTACTTTCGTTTATATCACACGCATTATGTAACGACTCACTGGGTGGGGTAGTCGTCTGCTAAAACGTCAGTGCATTATCAGTGCATTAATAGCAAAGCGCCGGTATGACGGGGGCAATTGCCTGATGAACATGGCATTGGGCAGCAGGTCGAAGCGGTAACGACGGCAACGTCGTCAACGCCCCCGATATCCGATATCGTTACTCTAGGCGATGGCAGCGAGGCGGTATTTGACCTGTACGCTGTAACCGTCATCTGAGGCGGGCAATATCAGGAAATTGACGCCATCGAGGGAGCATAGCGAGCATTGAAGCGCTCTGAGCTGGGCTAAAAGGTTACGAGTCGAGCGCAAGCATTCACCGGAAATGGGCAGCGGGAAAGCGCTATCGGTAGGATGGTGATGGGCAGTGTTGGCCCAGTTTATTATTAGTCTCTATCCCTTCAAATTTCTGAGCTCAACCATGGTGTCGCAAAAACTTGACCAGCTCAAAGCTCTCTTCGCCGCGATGGATCGGGCGCTGATTGCCTACTCGGGCGGTATTGACAGCACCCTGGTGGCCAAGGTCGCCTACGACGTGTTGGGCGATCGCGCCCTGGCTGTCACCGCCAACTCGCCCTCACTCATGCCCGCCGACCTCGAAGAAGCCCAGGTGCAGGCGGCGGCCATGGGCATTGCCCACGAAATTGTCGCCACCCACGAGCTAGACAACCCCAACTACGCCGCCAACCCGGTCAACCGCTGCTACTTCTGCAAGAGCGAGCTGCACGACACCCTCAAGCCCCTGGCCCTGGGGCGGGGCTACCCCTACGTGGTCGATGGCGTCAACGCCGACGACCTGGGCGACTACCGCCCCGGCATTCAGGCGGCCCAGGAGCGGGGGGCGAGGTCGCCCCTGGCGGAGGTGGGCATCACCAAGTTTGAGGTGCGCGAGATCTCGCGGTTGCTGGGGCTGCCCTGGTGGGATAAACCGGCCCAGCCCTGCCTCAGCTCGCGGTTTCCCTACGGCGAGGCCATTACCCTTGAGAAACTGCGGCGGGTGGGTCAGGCCGAGCTGTACCTGCGGCACTTGGGTCTGCGGCAGCTCAGGGTGCGATCGCAGGCCGACACCGCCCGGATCGAAATACCCGCAGAGAATATTAAGGAATTTGTCGCCACCACCGATCTTGAAGCCCTGGTAAAGGCACTGCAAGACTACGGTTTCACCTACGTCACCCTCGATCTAGAGGGCTTTCGCAGCGGTAAGCTTAACCAGGAATTGCCCGCTATTGTCGTTAGCCCCTTAGAACGCCCCAGCCATGACCTATCTCCTTGCCGGTGACATCGGCGGCACCAAAACCATTCTGCGCCTGGTCAAAGCCAGCGATCCGACAGACTCGGGGAAGGTGATGCTCAAGACCAAATTTGAGCACACCTATTCGAGCCAGGCCTACCCCGACCTGGTGCCCATGGTCAAAGAATTCCTGCACCAGGCCGCTGACGAGGCGGGCCAGGAGCACCCACTCCAGCGGGCCTGCTTTGCCATCGCTGGGCCGGTGGTGGAGAATACGTCTAGCCTGACCAACCTGGCTTGGTCGCTGGAGGGCGATCGCCTCCAAGCCGAGCTGGGTCTGGCCCGGGTTGAGCTGATCAACGATTTTGAGGCCGTCGGCTACGGGGTGTTTGGCCTTGCCCCCGAAGACATTCACACCCTGCAATCGGGGGAGCCTGTCGACAGTGCCCCGGTAGCGATTATTGGGGCGGGCACGGGGCTGGGGCAGGGGTTTGCCCTAGCCACGGGCGGACGACCCCTGGTGTTTCCGTCGGAGGGGGGCCACGCCGACTTTGCCCCCCGCTCAGAGCTAGAGTTTCAGCTGCTGCGCTATCTGCTCGACAAGCACCAGATCTCGCGGGTGTCGGTGGAGCGGGTGGTGTCGGGCCAGGGCATTGTCAGCATTTATCAGTTTTTGCGCGATCGCGAATTTGCCCACGAAACCCCCGAGATCGCCGAGGCCATCACCACCTGGGAACGCCAGACTGGCCTCTCGACTAAAACCGTTGACCCCGCTGCGGTGATTTCCATGGCCGCCGCCGATGGCCGCGATCGCATCTGCCAAAAAGCCATGGAGATTTTTGTGTCGGCCTACGGGGCCGAGGCGGGCAACCTGGCCCTCAAGCTGCTGCCCTACGGCGGCCTGTATGTGGCCGGGGGCATTGCCGCCAAAAACTTGGCCCTAATGACTGGCGGAGAATTCACCAAAGCCTTTGCCCACAAAGGCCGGGTCAGCCCGCTGCTCGACCGGGTGCCCGTGCACCTGGTGCTCAACCCCCAGGTGGGGCTGATCGGGGCCGCCCTCAAGGCCGAGAAGCTATGACCACCACGACTGTCACACCCACGGCCAAACCGCCCAAGACCGAGGTAGCCATTGCGATTCTCTACCAGGGCGACCAGTTCCTGCTCCAGCTGCGCGACGATATCCCCACCATTGCCTGGCCCGGCCACTGGGCCTTCTTTGGCGGCCACCTCGACCCCGGTGAATCGCCCGACGCCGCCGTCTACCGCGAGCTGCGCGAAGAGATCGGCTACGAGGCCCCCCGGCTAGAGCTATTTGAGCGGGTGGAAGACGAAACGGTTGTGCGCCACGTCTACCACGGGCCGCTGGTGGTGCCCGTCACCAGTCTGGTGCTCACCGAAGGCCTCGACCTGGGCCTGTGGAGCGTCGCCGACATTCACCGGGGCAAACGCTACTCGGCTCGCGCTGGCGAAGACCGCCCCATGGGGCTGCCCCACCAGCAAATTTTGCTCTCTTTTCTAGAGCACCGTAGGATAGAACAGGCTACCCCAGTTCAGGATCTGTAGTTCTCTAGTAAGCTATCCTTCTGGTCTTGGCTGAAGTCTCCCACTGCCCTGTTCCTGCCGCCCATGGCCGACTCGTCTGAACAGCTCCAACTTTTTACCGCCGACCCGGCGGATCTGCCTGAATACCGCATTCGGGAAAGCGCCCGCGCCCGCCACGTCTCGCTCAAGGTGCACCTCAACGGCCAGGTGGAGGTGGTGGTGCCCATTGGTTTTGACCAGACCCAGGTGCCCGACCTGCTGATGCGGCGGCGCGACTGGCTGTGGCGATCGCGCCAGCGCCTGGCCCACCAAACCGCTGGCCTCACCGACGACCATTTTGACGAAAAGCCGGGGCAAATTGAGGTGCGATCGCGCCGCCAAACCTGGGATGTTCACTACCAGAACGCCCCTACCTGCACCCTAGCCATGACCCAGAGCGGCCCCCAAACTCTGCTGCTGCGCGGCCCTGTCGACAACAGCGCCGCCTGCGCCGACCTGCTGCGCCAGTGGCTCAGCCGCAAGGCCCGCGCCGAGTTTGCCCCCTGGCTGCGCGAGCTGAGCTTCGTGGTCAACCTGCCCTTTAGCCGAGTATCGATTCGCGGTCAGAAAACTCGCTGGGCCAGCTGCTCCAGCAGCAAAAACATCAGCCTCAACTACAAGCTGCTGTTCTTACCCCCCGAACTGGTGCACTACGTCTTCGTCCACGAGCTGTGCCACACCGTCCACATGAACCACTCCAAAGCCTTTTGGCAGCTAGTCGAAGAAAAGCAGCCCAACCACCAGCGGTTTCGCGATGAGATCCGCGACGGCTGGCAGTATGTGCCCAGGTGGGTCGAAGAGTAACACTAAATCCTTCTCGGTTACCCCCGATTCAGCAGGGCAAACAACCGTTTGCCCCTACAGTTTGGCTTTTTGGGAATTGGGGTTATGGGATTCGGATTTGCTTTGAAAATGGCCCTGAGATGGTGCATCGCTGCGCGGATGCACCCTACGATTTTCCAAGCCCCCCTACCCATCCACCCACCCACTCATCCACTCATCCACTCCCCCACTCCCCATGCCCCTCCACCCCTGCCAAACTCCCCACAGCGGCTACCACTGGGATGGCCAAGCCCGCCGCTTCTTCGAGGGTTGGTACTTTCGCGTCACCTTGCCCGAAACCCGCCAGACCTTTGCCTTCATGTACTCCATCGAAGACCCCATCGGGGGGCAGCCCCACAGCGGCGGCACCGCCCAGATCCTCGGGCCAGAGGATGGTTACTTTTGCCGCACCTTTCCCGATCCGCAAAAATTTTGGGCCTGGCCCGAGGGCCTGGGGCTAGGCCACTGGCGGGGAGACTCGCCCAGCCAGCCGCGCCTGCTGTCTGCTACAGAATTCAAAGAGCAGGTCACCGAGGGCTACCAGGTCACCGCCACCTGGCACCAGGGCTATCTTAAGGACCCCGTCTACGGCACCGTCGCCTGGGAATACTATACCGACCCCGTCTACGGCTGGGGCAGCACCGGCCAACCCCAGCAATCCACCGCTGGGCTGCTCTCCAGCCTGCAAATCTTTGAGCCGGGCTGGCAGATTCTCATGGCCCACGGCCTGTCTACGGGGTGGATTGAGTGGCAGGGCAATCGCCACGAGTTTACCAACGCCCCTGCCTATAGCGAGAAAAACTGGGGGCGATCATTTCCGCAGAAGTGGTTTTGGCTCAACTGCAACGCCTTTGAGGACTTGCCCGATCTGGCCCTCACCGCCGGAGGGGGTCGCCGCCAGGTGCTGAGTTGGATGGAGTCGGTGGCCATGGTCGGCGTTCACCACGGCGGCAAGTTCTATGAGTTTGTGCCCTGGAATGCCCGCGTCACCTGGCACATGGCCCCCTGGGGCGATTGGCAGATGCGCTGTGAAAGTCTCGACTACATGGTGGAAGTCACCGGCACCACCGATCTTCCGGGCATTTCACTGCGAGCGCCAACCCACGAGGGCATGGCCCACTGCTGTCGCGACACCGCCCTGGGCGATCTCACCCTCAAGCTTTGGCAGCGGCGGGGCGGCGATCGCGATTTGATTCTCAATGCCACCAGCACCCAGGCTGGGCTAGAGATCGGCGGCGGCCCCTGGCATGAACCCTGGATTAAGGAGTGAGAGGTGAAAAACCGTGGGAATTTGGGCGTTGCTGAATGTAGGTATGGATCACAACAGCAATGTCTCTCGTAGGGGCAAACGGCTGTTTGCCCCCACCCAAATTCATGCTTCGAATCAGCAACACCTGAATTTGGTATGGCGGCGGTCAGATTTACAGGCTGCGATACGCTGGCGCAATGACGCATTAGACCAGGCTCTGGAAGGCGTTGGGCGATCGCCACACCACACCCTACAGCACCATTGATGACCACTTACACTGAATCTGCCTTGGGCTACCCCGGTTAGACTGAGCAAACACCGTTTGCCCTTATGGGAACCGCCTGTATGAAATCGAGGTTATGGGATTCGGATTTGGAATTACTTACCAGGGCAAGATCTCGCCATTGGAGTGCCAGAAGGTGCCGGAATTCTCTAGGGTCAGCGCGTCAAGGCGGGCCAGCAGCCCCTCAACCGCCTGGGTGGGGGTAATGCCACTGTCGGTAAACCCGGTCATGCGGGTTTGCACCAGGCCGGGGTGCAAAATCGCCACGGCAATGCCCCTGGGCTTGAGATCGTGGGCCAGCGACTTGCCCGCCATCGACAGCGCCACCTTCGACATGCGGTAGCCGTAGGAGCCGCCGGAGGTGTTGTCAGCAATTGACCCCATGCGGCTAGTCATAATCGCCACCTTTGACCCGTCGATTAGATGGGGCAGCAGCGCTGCCGTCAGCCGCAGTGGGCCAATTGCGTTTACCTCAAACTGCCGCCGAATGCTGTCAAAATCGAGATTGTCTAAGGTAACGCGCTCTAGAATGCCAGCGTTGTTGATCAGCACATCCAGCTGGGTGCCCTGAAGCCTCTGGGCTAGCTCAGCCACAGAAGCATCATCGGTGATGTCAATGCCCGTCTCGACCTGTACCCCCAAATCTTTCAGCTCGTTTGAGGGCTGACGGCATACGGCAATGACGGTGTCGCCCCGCTGCTGAAGCTGCCGACAATACTCGTAGCCGATGCCGCGATTTGCGCCTGTGATCAGGTAAGTAGCCATAGGGAAATTTAGCGTTGCGTCTATCCCACTTTGCCAAAGTCTCTACTGTTTGAATAGCTCCTTGGGTTACAAACCGGTTTCTGTGGCTGACCAGGCTAAATCACGACAGATTTGGTTCAATAACCCAGTTTCGCTGCCTATCGTTAGTGAGCAAAAGCTCACAGTAATATCCGCCTTTGGATGCCCCATCATTGCGATCAACATTGAGCTGGTCCATCAGCGAGGCGGAGCCGCCGCAGAATTTCATCCAGAGTGAGGCGACAATGCGGGGGGCTTAGGCGACCAGCAGGACAGCGCGATCGCCAATCTCCGACAATTTGTCTCTAAACCGAAACAGATGACACAAGTCAATGGCTGGGTTGGCCCTAGACTATGGCCATTGGCCATGGCTTTTCTAACTAACGCTGTTTTCACCAAAGGGTGAGGGAATCTATGGCTGAGTGAAACCCCAGAATGGTTGGAGCCTGTATTAAAGCCGATGATTCTGTTTTTGAAAGCCGTAAGAGGATCGCTACTATGACTTTATTTGCCAGTAATAACGTTCTGGTGCCCATTGATTTCTCAGAGGGAGCAGATCTAGCCCTAGAGGAAGCTCTCAAGACTTTTGGCGAGGCGACAAAAATTCACGCGCTCCATGTTTTGTCTGAGCTAGAGCCCACCCAGCCGGGGATGGTGTGGCAAACCATAGACAATCAAACGCGCGCTGACCATATCACCACCCTGTTCCATGAAAAATTTCCTGGGGAGGCCTACCAGCAGATTAATTTTTCTGTGGTGATGGGCAATCCCAGTTCTGAAATTATTGATTATGCCGACAGCAATAAGATAGATCTGATTGTTATTTCTTCCCACGGGCGCACGGGGATATCTAGATTTTTGCTGGGGTCTGTGGCAGAGCGGATCGTCAGATTTGCCCACTGTCCTGTCCTAGTGCTGCGGCGCTAAAGACCTGGGCTGCTGAGCCGACAACAGCTAAACGCAATACCCGAAAGCGATGGTTTGATTAGCTGGGGCTAGTCAAACCATCGCTTTCATTCATAGATAGCATCGAGCTTGTCTTTTGCCGCCTCAGTTTGGGTTCTCTAGGATAAAGACAGCTTGAAAAACGGCAGTCCTACCCAAGGAGGCGGCGATGCTTTGGCTTTCTATTTGTAATACCTCAGAGGCGTTAGACCCCGTTGCGGGCAACAGCTGCCCCTGGGCTAACGTGGAAAAATTTTGGCGGTTTTGCCAACTGTATGGCGACTACCAGGCGACACCGCCCAGTCACCGCCGCCAGTTCATCATGGATAGGGAGCAGGCCCGCCGCCTGGTTAAGACCTGCTCCCATATGTAGTGAGCCGTTAGAGCATCGGTACAGTATGGCTAAAAACCCGGTTTCTTCATCGCTGCTCTAACGACATGACCAACCTTCTGGCCCAGAAACCGGGTTTCTGTACCGGCGTTCTAGGGCCGATCAGAGGTGCTGACCGCCAACTGGGCGTAGGTTTGCATCTCACCCGAGGACAGCCGCTGCCAGTAGTCTTTGAGGTCTTTGGCCACCTCGTTAGACAGAATGTAGCAGCCCACTAGGTTGGGGAAGGCCATGCCCAGCAGCATCAGGTCGCTGAAGTCGATGATTAGCCCCAGGCTGGTCAGAGTACCGAGAAAGGTGCAGAGCACGTAGATCAGCTTGAACACGATGGTGGTGCGCTCGCCAAACAGGTAGGCCCAGGCCTGGATGCCGTAGTAGCTCCAGGAAATGATGGTGGAGAAGGCAAACAGACACACCGCAATGCTGAGCACCACCGGGAACCAGCCAATCACCGACTCAAAGGCAGCAGCGGTCATGCCCACACCGCTAAGCTCAGCCCCGGTGTCTTGGTAGACCCCGGTGAGCACGATCGCGATCGCCGTCATGTTGCAGATCACAATGGTGTCGATGAAGGGTTCGAGCAGGGCCACAATGCCCTCGCGAATGTGCTCATCGGTGCGGGCGGCGGCGTGGGCAATGGGGGCCGACCCCACCCCCGCCTCGTTAGAGAACGAGCTGCGGCGAATGCCCTGTACCATCACTCCGACAATGCCGCCCACCGCTGCGGTGGGGGCAAAGGCCTCGCTGATGATGGTGCCAATGGCGGCGGGCACCTGACCAATATTCACCCCGATCACAAACAGGCAGGCCAGGGCGTAGATGATCGCCATGGCGGGCACCAGCTTTTCGGCCACTGCGCCAATGCGGCGAATGCCGCCGATGATCACAAACCCGGCCAGCGACGCGAGAATCAGGCCAAAAATCCAGGCGGGCAGACCGGGCAGCAGGCTAGAGATGGCGGCGTAGGCCTGGTTAGACTGAAACATGTTGGCCCCGCCCAGGCTGCCGCCCAGGCAGAGAATGCAGAACAGCACCGCCAAGCCCTGTCCCAGGGGCCGCATACCCTTGGGGGTCAGCCCGCGGGTGAGGTAATACATTGGGCCGCCCAGCACCGTGCCGTCGTTGTCGATGCGGCGATACTTCACCGCCAGCGAGCACTCGACAAACTTGGTCACCATGCCCAAAAAACCAGCCAGGGTGAGCCACACCATCGCCCCAGGGCCACCGAGCTGAATGGCGATCGCCACCCCGGCAATATTCCCCAGGCCCACGGTGCCCGACACCGCCGTCGCCAGCGCCTGAAAGTGCGACACCTCGCCCTCGTCGTGGGGGTCGTCGTACTTGCCCTGCACGACATTGATGGCGTGCTTAAAGCCCCGCAGATTAATAAACCCCATGCGGAAGGTAAAAAACAGCGCTGCCACAAACAGCCACAGCACAATGAACGGAAACCCGTTCTCGCCGCCAATTTTGAAAAATAGCAGCAGTGCCATCACGTCTACAATCGGCGCAAAAATCGCGTCTACCCCGGTCGAGGCCCCATCCTGAGCCAGGGCCGGGGGAACGATTACCAACAACAGCACAGCTGCTAGAACCAATATCCCCCAGGGACGGCGCGGGCCTGGGGCTGATCTCAACTTCCTCAGGCTGGCTGGCTCAACGGACGGCATGTTTTTGAGGTAACTCATTGACTTTTTGCGGTAGAAGAACTTTTTGCGGTCTTTTTGCGGTAGGCACCTGGGGTGCCTGTCTCTGCAGCCCGCAGAGACAGGCAAAACGAGACGGGCAAAGCGCCGGGAGAACATGCACAAAGCATTTCACTTTCCCAGGTACAAATAACAAGTTTTTTGAGGCTTTACTGTTACTTAAGACACCCTCTGCGGGTCAAACGGTAGGGTCAACCGAACCTCCCTTGGGAGAAATCGCCGCTTGTGGATTTCGCCGTCTAGGGCAAAAATTGGCCTTAAGTAACCACTATCTGAACCACCAGCTAACCGCCATGACGACGATTTTGGAACAGGGCAATATCTCGATCCATACCGAGAATATTTTTCCGATTATCAAAAAAGCGCTCTACTCCGAGCACGAAATTTTTCTGCGCGAGCTGGTCTCCAACGCCGTGGACGCCATCAAAAAGCTCTCCATGGTGGCGCGATCGGGCGAATACTCCGGCGACGTCAGCGCGCCTGAGATCGAAATCAAGTTCGACAAAGACCAAAAAACCCTCAGCATCTCCGACACCGGCATCGGCATGACCGCCGACGAGATCAAAAAATACATCAACCAGGTGGCCTTCTCCAGTGCCGAAGAATTTATTACCAAATATAAGGACAGCGCTGCCGCCGACCCGATCATCGGCCACTTTGGCCTCGGCTTTTACTCCTCGTTTATGGTGGCCAGCACCGTCGAAATCGACAGCCTCTCCTACCGAGAGGGGGCCGAAGCCGTCCACTGGAGCTGCGACGGCACCACCCAGTTTGCGCTCAGTGCCTCAGAGCGCACCACCGTCGGTACTACCATCACTCTCACCCTGATGGAGGGCGAAGAAGAATACCTGGAATCCGCCCGCATCCGGCAGTTGATTAAGACCTACTGCGACTTCATGCCGGTGCCGATCAAGATCGACGGCGAAGTCGTCAACAAGCACGAGGCCCCCTGGAAACAGTCCCCCAGCAGCCTCACCGATGAAGACTACCTGGAGTTCTACCGCTACCTCTACCCCTTCCAAGAAGACCCGCTGCTGTGGATTCACCTCAACACCGACTATCCCTTCGTAGTCAACGGCATTCTCTACTTCCCCAAGCTCAAGCCCGATATCGACATCACCAAGAGCAGCATTAAGCTCTACTGCAACCAGGTCTTCGTCACCGACAACTGCGAAGAAGTAGTGCCCCGCTTCCTGCTGCCCCTGCGCGGCGTGATCGACAGCACCGACATTCCGCTGAATGTGAGCCGCAGCTTCTTGCAGGGCGATCGCACCGTGCGCCGCATCGCCGACTACATCGCCAAAAAAGTCGGCGACAGCCTCAAGGCCCTCTACCGCGACGACCCCGCCAAGTACATTGCCAGCTGGCAAGACCTGGGCAACTTCGTCAAGTTTGGCTCCCTCAACGACGACAAGTTCAAAGATCAGGTCAAAGACATCCTGATCTTCCGCACCACCGCCAAGCTGGGCGACGCGGAGGAAGCCCCCAAAGTCGAAGTGCAAACCGACGAGGGCGACGCCTGGTCAGATGTTTCCGACGCTGCCAAGCCCGCCACCGACGCTAAGGGCAACTTCTACACCACCCTGGCCAAATACCTAGAGCGCAACAAAGACAAGCACGAAAACCGCGTTTTCTACGCCACCGACGAAGTCTCCCAGGCCACCTACATCGAGCTGTTCAAGAGCCAGGGCCTCGAAGTGCTGTCCATGGATTCGTTCATCGACACCCACTTTATTCCCACCCTAGAGCGCGAGTACTCCGACGTTAAGTTTGTCCGGGTAGATTCTGACCTCGACGACACCCTGCTCGACAAAGAGCAGCAGAGCGAAATCGTTGACCCGGCCACCAACAAAACTCGCGACGACGAAGTCAAGGAGATGTTTGAGCAGGCGATCAACCGCCCCCGCGTCAACGTCAAACCCCAGGCGCTCAAGGGCGAAGGCGCACCCCCGGCCATGGTGCTGGTGCCCGAAGAAGCCCGCCGCATGCAAGAAACCATGGCGATGATTCAGCAGCAGGAGATGCAGTTCCCCGATGACCACGTGCTGATGGTGAACACGGCCCACCCGCTGATTCAAAATCTGCTAGGTCTGAGCCAGAGCACCATTGTCGGGGCTGACGGCGGCAGCTCTCCGGCGGGCGATATGGCCAAGATGATCTGCAACCAGGTCTACGACACGGCACTGATGGCCCAAAAGGGCTTTGATGCCGACGGCATGAAGACCTTTGTGGAGCGGTCTAACACGCTGCTGACCAAATTGACGGAGCGGTAAGCAACATTTTTTGTAGCCAAATCCCCGGTTTCTTCAAGAAACCGGGGATTTTTGTCCTTAGTAGGAACTAGGGTACCTATGAGCCAGGGGCAGTGGGAACTTCAGAAATATATGACATCAGAGGGGCTTTGCCCCTTTGATGAGTGGTTTGCAAACCTCGATGCTCAAGCCCAAGCCAGAATTGATGCTCGGTTTGACCGGGTAAGTCTGGGAAATTTTGGCGATCGCAAAAGCGTTGGCGAAGGGGTCTGCGAGCTACGGTTCTTTTTTGGCCCCGGCTATCGGGTTTACTATGGTTTAGCAGGTAGATGAGTTGTGCTGTTGCTGGTTGGCGGCGATAAGAAAGGCCAGAATAAAGACATTCAGACGGCGCAACGGCTCTGGGCCATGTACCAAGACGAACAGCGGGAGGATTGAGGGATGCCAGTTAAAGACTATCGAACTGACTTGCTGGTGAGGCTGGCTAACCCCGACTATGCAGCGCTGTATCTGAAGACGGCCTTAGATGAGACATTGAAGGATGGCGATAGGGAAGCCTTTGCACTGGCCCTAAGAAATGTGGTTGAAGCTAGGCAGGTCACGCAAGAGAGCAGCGCTGATGCCCCTAGTAAGCCCCTGCAACGGGTCTTGGCGGAGGGCGAAAACCCCACTCTTGAAACCTTTGTGGCTGTACTTAGCGCGGTAGGATTGACTATCGACTTTAAGCCCGCTTGAGCGTGTTTTGAAGGGATAGATCCCAGGGTTCTTTAAGAACCCTGGGATCTATTGGCGTTTACAGGCTAAACCTCATTCATTCTCGCTCTTGCTCGACCAAGGTCATGCGTTTGGTCAGTATTCGCATGACCTCGTTGGGGTTTACGGTAGGCAACGGCCTTGACCATTCTTCGGGGCGGGCGTAGCCGAGCCGATAGAGGGTGATCACGCAGCCGTTGACGACGGGGGGAGAGCTGATCGCCAATAACCGCAAAATATGAGATATGGTCAAATCTGGTGTATGGCAGGAAATCAAGCGGCGTCCTGCTGTTGAGTTAACTCGGTGTTGTCATCGACCCGAATACCATCGTTGAACTTAACTCCTTCAATCACATCGGCCAGGGATTTGAAGCCTCGAATTCTGAGCCAGTTTTTCTGAGCACTCTCGACCAGCTTGAACACCAAGGCCAGGATGGTGTCCTTGGAAACACAGCCTCGGGTCTTGTCGGTTCTGAGGCGCACGGTGGCAAAGGTAGACTCAATGGTTCTAGTTGTGATGCTTAGCTCTTACAGCAGGAATCGTAGCCGTTTACACTCCACTCTTTATCTTCTAACCAGAGGTCAAGGGTTACAGCGATTTAGACAGGGGGGAGTAAATCATTTCTAGGAACCTGTCAGGTAGAGGGCCACACCAGCGTGGCGGTGTTGTCGATCGCCACCGGATTCCCGTTCCCGTCCACCGCGTTATAGCAGGCCAGTCGCTGCTGCACATCCTCGGGCAGGTGCGAAAAGTCGATCTGGGTGTCGCCTGCGGCAATGCTGGCCCAAAAAGTTTTGAGGCTGGGGGCGATCGCTTCAGCCTCGGCCTGGGCCATGCCCACCGGTGGACTGGTGAGAAACTTGGTCATAAAGCCGCTGGCGCGATCACACATCCACTGGTGCGACATGGTCTGCAAGTCATCCCAAGGATGCACGGCGGTGAGGCGGCGCGATCGCACCGCCATCCGCAGTTCCTCCTCACTATGCTCAATCTCCACAATCCTATAGGGGTGCGGGTAGCTGACCAGCGACCCGGTCAGCACCTCACACAGGTCGCCCCGCCGGGCCACATCCTGCACATGCAGGTGGCCGGTAAACATCAGCCGCACCTGGGCCGCCTCCAGCCGAGCGATAATCTCATTGGCGTTGCTCACCATGTAGCGCTGGCCCAGAGGGCTGTTTGACTGGCCTGGCAGGTGCTCCAGCACGTTGTGGTGCAGCATGACGAGGATCAGATCGTCGGCGTATGCGGCCAGGGTAGTCTCCAGCCAGTCGAGTTGGGCCTGATCCACATAGCCCACCCGCACCTGCTCGCCATTGGGCTCAAAGGCGTTGGAGTTTAGCGCCACCAGCCGCACACCGGGGAGAATTTCGCGCTGGTAGTGGAGGGTTTTACCGTCGCGGTAGCCAAAATTTTGGTATAGACGAGGGAAGTCTTGCAGGCCAATGGCCTTTTCTGTCGCGTCTCGGGCAATCACATCGTGGTTGCCCGGCACCACGTAGGCCGGAAACGGCAGCCGCTTGAGCCGATCAATCAGCCACTGGTGGTTT
Source organism: Nodosilinea sp. CTOTU7353 (assembly GCA_036782635.1). Lineage (GTDB taxonomy): Bacteria > Cyanobacteriota > Cyanobacteriia > Phormidesmidales > Phormidesmidaceae > Nodosilinea. Next base: position 36,891 of record DAIPYU010000031.1, read on the forward strand.
ACCCATTCCCCATGCTGGGTGAGGTCGCCGGGCAGCAGCAAAAAGTCGAGATCGAGGGTTTCTAAATGGTCAAAAATCTGCTCAATCCCCGGAATGCTGACCTCGACTAAATGGAAACGATTGGGGCCGTTGTAAATTGTCTCCGGTCGAGCAATGTGAGGGTCGCTGACAATAGCGAAGCGAAAACGCTGTCCCATGAACTTAGACGTATAGATATGTGAATTCCCCTATCAGCCTAGCCGCTCATCGACCGATTCGGTAAAAAAAAGGTGCTGGGTATCGGGTATCGGGTGTCGGGTATCGGGCCTGACACCTAGCACCCCAAATGGCATGATAGAAAGCCGTGGTCTATTGAGGTCTACCCTGTGGCAGTTGTGCGGGTGCGTCAGCACGTCAATCCCCTGAGCGATCGATACCAAGCGACCGTCGAGAACCCCGCCTGGGAGACCGTCTTTGCCAATCCCCAGCAGCCGTTGCACATCGACATTGGCTGCGCCAAAGGGGTGTTTGCGCTGCAAATGGCCCAGCTTCAGCCCAAGTGGAATTTTTTGGGTCTCGAAATTCGCAAGCCCGTGGTCGAATCGGCCCAAAAGCGCCAGCAAGAAGCCGGGCTGAGCAACCTACATTTTATGTACTGCAACGTCAATATTTCTCTGCGGGCTCTGCTAGAGAGCTGGGGCGATCGCAACCCCATCCAACAGGTCTCAATCCAGTTCCCTGACCCCTGGTTTAAGAAGCGCCACCAAAAGCGGCGGGTGCTGCAACCCGAGCTAGTCAGCACCCTGGCCGAGTTTTTGCCCCCCGGCGGGCGCGTGGTGGTGCAGTCTGACGTGGAGGAGGTGGCGGTGGATATGTGCGATCGCATTGCCGAAAACCCCCACTTTTTGCGTCAGGGCGATTTCTGGCTGCCCGAGAGCCCCTTCCCGGCCCAAACCGACCGCGAGCGTGTCACCCTAGAACAGGGTCTGCCCGTGCACCGCGCCATCTTTACCCGCACTTGAGGCCCCACCTTCAGGCCAGGGTGTAAAATGGTTTCAGCTATTAGGTGCAGCAGACGAGGCAGATGCCGGGACAGTCTAGAAAACTGGCAGCTCCCCTTTCATCCTTCTGCCTTCATCCTTCTGCCTTTTAGCTCCCCCCTGGGGCTGTAGCTCAGCAGGATAGAGCGGCCGCCTCCTAAGCGGCAGGTCGTGGGTTCGAA
>DAIPYU010000032.1:0-3179 GCA_036782635.1 Nodosilinea sp. CTOTU7353
CTGCTCTCGGGGCTGCCCTGGGCGTTTTTGCGTCAGCGGCTGAGCTATCCGGGGCTGTTTATTTTGGCGCTGGTGGTGGTGCTGCCGCTGACCGTGGGCGACACGGTGCTGGCCCAGTGGGGCTGGCTGACCCTGCGCCAGGAGGGACTGATGGCCACGCTGCTGATTGTGGGGCGGTTTTTGTCGATTTTGACCCTGGGGTTTATTTTGCTGGGCACGACGCCCTTTTTGACCCTGCTGCACGCCATGCGATCGCTCGGTCTGCCCACGATCTTGGCCGATATGACGCTGCTGTCATACCGCTACCTGTTTGAGATCGCCGCCATGCTGGCCACTATGCAGCAGGCCATGCGGCTGCGGGGCTTTGGCCAAAAGCGCCAGCGCTGGCTGCGGGTCAATCGCCAGACCATGGAGCAGCTGGCGATGCTGGCGGGCAACCTGCTGATTCGCAGCTACGAGCAGTCGGACCGGGTCTACCGGGCCATGCGGCTGCGGGGCTACGGCTATGGCACAAAGTCAGTCGTGGGGCAGAGTGCTGCGGCCCAGCCCGGAGCCCTAAGCTGGGGGCTGACGGGGGTAGTGCTGGCCGCTGCGATCGCATTGGTAATTGCAGAACTGGGATGGTGGCGATGATGGATATGGTATCGACTGATTTTGATCCGGTGGCCCAGGCCAGAGAGGAGCGACTGATCGCGATCGCCGCTCGCGACCTCTCCTTCGGCTACCCCGACCAGCCCGACGTGCTCTGCCAGATCTCGCTGACGATTCAGGCCGGGGATCGCGTTGGCATCATCGGCCACAACGGCTGCGGCAAAACCACCCTGTTCATGCTGCTGTGCGGCGTCCTCAGCCCCGCCGCCGGAGACATTCACCTATTTGGTGAACCCCTGAAGCCGGGCCAATTTCGCCCCGAAGTTGGCCTGCTGTTCCAAGACCCCGACGACCAGCTGTTCTCCGCCTCGGTGCGCGACGACCTCGCCTTTGGCCCTCAAAACATGGGCTTTGACCCCGCCGAAGTCGCCGCCCGCGTCACCCAGGCCGCCGATATGGCCGGCATCACCCACCTGCTTGATCGCCTGCCCCACCACCTCTCCGGCGGCGAAAAACAAATGGTGGCGATCGCCGGTCTGCTAGCCATGACCCCCCAGATCATTCTCTACGACGAACCCACCGCTAGCCTCGACCTGCGCACCCGCCGCCGCCTGATTCGCTTTTTGCAAAACTCTAGCGAAACCGTGCTGATCTCCTCCCACGACCTAGAGTTTGTGCTGGAGGTCTGCGATCGCGTCATCCTGATCGACGAAGGCCGCATCATCGCCGACGGCTGCCCCCGCAAGATCATGGGCGACCAGGTGCTGATGGAGAAACATGGCCTAGAGAAACCTCATTCGCTGATACCCCATGGAGAGCAGCATCATGGGTAGGGAGTGGATGGGTGGATGAGTAGGTGAGTAAGTGAGTAAGTGAGTAAGTGATACCAAATCCGAATTCCATACCCCCGGTTCCCCAAAGGTCAACCTGTAGGGGCGAACCGCTGTTCGCCCAGGGGTATCGGGGGTAGCCAAGCAGGATTTGGTATGAGTGGGTGGGCAAGAAAGGTGAGGGGTTGAGAACCGCAGGGTTGAATGTTGCCTACAGGCCCATTTGCAGAACAGAAGTTTAAACCAATGATCGGTCAGTCCTTTCCGTTGGGTCCAGGGCGGCGGCACGACCCTGGTCGAGGGGGTCTGGGGGCAATCGAAACGCCCCCAGCGGTAAGTTTGGCTTTTAACCCCAATTGTGCGCCGCCTTGCAAGTATTTTGGTGAGGGAAAAGGTTCTACAGTGGTGCATCGCTGCGCGGATGCACCCTACGGGAGATCGTCAAAGGCGAGAGATGTTGCATTGGGCGAATGCCATTCGCCCCTACAGACTGTTGGCGGTGTAAGGCTCAAACGCAGAGCAATCCCCCTTTTTTACCGTGATCACCGTCTTCACCCCGCCGCGCCGCGTGTAGTCGCCAATCACCCGCAGCCCGCGCGGCTGAAGCTCCTCCCACAGGCGGTCAGCGATCGCATTGGCCACCATCTCATGGCTCACCCGCTGGTCGCGAAAACCATTGATATAGAGCTTAAACGCCTTCAACTCCACCACCCACGGCCCCGGGCAATAGTCCACCACAATGGTGCCAAAGTCTGGATACCCCGATCGCGGGCACAGCGCCGTAAACTCGGGATGCTCCAGGTGAATCGTGTAGACATTCTCCGACGGGTTGGGCCACTTCTCCAGCGGTTCTACCGCCGCCTGATGGATGGCGCGATCGCCGTACTGAGAGGTGAGAGCTGATGCGATGGTCATGGGCGGCAGTTAAAGAGTGAGCAATTAAAAAAGAAAGAGTATTTTGGAGCTGCATCGCCTTGGGCCTGTCGCACCCCGTTGGGTAATGTAGCGTTTTTCTAGATTCCCTGCCAACCGTCGCGCGGCAAACCATGTCTAGATGCCAAGACTGCGGGGAAAGTTCCCGGCCAGGGCCTTAACCAAAGTTATTCCTATCGCTTAATCAAAACTTCATACTTCTTCCTGAACACCGCTGGTCTCGCCCCAGACCCCGTGCTAGTCTCACCAAACGTTGAAGGTAGTTTTTGTAGCACATCTGTAGCACTACCCTCAGCCCCATCAAAGACGCTCTTTTGAGGAAGAAAATTATGTCACTGTACCGCAAGCTTGCCCTCGCTGCCGGTAGCCTAACCCTGGCTGGTATCGCCCTGGGTGCCCCCGTCCAGGCTGAAGACCCCAAGGCTGAATCTGTTTCTGTCACCGAAGCGATCGCTGCCGAAACCGAAGCCGCCGCCCCTGCCGTTGACGTAGACACCCTCGAAGCTGAGCTGGAGGCAGAAATCGAAGCCGCCCTTGAAGAAGCTAACTCTGAGGTTATGGTCGAAGAGACCCCCGAAGTTGAGACTACCGAGGCCGCTGACGAAGTCGATGCTGACGAAGCCGAAATGGCTGACGAAGCGGAATCCTCTGAGGCCGCAGACCTGGAAGATGTCGATGCCCCCGAAGCCGTAACCCCTGAGGAATCGGAGATCCCTGAGGCCGCCGATCCCGAAGAAACCGAAGTCCCCGAGGCCGCCGACCCTGAGGAGATCGAAATCCCCGAGGCCGTAACCCCTGAGGAAATTGAAGTCCCCGAGGCTGTAG
>DAIPYU010000032.1:3279-15452 GCA_036782635.1 Nodosilinea sp. CTOTU7353
CCTGAAGACGCAGACGCTCCCGAAGCCGCCGCGCTCGAAGCTGCTGACACCGAAGCGGTTGAAGAAGCTCTGCTAGAACCCGCCACCGATACCCCCGGCAGCTAGAACAGCTCCAGAGAAAACCGCCGAGGCGGCTAGAGCTGCTGCTTGACCCACACCAGGGCCTCTTCGCGGCTGCTCACCAGCCCCTCGGCCTGGGCTAAATGAACCGCTTCTAGCAGTTCGCCGATTTTGGGGCCTGGTCTTAGGGCCAGGCCCTGCACTAGATCTTTACCCGTGATCAGGGCCTGGGGGTGGGCCACCGGGTCGCTGGGGGTGAGGTGTCGCTCAACCAGCGGCAAAATTAGCGCCTCGGGCAAGCCGTAAGCCAGGGCCAGCAGCGCGACGCCGCCAAAGGTAGCCCCCGCAATTTTAAACAATTGATACTGCTCACCGAGGGGCAGCAGGGCAGCACCCTGGCGCTGGTGCAGATACTGCCAGCCCTTGAGCATGCTCAGCACCGCCTGCTGCTCGGCGCGGCTGTATTTAAGCCGCACCAGGGTAGCCTCCGCCGCCCCCAGGTCGGTGGGCAACAGCTGGCTGAGCTTAGTTGCCTTGAGCCAGCTGCGGTGCAGGCCGGGGGTGGTCTGCTCTTTGACCCAGCTGTGCAGCAGCTGCGAGTAGGCGGGCCAGCGCTCGTGGTACTGGGCGGCCAGCTGATCGAGCGTAGCCAGGCGCTCTAGTTGAGCACCGTCAATATCGGGCAGCCAAGTTTGCAGCAGGCCATCCTGCCAGGCGAGGGCCAGCAGGGTTGACCCCTCAGCCAGGCTGAGCAGGCAGTCTAGCTCGCCCCGCACCCGCTCGGCGGCCATGCGCCCCAGGGCCGGGGCCAGGCTGCGAATGATTTGCTGGGTGGCGGGGTCGAGGCTAAAGCCCAGCTGGGCCGACTGGCGGTAGGCCCGCAGCAGCCGCAGGGGGTCGTCTTCGAGGTTTTCGGCGGCCACCATGCAGAGGGTTTTGCGGGCCAGGTCGGCGCAGCCGTCGAGGGGGTCGAGCAGGGTCTCGCGGTGGGGGCTGTAGGCGATCGCATTGATGGTAAAGTCGCGCCGATGCAGATCTGAGTAGATGGTTGGCCCCACCTGCTGGGCAAAGTCTACGGTGGCGTTGGGAAACACCACGCGGGCGATCTGATGGTCGGGGTCGAGCACCACAAAGCCCGCGCCGTACTGTTTGGCAATGGCTTGGGCGGTGGCGATCGCCCGCTCGGGCAGCACAAAGTCGAGGTCTAAATAGTCGGCCTGGCGGCGCAGCAGTGCGTCTCTGACACTTCCCCCCACCAGGTAGGCTTGCTGTGGCAGTAGCGACACGCTGAAGGGCCAGGTTTTGGGCGAAAGCGCCGATTGTTCAGTAGCCACTGCCAGGGAAATCGGTGATAGCGTTGGATTCAATCAACCCTCATCTACTTCATTACAACAGGGTTTTTAAGTCTTGACACCCGGCCACCGCCGCGCACAACTTAAAAACCCCATCAGGTTTTCATTTTGCAACATCTAAGCTGGGCTGCCCGAGACATTCAAAAAACTTGAGTTAGACTACCAGAAAACGCATCCTCTTAACTGCCATGGCCCTTCCCCGTTCAGGATGACGGCCAGAAAATGACGGCCATTGGGCCGAGGCCTGGCTAGACTGGAGATGTGACCCTGGCCCCAAACCTAGGCCTACAGTGTTCCCGTTGAGGGCGTGTTATGTGCATTTGTGTGAACTGCCATTACGTTGATCGCTGCTCCACTTACCACGCGGTGGAAGAACTGCACGAGCAGCCTCATCTAACCGATTTCCCCAGCTTTGAGGCGGTGAATCCGACGGTCAACGTCAATCTCCGCACCGTCGGTGATGTGACTGAGAAAGAGTTTGACGTGGTCGGCTGCGACAGCTTTGCCCAAGAACAGGGCAAGTGGGCCAAGCTGCGCCCCGGTGAGCTGGTGCCGACTTAGAAGAGTGGATGGGTAAGTGGGTAAGTGGGTAGGTGGGTGAACCTCTGCCTGTCAGCATCTAGGGTAGGGTGGGCATTGCCCACCAACATCCACGGCATCGCGAACCTAGCCCAAATTCTTGCATAGTGATTGGACAGTGAATCGAGCCATCCTTTGACCACTCTTTGCGTCAATCCTGCTTGTCCACAGCCTGAGAACGACGACGGGGCAGTGGGCTGCACAGCCTGTGGCCAGCTTCTGAGCGTAGCTGATCGCTATCGCTGTCAGCGGCTCCTGGGCCAGGGGGGCTTTGGTCGCACCTACCTGGCGGTGGATGAGGGCAGCAGCCCGGCGGTGGTTTGTGTGATTAAGCAGATGGTGTCTGGGGGCAATTCTTATTCTGAGACACTGCGTGAACGCCCCGCCGCCGCAGATCTAAATCGCTTTCACCGCGAAGCTGACCGTCTGGCGACCCTGGGGCAGCATCCCCAAATTCCCGCGCTGCTAGATGTGGTTGATAGCACCCAGGGTCAGTTCTTAGTGCAAGACTATATTCCCGGCCCCAGCCTCGATCAGCTATCCCCGGAACTGGGGGGCGAGGCGCTGGTGCGGCGGGTGCTCTACGAACTGCTGCCGGTGCTGGCCTACATTCACGACCACAGGGTGATTCACCGCGACATCAAGCCCGCCAATATCATTGCGCCCCCGGCCCCGCAGCCGCTGGTGTTGGTCGACTTTGGAGCGGCGAAGGCCGTTGCCGACCCCGAAGAGCTGAAGCGCACCGCTACGGTGATCGGCAGCGCCGGCTATGCCGCCCCGGAGCAGGCCCTGGGCAAGGCGGTGTTTGCCAGCGACATTTTTAGCCTGGGGGTGACCTGCCTGCACCTGCTCACCGGGCTGCACCCCTTCGATCTCTACTCGGTTAGCGACGATGCCTGGGTGTGGCGGCCCTACGTCACCGCGCCCGTGAGCCTAGGCCGCGTGCTCGATCGCATGGTCAACCGCCGCCTGCCAGAGCGCTACGCCACGGCTCAAGCGGTGCTGGCCGACCTGCGCTGGAGCGGCCTGGCGGTAGAGGGCGGGGCCAAGCGATCGCCCCCGGCTCTATCCACAGACTCTCCCCGGCCCACCTGGGAACAGCGGTTTGCCCTCAGCCTGCCGGGGTTTGTGGCCAACGGGCTGGCGGTCAGCCCCCAGGGTCGGGAGATCGCCACCGCCTGTTCCGACGGCTCGGTGCGCCTGTGGGACTGTACCAACGGCGAGCCAATCCATACTTTCAGCAAATCTCTGGGGATGTTTGGCCTGGGCCATGGGGGCGCAGCCAACGCCGTGGTGTTTACCGCCCAGGGCGATGCGATCGTCAGCGGCGGCGACGACAGCCAGCTGATTCGCTGGGATTTGGGCGACTACAGCGGGCAGCAACTGCCGGTATTGGGCTGGCAAATTTCTGCCCTGGCGATCGCCCCCGACGACACCCTGGCGGTGGGCAGCGGCGATGGGCGCATTTACCTGAGACCACTGGGCCGGGGAGAAACGCCAAAAACCCTGGTGCACCACCAAGACCAGGTGACGGCCCTAGCGGTGGATGTCGCAGGGCATCTGCTGGTCAGCGGGGGGCGCGATCACACGATTCGCCTGTGGTCGCTGCCCTCGGGACGGCTCACCCGCACCCTCACCGCCCCCAAAGCCCCGATCACCGCGATCGCCTGCCACCCCGATGGCCGCATCGTCAGCGGCGACCAGGCGGGCCGAGGGCAGGTGTGGAGTGCCGACAGCCCCGACGACGGGCCAGTGATTCACCAATCGCCTAGCCCGGTGACCGCCCTGGCGATCAGCCCCAACGGAGACTGGCTGGCGATCGGGGCCGATGATGGCCAGCTCACCCTGATCAACCTCCAGGGGCTAAACCAAACCATCCGACTGCGCCACGCCTGGGGCGTCCGCGCTCTGGCCTTTACCCCCGACAGCCGCATGGTGGTCAGCACCAGCGCCGACGCGACTATCCGCTTTTGGTGTTTAGACCCTTTTGGTGTTTAGACCAAATCCGAATCCTATAACCCCGATGCCAAACAGCCGGCTTGTGTAGGGGCAAACGGTGTTTGCCCGCCCAACCGGGGGTAGCCAAGGCAGATTTAGTGTTAGACCCTATTTATGGTTTAAACCAATGGGAAATCGCCCAGGTCAAGGTCTAATTCACGGCCATTTCGGGTGTCGCCGCTTTGCGGTGGCCCTCAGAGCTGCCCAGCTGAATCAGCTCGACTTTGTAGCCGTCGGGGTCTTGCACAAAGGCGATCACCGTCGAGCCGTGCTTCATGGGGCCGGGTTCGCGCACCACCTGGCCGCCCTGGGCTTTGATGCGATCGCAGGTACTGTAGATGTCGTCGACACCGAGGGCAATGTGGCCGTAGGCATCGCCCAGGTCATAGGACTCTGTGCCCCAGTTGTAGGTCAGCTCTAGCACCGTGTGATCGGCCTCGTCGCCGTAGCCCACAAAGGCCAGGGTAAACTCGCCGCCGGGGTAGTCTTTTTTGCGCAGTAGCTTCATGCCCAGCAGTTCGCAGTAAAACTTGAGAGAACGATCCAAGTCGCCGACCCGCAGCATGGTGTGTAGTAGTCGCATGGTGAGTTCGCTTTCGTTAATTGACCTTTACCATTATGACCACGACGCCCCTGGGCGTGGCCTCTGTTCTAAAGGGCAAATCTAGAGAGCAGTGATCGCGCCCAAGCAGGCGGCGCAGTCTAGTTCCCCAGCGCAGACTGGCTCCGGAAACGAGAAATGCGCTAGCACTTGGGGATGAATTTCGCCAAACTCGCCCACGGGTTGCCCGCCCACCAGCACCGTGGCGGCTCGCCCAGGGATGTAGTAAGGGGCCTCGCAGATTACCAGTTCGCAGCTCAGTCCCAGGGCCTTGAGCATAGTCTGCATATAGGCTTTGGCCGTGGTAAACGAGGCCCGAGCATCGAGGCTGGCAAAGGCCCAGCCCTGGCTTTCACGAATGTCGCCCGCCGAGGTGAACCGCAGCACTTCGCCGGTTTCGTAGAGGTTGATCGGCTTGGGGGCGCTGATATTGCGGGCCAAAATATCCAGCAGCCCTGCCTGAAGCGTGGTGCGGGTGGCGCTGTAGGTGCGGCTTTTGGCGTTGCCGGTTTGCACATAGGGGGCGGCAAATAGATCGAGAATGCTGGGGTCGGTAAGCACAAAGCTCTTCACCTCCATCAGCTCCATGCGCTGGGCCAGGTCGCCCACCCGAAACATCGCCTGGCGCAGCGGGTTGGCCGCCCCCAGATGAAATTTCACCGTCAGCGGCTCGGCTTGCAGGCTGTCGATGCCCAGGGCCACCAGCAGGTCGCCCGCCAGATCTACCTGGCTAAAAATATCGGTGCGGTAGGTGGGCACATGCACCACATCGGTGCCGCTGACGTCGAGATCCATGCGGGCCAGCACCTGGCCCAGCCCTGTTTTGGGGATGGCGGTGCCCATGATCTCGTTCAGGTACTTGGCCGAGAACTGCACCGGGCGGCGGGCCAGGCTCGGCGTCACGGTGGTTTCTGCGGCGGTGACAATGTCTACGGTCTGCACCTCGGCCCCGGTGTCGAGAAAGTTGTGGGCCAAAATGTTGGCGGTCTCGCTCACCGTCTGGGCCAAGATGCCGGTGACATCGATCAACAGGTTGCGGGTGTTGGCGGTGACTTCCCCCGCCCCGGCGGCATTGAGAATGGGGGGCATGGAAAGGATGGTGTGGCTGCGATCGCGCAACACCGGCACCAGGTCTCCCCCCAGCAACGCCGCCCCATAGGTCTTGCCCGCCGGGTGCTGCTGCAAAATCTGTCGGGCGGTCATCGCCCGATCGCCGCGCAGCGGCACAAAGGTCAGCTCGTCTAGCGACTCGGCCCCGTAGGTGAGATCGCCGTCAATTTGGTCGAGATCGTAGCAGCCGATCGCTATTTTCTTCCGCTGGCGGCCAAAGGTCTGGGTAACTTTTTCTTGAAACTGCACCAGCACTTCTAGGCCACCCCCTTGCAGGTCGGCCCCCCGCACCACCAGCGCGGCAATGTGGGGCCGCAGGGGCACAACCTCAGGCAGCACCGTCACCTGACGACCTGAAGGTGCCAAGTGGTTGGGCAGGTCTCGCACCAGCCCGTTGTAGATATTGATGGCGCGGCTAAACCCCTCCGCCGCCAGCAAATCGGGGCGCTCGGCGGTGACTTCTACCTCTAGGGTTTGGTCGCGCAGGGTGGCGTCGAGGCCGTAGTCAAAGGCCTGCTGGGCCAGCCGCTGGGGGTCGGTGGCGGTGAGCCGCCGCAGGTAGGCCAGAGGAAAGGTGACGGTGGGCATGGGGCAACGGGGGGATGAGGGTCGCTAGAGCCGATTCTCCCACAGGTCGCGGGCCGAGGGGTGCCGCGTAGGTCTGGGGCCATTGCCGTTCCCCGGCTGCGCCGCTATGGTGCTAGCAGTTGTAGAAAAGCCGTCGGTACAACAACCCGGTTTCTGGGCCAACAGGCTAGTCATGCCGTTAGAGCAGCGACGAAGAAACCGGGTTTTTAGCGGTACTGTACCGGTGCTCTAAGTAGGTGGGAGCAATTAAGAAGATACTGGCGGGTGTCCGGTGCAAGGTCTAAGGTGCACGGTTCAAGGTTTGCACCGTGTACCTTAGACCGTAAACCGTAAACCCCCTTCTTACAATTAATTAGACTTAGCTACTTAGCCGTTCTAGAAAAGCCAAATTCCCTGTCGCCAGACCCGTAGGCCCATGCCCCAAACTCCCCTCAGAAGCAGGCTGATTGGCGAGATCAGCTGGCGCAGGCTGGCTCGGTCAGTTGTCTTTATCTATGCTGCATTTGCGCTGCTGGTGTACTTTCGGGCCGACGGCATGATCTTTCTACCCCCGCCGGCCAGCTACAGCGACACCGAAGCCATCCTCAAAGTCCCTGTCACCGCCGATGAAAACATTTCGGCCACCTACCTGGCCAATGCCGAGGCCGACTATGTCTTGCTCTACATCCACGGTAATGCTGAAGATCTGGGCGATATTCGCCCGGTGCTAGAGCGGTTGTATGACTGGGGGTTTGGCGTTTTCGCCTACGACTACCGGGGCTACGGCACCAGCGTCGGTCGCCCCAGCGAAGCCAACGCCTACGAAGAAGTCATTGCCGCCTACACCTACCTGATCGAGCAGCTTGGCATTCCCCCAGAGCGCATCATCGTCTACGGGCGCTCGGTGGGCGGTGGCCCGGCGACGGCCCTAGCGGCACAGCATCCCGTTGCCGGGCTGATCTTAGAGAGCAGCTTCACCTCGGCCTTTCGAGTGCTGGTGCCGTTTCCGCTGCTGCCCTTCGACAAATTTCCCAATCTAGCCACCATTCAGGAAGTTCAAGCTCCGGTGCTGGTGATGCATGGGGAGGCCGACTCAATCATTCCTGTGGACCACGGGAGGGCGCTCTACGAGGCGGCCCCCGGACCTAAGCTGTCGCTGTGGGTGGCCGAGGCTGAGCACAATGATTTCATCTGGGTGGCGGGCGATCGCCATCGAGAAGCCCTGCTAGAGTTTCAGCAGCTGATCGAAGCCCATCAGTCGTCAGCAGCATCGGCACTCCACCCTTGAGTGGAACTGGTGCTCATCTAGCTAACCCAAGGCAAAGTCGGTGAACTGGCGCTTAAAGAGCGGCTGAAGGCCGAAAATTGCCTCAGCTTCATGGTTAGCTCTGATATGGCTATATTCCTTGGCCAGATCCTGTACAAGCTGGCGGGAGTAGTTTAGGGATTCGCGTCGAAATAAGGTACCAGAAAGGGTAGGTACTCTAGGCTAGATTCCCGCGCAGGCGGGAATGACGCTGGGACTTTATTTATTGGCTAGTCCCTTACGTCTGCCATTGGGTAATCACCTCGGCAAAAATACGCTCTGCGCCTGGGCCGCCTCACACCTGTAGCCACCAAGGCCGATAAACAATGGTTGGGGGCAATGCCCACCTTTGCCTGTTAGAAAATGTGGCAGAGGGTTGTGAAAGATTTCTAGGAAAGCAGATACCAGCTTTAATCCAGCGACCATAGCCGCTACAGATGGTCAATGCCACCTTTGGGAAACCATTTTCCAGAAGGCGCTGCAGCCAAATACTTAGGAGTTGTAAAGAAACAAGTTCACGCTTTGATGCCGAAAGCCTATCCTACCTGGGGTAGAGGCATTTTAAAACCATGAGCTTAATTTTTTACAGTCCCTTAGTCCAGCTCTAGATTTGTAGTTTTCTATGGGTAGAACCCCTCTGCTGGATTTAAGGGAGGTTTATTTGCAATCGTTAATGCTGAGAATGTTTTGCCCCTGCAACCAAAAAAGGCCTCTTTAGGTAGATGCAGGCATTGATTTTAAATGGAATAATTGCAAGTGCATAACTGTTGAGAAATTGCGGCCCAAAGCATGATTTCTGGAGTATGATTGCAGGCCGCTGATCTAAACCAAGATCTGCTGGCATCCAGTCAGGATTCAGAAATTTTGTTTCAAAAAAGTTCTATAGGATGAATGGCACCTATAGATTGGGCTGATTTTAAGACTGTTCTATCCTCGTGGGTCAGGATCTTTTGGCCTAGCGCTAAATCGTCTGACTACATATTAATTGGGAGACTGATATGAGAATTGCCCAAGTCACACCCCTTTGGGAGCAAGTGCCGCCATTGGCCTACGGTGGTACAGAGATAGTGGTGAGTCTACTCACCGAGGAGCTGGTGCGCCGGGGCCATCAGGTAACGCTGTTTGCGTCGGGAGATTCGAACACATCGGCCCTGCTAGAGCCGGGGTGCGATCACGCCCTCCGCCCGCTGGGGGTTTTGCCCCCGGCCTACGCCGGGTACGAGCAGCACCAGCTGATCAAGGTCTTTAACCACGCCAGCGACTTTGACATCATCCACTCCCACATGGACTCGGCGGCCCTGGCCCACGCCCACCATAGCCCAACCCCGGTGGTGCACACCCTCCATGGCCCCTTTAGCGCTGCTTCAGAAAAACTTTTTAGCCAGTACCGACGGCAAAATTTAGTCAGCGTGTCGCAGTCGCAGCAGCGCCATGAGCTGGGGCTAAACTATGTGGCCACGGTCTACAATGCGATCGCCATCGATCAGTTTGATTTTTATCCCCAGCCCCAAGAGCCTCCCTACCTAGCCTTTTTGGGCCGCATGTCGGTGGAAAAAGGCCCCCACCTGGCAATCAAGATTGCCAAGCGCAGCGGCTGGCGGCTGAAGATGGCGGGCAAAATTGACTTTGAAAACCGCGATTTCTTTGACCGCGAAGTGGCTCCCCACATTGACGGTGAGCAGATAACGTTTTTGGGGGAGGTTACCCCACCCCTGAAAAAAGCCCTGATCGGCGGGGCCACGGCAACGCTGTTTCCCATTACCTGGCCTGAACCCTTTGGCCTGGTGATGACTGAGTCCATGGCCAGCGGCACCCCGGTGATTGCCATGGCCCTGGGGTCGGCCCCAGAGATCGTGGCGGATGGCGAGACCGGGTTTTTGTGCTCCAGCGTAGACGACTGCGTGGCGGCGGTGGCTCAAATTCATCACCTCAGCCGCCAGGCCTGCCGCGACCATGTAGCGCTCAACTTTGGCGTGGGGCGCATGGTAGACAGCTACGAAGCGGTCTATCGGCAGGTGACGGGTGCTCACCCTCGACCCACCAGCGCAGCCCGCACCCTCGATCTGCGAGCCGGGCGAGCCGAGCGATCGGGGCCGGTGGAGGTGGAAGTGTAGCGGTTATCCAGGCAGGATTTAGCATTTGCCGGGCTGGTGAGGTCTAAGCTAGGCGCAACAGCCAACATCCCAAGGAACTGACCATGACCGAGTCTACTGATCTAGGCGCGCTGGGGTTTGACTCAGCGGCATCGTCCCTCGATATTGTCGAGATGGATGGTCGCACCTTTGCCCCCGCCCAGCAGGTGCCGATTCCTGAGTGGCCCTGCACCACCACCCGGCGGCAGCAGCCAACGCTGACCATCAAAGACAACGACCTGTTTTTGATCACCGACACCCTGGGCAACATCGCCTGCGGCGATGATCAGGCGTTCTCTAGCCTGGGTTTATTTTGTCGAGATACGCGATTTCTCAGTCGTCTAGAGCTGCAGGTTGAGGGGCTGACCCCGGTTTTGCTCAGCAGCACCTCCCAGCGGGGGTTTGCTCTGTCGGCCCTGTGCGGCAACCCATACATTGCTGGTGAAAAGAGGGCCGGTGAAAAGAGGGCCGGTGAAACGGGAGGAGACGAAGCCGACGCTAACAAGGGGGCCAGCAAACAGAGCGGCAGGCGCGAGATTCGGGCCGAAACCATTGGCATTCAGCGGGATCTGGTGCTGCAAGGGGGGCTGTTTGAGGAACTGGCCCTGACCAACTACAGCACCGAGCCGGTGGAGTTTGAGCTGAGCCTGAGCTTTGACGCTGACTTTGCCGACCTGTTTGAAATTCGTGGGCGGGTGCGGCAGCAGGCGGGCACCCTGCTGCGCTCAATTCGCCTGACGGAAGAGACGACGGCTGGGCCGACCCCAGCTTTTAACGACGGCGTCATGACGGGGGCAGGGGACGAGCTCACCCTCGCCTACCAGGGGGTAGACCAGCTGCTGATGGAGGCGAGAGTTCAGTTTTACCAGCGGCCCCCGGACCGGTTTGAGGGCTACACGGCGATCTGGCGGGTGGCGCTGCAACCCCATGCCACTGAGGTGTTGGGCTATCGGCTCCAGCCTTTTCTAGACAACCACCCGGCCTCTACGGTGGGGCTGCCGGCCACCCTGAGCCAGGCGGTGGCGGCCGAAACCATGGAGGAGCAGCAGTGGCGGGAGGGGGTGACGGCCATTCGCACCGACAACCGGGCGCTCAACCAGATTATTGAGCGGGCCGAGCAGGACACCTACCTGCTGGGGCAAACCTTTGGCGAGGGCAAAATTCTCTCGGCGGGCATTCCCTGGTTTGCCACGCTGTTTGGCCGCGACTCGCTGATTGCGGCGATGCAGACGCTGATGTTTAACCCGGCCCTGGCCCGCCAAACCCTGGTGGTGCTGGCCGAGTACCAGGGGCAAAAGGACGATGACTGGCGCGAAGAAGAACCGGGCAAAATTCTCCACGAGATGCGGTTTGGCGAGATGTCGCGCAGCGGCGAGGTGCCCCACACCCCCTACTACGGCACCGTCGATGCCACCCCCCTGTGGCTAATGCTCTACGCCGACTACTACGCCTGGAGGGGCGATCGCATCCTGCTCGAAGACCTCTGGCCCCACGCCCTGGCCGCCATGGACTGGATTGATCGCAGCCTGGAGAAAACCGGCTATGTCACCTACCTGTGCAAGTCGCCGGGGGGCCTGGGCAACCAGGGCTGGAAAGACTCGGGCGACTGCATCGTCGATGGGGCGGGGAAGTTGGCCACCGGGGCGATCGCCCTCTCGGAGGTGCAGGGCTATGTCTACGCCGCCAAAACGCGGCTGGCCCCGCTGGCACAGCTGATGGAGCGGCCCGATTTGAGCGATCGCTGGCGAGCCGAGGCCCAGGCCCTCAAGGTGCGCTTTGAGAAAGATTTTTGGCTGCCCCAAAACGGCTATATCGCCCTTGCCCTCGACGGCCAGGGCAACCCAGTGGACAGCATTACCTCAAACCCGGGCCACTGTTTGGGGCTGGGCATTCTTTCGGCGGAGAAGGCCCACAGCGTGGCCGAGCGATTACAGGCCCCAGATATGTACAGCGGCTGGGGCATTCGCACCCTGAGCAGCAGCTCGCCCGCCTACAACCCCATGGGCTACCATGTCGGCTCGATCTGGCCCCACGACAACGGCATGATTGCCGCCGGGCTGAGGTCGCTGGGCCACATCGATCAGGCGCTCGAAATTGCCCAGGGTATTTTTGACATGACCAGCCTGCAACCCTACCAATGCCCGCCGGAGCTATTTTGCGGGTTTGAGCGCACCCCCACCAACCGGCCGGTGCGCTACCCGGTAGCCTGTTCGCCCCAGGCCTGGGCCACAGGCACGGTGTTTCAGCTGCTGCAGATTATGGTCAACCTGGTGCCCGACGTGGCCAACAACTGCCTGCGGATTGTGCAGCCCACTCTGCCCGACTCGATCAGCTACATGTCGATTCGTAATTTTAAGGTGGGCCAAACCCTGCTCGATCTGGAGTTTGAGCGCTCCCATAATGCCACCGCCTGCCGAGTGGTGAAAAAGCGCGGCAACCTGCGGGTGGTGATTGAAGCGTGATGCGCC
>DAIPYU010000032.1:15552-37998 GCA_036782635.1 Nodosilinea sp. CTOTU7353
CCGAGTGGTGAAAAAGCGCGGCAACCTGCGGGTGGTGATTGAAGCGTGATGCGCCAGGGTGACTTTAGCCTGTTCCACTTTATTCACCAGGCCCTGTTGCCCTCTGGTATCACCGACCCCGCCCAGCTCGAAACCCTGCTCACCGAAGGACGCATGCTGGTGCTGATGGACGGCATGGATGAGGTGGTCAATCCAAACATCACCACCGTCATTCGAGAAATTCGCACCTTCTCAGACAAATATCACCGCAACCGCTTTGTGGTGTCTTGCCGCACCGCCGCCCAAAAGCTTGCCCTGCGGGGCTTTACCGATGTCGAAATTGCCCCCTTTACCCAGACCCAAATTGCCACCTTTGCCCAAAAGTGGTTTGTGGCCCTGGGCAAAAATGTGACGCCCCGAGGCCAGGCCCAGGCGGCTGAGTTTGTGCAAAAGCTCGACCTGCCCGAAAACTGGCAGTTCCGCCAGCTGGCGGTCACACCCCTGTTTTTACACCTGGCCTGCTGGGTGTTTCAGGGCGAAGGGCAGTTTCCCAGCAAGCGTACCGCGTTTTATAAGCAGGGCCTCGACCTGCTGCTGGGCAAGTGGGATGAAACCAGAGGGGTCGAGCGAGACGAGGTCTATCGCGGGTTTTTGCTGCCCCAAAAAATGAAGCTGCTGAGCCAGCTGGCCGCCGTCACCTTTGAGGAGGGGCAGTACTTTTTTGAGCAGCGCACCATCGAGCAGTACATCGAAGACTATCTGCAAAATCTGCCCGGCGCTACCCAAGAACCTGAAGAACTCCAGCTCGAAAGCGAGGCCATGCTAAAGGCGATCGAGGCCCAGCACGGGCTGCTGATCGAGCGGGCGCGGGGCATTTTTTCGTTTTCTTATCTGGCGTTTCAAGAATATCTAACGGCTCGAAAAATCGTCGCCACCCACAACCTTAGCGCCCTAGAGCAGGCTCTGGGCGGGCTAGTGGGCCATATTACCGACCCCCACTGGCACGAGGTGTTTTTGCTCACCGCGGCCATGCTGCGCAGCGCTGACTCTCTCGTGCAGCTGATGAAACAAGAGATCGACGCCCTGGTTGCCCAAGACCCCCACCTGCAAGATTTTTTGCGGTGGGCTAGCGAGAAATCCCAAACCGTACCCCCCGAACCCAAGTTGGCTACCACCCGCGCCTTTTACCTGGCCCTGGCCCAAAGTCCCCCCACCGCTGACCAGTTTGCCCTGGCCAGCAGCCTCGATCAGGGCGTCTTTTTAGATGCTGCCCTAGAGAACTTGCTGGTGGAGTTTGCCGTTGACCACAGCCAAGATTTTGCCTACGCCCACGCCTGTAGCGAGGCGCTCAGCAATATTTTGGTCATGGTAATCGACGCCGGTTTTTATAAGTCGCTGCAGCAAATTAAAGACCAGCTGCCCGATTCTCATCAAAATCAGGAGCGTCTCCAAACCTGGTGGCAAGAAAACTACCCAGCCTGGGTAGATCAGCTCAAAGGTTCGATTGCTCAATACCGCAATATTCACCATCCCTGGCAGTTTAGCCCTGAGCAAGAGCAGGTGCTGAAGCACTACTATGATGCCAATCAGCTGCTAGTGGATTGTTTGAATAGCAACTGCGAAGTGACGGCCACCATTCGCAAAGACATTGAAGACACGCTGCTGCTGCCCCAAAAAGAACTGGAAGACCGAGAATGGCAGGACAATTAACCTATGGCGATGGCCATGCTCCAGCGATGTAGGTCATGGCTTACACCAAATCCGAATCGAATAATCCCGATGTCAAACAGGCGAATTGTGTAGGGGCAAACGGTGTTTGCCCAGCCCAACCGGGACTGGCCAAGGCAGATTCAGTACTAGCCGTGCTGGCGATGGCTATAAATTGCTACGTTCCTATACATATCAACCGATTAAAACCTGGTTGAGACATCAGCTCAATCACGAGTGCGGCATGATTTGATCAACGGTTAGCAGGTAGGTTCGTCAACCGTAAAACTACGAGGGCAGGTGAACCATCAGCCCAATGGGCGAGGGTAGTTGCCCTTGGCCTATTCTCCCTGCGAGCCACTCCACCCATGAAAGGAATTTTTAGGCCATGTTTAAGGGTAGAGATGTGATCGGCAAGCCTGTCATTGCCTGCGCCGATGGCAAAAAGGGTGAGCAACTCCACAAACCAGGCCCCACCACCAGCGACCCACCCTCAGAGGCTGCTCTAGAAGCGACCCCAGTCACCACCGAGCGTCTGCAACACCTGGGGCGCTTTGCCAACGAAACCGATCAAAATATCGCCGAGGCCGCCAAACAGCCCCGGCACGGCCTTGGCCGACCGGCGATCGTCTCACCGACCCATGCTATCACCGACCCAGACGAACAGAAAAACTTTGTCACGGGCCGCACCCTGGAGCGGGATGTGCTGACCCATCGGGGCAGCGCCCTGGCCATTCGAGGACAGCCCATTACCCACGAAATCGCCGACATGGCCCAGGCCCTCGGCCTTTTAGATGACCTCTATCGAGCGACAGGGGGGTGTTGGTCGGTGTCTGGTTAAAGCTCTTCGTCGGCTAGCTCGCGGTCTTCTACCGTCAGCTCGCGATTTTCTACCGTCAGCTCACGCTCTTCTACCGTCAGCTCTAGGGCGATCGGCTCAGCTTCTTCTGCCGCCGCTTCAATCAGCACCGGCTCGGCTTGGGCTTCTTCTTGCTTAACTTCCAGGTTGAGGGGCATGCGCAGGGGTTCGGGCTGCGCTTGCTCCATTTCCATTACTGGCAGTGACTCAACCAGATCGTCGAGCGGTCTGGGAATCACCATGACGGCATGGAGTTCGCCGATGCGCTCGGCCTCGTGGATACCGGCCTCGATGGCGATCGCCACATTGGGAAGTGACCCCCGAATCAAAATCGTGCACAGCCCTTCGCCAATTGCCTCGTGGGACATCAGCTGCACATCGGCCGACTTGGTCATCGCGTCGGCCGCTCCCACCATCGCCGGAAAGCCTCGGGTTTCTAGCAGGCCAATAGCCTGACTGCCCATCTTGCCGCCGCCCTCGCGACGCAGCTCGTCCCAGCGGGCGCAGATGGGCAGCACCGCCTCCAGGTTGGGCAGCGGGCGGGGTATTAGCGTTGAGGAAACAAACTGGCCAAACTCTTGGGCGGTGGCAACCCCGGCCTCTACGGCCATGCGCACATCGGCAATGCCGCCCCGCACGATCGCAGTACAGTGGCCCCCGCCGGTCTTTTCGTAGCCCACCAGCAGCACATCGGCGGCCTTAAGCATGGCATCGGCCGTGCCCACCACCGCCGGAAAACTCTCCGTAGACACCAGGCCCAGGGCCGCGCCGCGATATTTGTCGCGTCGCTGGGCCTCCGTTGGCCCCGGCGCTGGCGTAGCTAGGTTCAGCCGCTTGGGGGTGCCGGGCTTAAGCTCAAGGGGCGAGGCTAGTTTGCCGTCGGGTTGCATAGGGTGCCTCTGCACGGGGGTGTCTGCCTCTCTATTCTACGGCCTGTCCTCTGGGCTAGCGCCATTGAGAGCCTGTCGCTGGGGAAATAGAGTGGTCAGCAGTCGATTGACCTGGGCTTTGCCGTATACAGATTTGCCCTGCCCAGAGCTGCCATTAGAACTGCTACCAAAGCTGCCAGACATCGAGGAGACATTTTGGGTGCTGCCATTTTGGGTGTTGCCATTCTGGACGCTGTGCCCCATCCCATGGGCAGACGAGCCGTTGGCGTAGCTGCTAGCCCTGCTCGACGGTGCGTTCTGGGCAGTTGATGCCTGGCTCAGGGCTTGGCTCGGAACACCCAGTAAAGAACCCGGCGCCACCACCTGAGACGCCCCTAGGGCCGGGTTGATGACCGTGCTGTTGGCCCCGACGCAGGTGTGCTGCCCGATCGCACCGTGCCCCACTACCAGCACGCCGCTGCCCAAACTCACCCCCGGCTCTAGTATTAGGTCTCCGTGGCGGGCCTGCACCACAACGTCGGCGGCCAAACAGACCCCAGTCGAAATCACCAGTCGACAGCCCGGTGCCGCCCCTAGCAGCACCCCAGGCGCCACAGCTACCCCAGGGGCCAGATCCACATCGCCTTGGATATGGCCGTTGGTCGACGAGTTGCTGGCCTGGGCGGGTGCTGCCACAATCAACGATCTTTGCTTCAGGGTTTCCGATAGATGGCCTGGGGCTGTCTGAGTCATGCCTAGGGGAAGCTAACCCAAGGTCAGCATCCCAGCGCTGACCCTAGGGCCGTTGAATCGTGGCTTCGAGCACTCGTTTCTTGGCCTTGGGGTCAATGCCGATCAGGCGCACATACTTACCGGAGTGGCCGCGGAGCTGAGACTCTAGGGCCGCTAACACCTCCGAAGCCCGGCTGCCCTCTAGGGCACCGCCGTTTTGCCAGGCCCCGCTGCGGTAGCGGCGCACATCGGCATGCTCAAGGCTGAGCCGATAACCTTGGTTAACCAGCTGGTTAACCTGTTGCACCACGTCTTGAGACAGTCGAGGGTTAGAGCCGCTGCTGGGGCGATAATTGCTCCGGGCATCGCTCCGGGCCGGTGCCGAGTAGGACGGCGCTGAGGCTGCCGGTGCGGCCTTAGCGCCAGGTCGCTGAATGGTGACCGCCGCCACCCGCCGCTTAGCTTTGGGGTCAATGCCAAACATGCGGACGTACTCGTTAGGGTGATCGGCAATGCAGGTATTGAGCGCTGCGATCACATCGCCCTCGCGGGTGCCGGTGATGGGGGTGCAGGTCTGCCAGACGTTGCTGCTGTAGCGGCGAGCGTCGGCATGCTCAGCCCCAATGTGATAGCCCTGGCTGAGCCACTGGCGCACCTGCTGCACCGTATCGCCTGAGGCCTGGGGTG
Organism: Nodosilinea sp. CTOTU7353; assembly: GCA_036782635.1. Classification (GTDB taxonomy): domain Bacteria; phylum Cyanobacteriota; class Cyanobacteriia; order Phormidesmidales; family Phormidesmidaceae; genus Nodosilinea. The sequence continues at coordinate 20,386 of DAIPYU010000032.1, forward strand.
CCCCACCGCCTGAGTTGGGGGCCGCAGAGTAGGTACCGCTAGGAGTCTGCCCCGACCCGGCGCTAGCCGCTGTGGGCCTGCCGTCAGGGCGCTGAATGGTGATGGGAGCAACTCGGCGCTTGGCCTTAGGGTCGATGCCAAACAGGCGGACATATTCGCCCGAGTGCTCGGCCAGGCAGCGCTCTAGGGCACCAAACACCTCACCCTCGCGGGCCGAACTGATGGGGGAGCAGGTCTGCCAGACATTGCTGCTGTAGCGGCGAGCGTCGGCGTGCTCGGTACCGATGCGATAGCCCTGACTGAGGTACTGGCGCACCTGCTGCACCACCTCTGGCGACAGGGGACCAGCCGCAACCGGGGCCGCCGGGCGATAGGCCCCATTGCCGTTACTAGAGAAACTAGAGGAGGAGGGAGAAGACACCGTAAAACCGCCGCTGGCATCCACTGGCTTACCATCGGCCCGCTGAATCGTAATCGGCGCCACCCGCTGCTTGACCTTGGGGTCAATGCCAAACATGCGCACGTACTCGCCCGAGTGCTCAGACAGACAGGCTTCTAATGCGGCCAGCACCTCAGGCTCCCGGTGGGACTGAATGGGGCTACAGGTTTGCCAGACCCCGCTGCGATAGCGGCGAGGGTCGGCGTGCTCGGTGCCAATGGTCAATCCCTGGGCCAAATACTGGCGGGCCCGCTGGACAACGTCGGGAGGTAGCAGTTGGGAAGTCATAGTGCTTAATCCATCGCGTTCGGTTGATTGTGCTGTTGCGCCTGAAAAATCTGAGCTGGCGGCGCTGTGCCCGCCGCTGTATCCGCCGCTGGCACTAGGGGAGAAACCCTGGCCAGCTATGCCCGCTAGCTCTCTGGCCAGGGCAATGTCAGCGGGGCCAACGTCGGGGAGTGTATCGGCCTGGTGCTGCTGCGTAATCACAGAACCAGAGGGCACTAGCTTGCCCGGCGGTACGTCCACATCCTGCACCAGGGCGTGCATCATGACCACGCAGCCGGCCCCGAGTCGGGCATTAAATAAAGTGGAGCGAAACCCAATAAAGCAGTCGGCCCCAATATAGACCGGGCTTTGCACCAGGACTTTGTGGGTCAGCGTGGTGCGATCGCCCACCCAGACGGCGTAGGCTTTGTGATCATCTCCCAGCACCCGCCCCTGGGCACGACCATACAAGGTCGCACCTTCCTGCAATGTGCTAGCAGCGCCCAGCCGCACGGTGGCGTTGGGGTCGGCCTGCACCACAGCCCCAGCCGCCAGAGTCACCCCAGGCTCGACTAGAACCTGCCCCAGCACCTGAGCCAAATCGTGCACATGGGCGTGCACCTGGGCCGCTCCCGATGCTGAACCCCATGCCTGGGGCGGAGATGCCGCTGGTGTGCGGATCGCCATTGCCGTAAACCCTCCAAAAGACCCCCAAAAACCCAGCCCGCCCTGCCCGCTCTTTACAGAAACACAGAACAGAAATGAGCCAGCTATGGGGCGAGTGTAGTCCTTGGGCCTGGTGGCCGATTTGCCCAGTGGCCGATGTAAGTAGCGCCAAAACTAGCCAAAATCGTCTCGCTTGTTGTAGAGATTGCCGCTGTCGAGACTTACCGTATCAACAATGGCAATCACCACCGCATCTACCGGACGATTTTCGTAGCCCTGGTGCTGGCGGGCGCCGCTGCCCTGGCTAATGAGTACCCACTCCCCAGGGCCAGCCCCAACTACGTCGGCCGCTACCGTGTAGTCGGGCAGCAGGTCGCCAGCCTCGCTAATTAACTGCACCAGCAGAAATTTAACGCCGCTCAAGCTTGGATCTTTGCAGGTGCTAACTACCGTGCCGCGAACCTTGGCCAAGAGCATGGTCTATCTGCCGTAGGGGCGAATGCCGCTGACGCTCTCTCTAAATTGCTCTACCGCTTCGGTGTAGCGAATGGGCAGCACAAACTCAAGGTTTTCGTGGGGGCGGGCAATGATGTGAGTCGACAGCACCTGACCGCCGTTGACCCGCTTGACGTTTTCAACGCCAGCCGCCACAGAAGCCTGCACCTCAGACACGTCGCCGCGAACAATCACGGTGACCCGACCGCTGCCGATCTTTTCGTAACCCACCAGGGTAACGCGGGCTGCCTTTACCATCGCGTCGGCGGCTTCCACCACAGCGGGGAAGCCCAACGTTTCAACCATACCTACTGCAATTGCCATACTTTTACTATGCCTTTCTTAACAAAGAATACGGAAGCTCAAACGAATGCCGAATGTAGATTTACCTGGGTGAGTAGCATCATCCAGGTAGACACCTAAACCTTAGAGTGATATGGGCCAAAAAAAAGAACTCCTCAGGTCTATCTACTCAGTATCTAGTTAAGATCTAGGTGCGAAACTGTTCTACGGCCTCGGTGTAGCGAATGGGTAGAACAAACTCAAGGTTTTCGTGGGGGCGCGCAATAATGTGGGTAGAGAGAACCTCACCACCGTTGACTCGCTTAACATTTTCAACGCCAGCAGCCACAGAAGCCTGCACCTCAGACACGTCGCCGCGAACAATCACGGTGACCCGACCGCTCCCAATTTTCTCGTAGCCCACCAGGGTGACCCGAGCCGCTTTTACCATCGCGTCAGCGGCTTCTACCACGGCCGGGAAACCCAGCGTCTCAATCATCCCAACAGCAATCGGCATAGTCGAAATCTCCTTATAAAAGTTCAGACAATCCTAGACTTACCCTGCACGCCCAACCGGCCCTTCAAGCACAAACCCTCAGGCGCAAACCTGCAAGCGCACGAATATGCCCCAAAATTAGCAAGACAAGACTCGTCCCTAGGGGAAGCGAAAACTTCAGATTGCCTAAAAATTCTTGATGACAGATTAAGCATAGGTGTCCATAGTCACTTTTGCAATATAAGCCCCAATGATTGTTGCTAATGTTGAGTATTATTAAATCTTATATTGCAAAGCTTTTTTTGTCGTAATCAATCCATATATTGACGAGAGTAACTGCTCACCAGCGGCGCGGTTAATTTTGCTGCCGAGGTGGTTAGGTGCTGGTTTTAATTGCTAATTAGATGTCTAAGTTGGTGCTCTTACGAGGTTTCTATGAATGAAGCGTCAAAGAAAGGGGTGCTGGCCCTAGAGGCCCTTAGGTAATCAGGTAGAATAGCAAAAAGCTCTGGAATTAAGGACATTGATGCCTAAAAATGCGGTCTGCGGAGAGCGCCATGGTCTGTGATTGTGGTCTGAGACATCGCGCCGGGCCGACCGAAGTCGTTGGTTGGATCGCTGGATATTGTTTCAGAGACTGATCAACCCGCTGCGATCGCCCAATTTCTCAGAGCGGTCATGGGTCGTGTCTAGGGCTTGAACCCCAAAACCTGCGGTTGGCCGATTCATACCTGGCGGGCTGGGCGTTGCATCGCCAGCAGCTGCCGCTGCCTGGATGACAGTCACAAGCCTGGGGCTAAGTTTTCAAGTAGGTTTTCTCTAGGCAGGTTCTTTCGGGTCAGTGTTCCAGGCAGACGCCGCTAGGCGTGAAGAATAAGGTGTTGTCAGAGAGCGTCGGGATGCCCCAATTTTTTGTCCAAACCAGTTGGCTACTGCCGATTTACGGTCTCATCGGGGCACTGCTGGCGGTGCCCTGGTCCACGGGAATGATTCGCCGCACCGGCCCGCGCCCGGCGGTCTATATCAATATATTGATGACCGTAGTGGCCTTAGGCCACGGCCTAATGGCCTTTTGGGGCATCTGGAACCAGGGTTCCCAAGAGCTGCTGTTCTCCTGGTTTGACTTTGCCGATGTCCATCTCACCCTCGCCCTAGACATTTCGGTGCTCAACCTGGGTGCCCTAGAGCTGATTACGGGCCTCAGCCTGCTGGCCCAGGTGTTTGCCCTGGGCTATATGGAGAAAGACTGGGCCTTGGCCCGGTTCTACTCGTTGATGGGCTTTTTTGAGGCCGCCATGGGGGGGCTAGTGCTCAGCGGGTCGTTGTTTCTCTCCTACTCGCTGCTGGAGATGCTGACCCTCTCAACCTACCTGCTGGTCGGGTTTTGGTATGCCCAGCCGCTGGTGGTGACCGCCGCCCGTGACGCCTTTTTGACCAAGCGGATTGGCGATGTGCTGCTGCTGATGGGCGTCGTCGCCCTGGCTTCGCTGGCGGGCAGCCTCAACTTTAACGACCTCTATGCCTGGGTCAAGGTAGAGGATCTGTCGCCAACTCTGGCTACGCTGCTGGGGCTAGCGCTGATCGCCGGGCCGATTGGCAAGTGTGCTCAGTTCCCCCTGCACCTGTGGCTCGATGAGGCTATGGAAGGGCCTAACCCTGCCTCTATTCTACGAAACTCGGTGGTGGTCACCTGTGGGGCCTACGTGCTGATTCGCCTTCAGCCGATTGTGGTGCTCTCGCCTGTGGCCCTGGGCACCCTGGTGGCCATTGGCACGATCACGGCTCTGGGAGCTTCTTTGGTGGCCCTGGCCCAGGTCGACCTCAAGCGTACCTTTTCTTACTCCACCAGCGCCTACCTGGGGCTGGTGTTTATTGCGGTGGGCACCGAGTGGCCGGGGGTGGCGATTACCCTGTTGTTGACCCACGCCGTGGCCAAGGCGCTGATTTTTATGGCGGTGGGGTCAATTATTACCACCACCAACTGCCAGAGCCTCACCGAACTGGGAGGGCTGGGGCTCAAAATGCCGGCCACCACCCTGGCCTACGTCGCTGGGGCCTTGGGCATGGTGGGGGTCATGCCCCTGGGCTGTTTTTGGGGGCTGCGCATGGGGGCCGACTTTCTCAGCGGCAGCGCTCCCTTGCTGGCGCTGGTATTTTTTGTGGTCAACGGCCTCACGGCCTTCAACCTGACTCGGGTATTTCGCCAGGTGTTTTTGGGGGTGGCCCAGCCCAAGACTCGCCGTGCCCCAGAGGTGCCCTGGCCGATGGCGGTGCCCATGGTCGTGCTATCGGTGGTTACGCTGCTGGCACCCCTGATTATGGGTAGGCTGGCGCTGCTGCCCCCCTGGGAATATATCAACTGGCCGATCACTGGGCTGATGCTGGCCTCGGGCTGGGTAGGGGTAGCGGCGGGGGCGCGGGTGCGTATATCTAAGTCTCTGGCGCGATCGCTCAATCGCCCCCTGCGCATTGCCCAAGATCTGCTGGCCTACGACTTCTATACCGAGCGCCTCTACGACAAAACCGTGGTGGCGGCAGTGTCTGGCCTGGCCCGGTTGAGCAGTTGGTTTGACCAGTACGTGGTGGACGGTCTGGTGAACGGGGTAGGTCTGGCCTCGCTGTTTGGCGGCGAGAGCCTCAAGTACAGCGCCTCGGGCCAGTCGCAGCTCTACCTGCTGACCATTTTCGCCGGCGTGGGGCTGCTCGGAATTTTCATGACCTGGACGCTTTGGTAACGGTTGACGATGCTGAGTGCACTGATTTTAATTCCGCTCGTAGGAGCGCTGGTGCTGGCCCTTTGGCCTGGCAAGCTGGAGTCGCAGACTGCCAAAATTATTAGCTGCGTCAGCCTGGGGTTGACGCTGGCGGTGTTGGCGCTACTGACCAGCCGCTTTGAGCTAACTACGCCGGGCTTTCAGTTTGAGGAGCTGCTGCCCTGGGTTGAACCTCTAGGGCTAAGCTACCGTCTGGGTCTTGACGGTCTATCGCTGCCGCTGCTGGTAATCAATAGCCTGCTGGGTCTGGTGGCGATCTACATCACTGACCCCCAGCTGCACCGGGTGCGGCTCTACTATGTGCTGCTGCTGGTGATCAACAGCGCCGTGGCCGGGGCGTTTTTGGCGGCCAACCTGCTGCTGTTCTTTATTTTTTACGAGCTAGAGCTGATTCCGCTCTATTTATTGATTGCCATCTGGGGCGGGGCGCGGCGGGGCTACGCGGCCACCAAATTTTTGATCTATACGGCTCTGTCTGGAATTTTTATTTTGGGCGCGTTTTTGGGCCTGGTGTGGCTGTCGGGCAACAGCAGCTTTGACTACGACAGCGGGTTGGCGGCGGCGCTGCCCCTGGCCCAGCAGATCACCCTGCTGGTGGCGCTGCTGATTGGCTTTGGCATTAAGGTGCCGCTGTTTCCGTTTCACACCTGGCTGCCCGATGCCCACGTGGAGGCCAGCACCCCGGTGTCGGTGCTGCTGGCGGGGGTGCTGCTGAAGCTGGGCACCTACGGCGTGGTGCGTTTTGGCCTCGGTCTGCTGCCCGACGCCTGGATGGCGCTGGCCCCTTGGATGGCCACCTGGGCGGTGATCAGCGTGCTCTATGGGTCGCTGGCGGCGATCGCCCAGACCGACATGAAAAAGATGGTGGCCTACAGCTCCATCGGCCACATGGGCTATGTGCTGCTGGCGGCGGCGGCGAGCACGCCGGTGAGCATTGTGGCCACGGTGTTTCAAATGATTAGCCACGGCCTGATCTCGGCGCTGCTGTTTTTGCTGGTGGGGGTGGTGTACAAAACCACGGGCACCCGCGACCTGACGGTGCTGCGCGGCCTGCTCAACCCCGAGCGCGGCCTGCCCTTTGTGGGCTGCATGATGATTTTGGGGGTGATGGCCAGCGCCGGGATTCCGGGAATGGCGGGGTTTATCTCTGAGTTTTTGGTGTTTCGGGGTAGCTTTTTGATCTTCCCGGTGCAGACGCTGCTTTGTATGGTGGGGTCAGGGCTGACGGCGGTGTACTTTTTGCTGCTGGTGAACCGAGCCTTTTTTGGTCGGCTGGCGATCGCCCCGCCCACCAACGCCCCCCAGCTCGATATTGTGCTGCCTCGGGTCAGCTGGCGCGATCGCGCCCCTGCCCTGGGCCTAGCGGTGCTGATTATTGCCTTTGGCCTTCAGCCCAACTGGCTGGCCCGCTGGAGCGAGCACACCACCCTAGTGCTGCACGAGCCCTATCAGGCCTTTGTGGTGGATGAGTCGCGCTTTAGCTCAACCGCCTCGGAGACTCGGCCTGCGGCGATCGTTAACACCAGTCCTATTGCCCCTGCCCTTGACCCTAGCCGTGAGGTCTACCTGCCATGACCAACACCCTAACTGCCCCGACCCTCCACCCCATGGAGCCATTTATTGATCGGCTGCTCAATGCCGAGGCGCTGCTGCCCGACTCCGAAACCAACGTGCTGGAGGTGGTGGGCATTCTCAAGAGCTACGGCGTAGTGCTCGATGCCTACTCTAAGAACCTGATCTACATCGCCGACCATCAGTTCTTGGTGCTGTTCCCGTTCTTTAAATATTTCAACGGCAGGGTGACGCTGCCCCAGCTGCTGCGCCACTGGTGGCACGATCGGATCAATTTTGAGTATGCCGAATACTGCATGAAAACCATGCTCTGGCACGGCGGCGGCAAAATGGACGAATACCTCGACAGCGAGGAGTTTTTGCAGCTCTGCCAGCGGGCGGTGGCGGCTAGGCTCAAAACCAACCCCTTAATCGGCGGTCTCCACGCCCTGTTTCCCGACTTTTTGCCCGAGCAGGTGCGCCAGTTGGTCTACTACAGCGCTCTGGGCCAGTTTTGGCGGGTGATGAGCGACCTGTTTATCGATCTCTCCGACGCCTACGATAAGGGCGACGTGATCACCATTCCCGAGGTGGTGGCCTTCATCAAAGCCGGGCTGGTGGCGGCGGCGGCCAATCCGATCACCTACAGCGTTGAAATCGGCGGCACCACCTACGACCTGCTGCCCAAGTCGGCAGAGCTAACTTTTTTAATGGATGTAGCGGTGCCCTACGTGGAGGCGGTATTCTTTCGCGGCACGCCGTTTTTAGGCACCGTGTCCTACAACGCCCAGGCGGACCAAATTTCCGCCGACCAGGGCCGTTTTGACTACGGTGCGCTCTACGCTGACCCGTTGCCCATCGGCGGTGCGGGCATTCCCCCCACCCTGCTGATGCAGGACATGCGCCACTATCTGCCCGACTACCTGACGGCGTTTTACCAATCGAGCGGGCGCGGGCTAGATGACGTGCGGGTGAAAATCTGCCAGAGCTTCCAGAAGTCAATGTTTTGCGTCACCAGTGCCTCCCTGCAAGGGCTGCTGCCCCACCCCGCCGACACCGAAAACCCCAGTGAGCGCGCCGCCAACCACGCCTTCCTGGCCGGATGGATGGATCGCCTGGCCACCTCTCGCCTCGACGTGGTGCAGCTTTAATGCTAAGTCCTGGTTCCCTACCCCCGATTGGTTAGGGGCAAACAACCGTTTGCCCCTACGGGATACCGGCTCAATAAATGGCCACTTTGAGGTGGCAAACCCGGCCCGGTAGGTCTATTGCTGTAAAACTCTGGAAATACTAAATCCGCCTTGGCTAGCCCCGGTTGGGCTGGGCAAACACCGTTTGCCCCTACGCAAGCCGCCTGTGTGGAATCGGGGTTATACGATTCGGATTTGATATAAGTATTCAGCTGAAACACTCTAAGCTGGGCAATTTTTTGATCATCTACCTGAAGCTTTTGATCACCATGGCCCTCTGGGGCGGCACCTTCATTGCCGGACGGCTGGTGGTGCAAGACCTGGGGCCGTTTACCGCCGCCTTTTGTCGGTTTGCGGTGGCCTCCTTCAGCCTGGTACTGCTCACCTACGCTGTTGAAGGTGCCCTGCCCTGGCCGCCGAGAAAGCTGTGGCTGCCCATTGGCCTATTGGGGCTGACGGGCATCTTTGCCTACAACGTGTTTTTCTTCTCGGGGCTCAGAACCGTCGAGGCGGGACGGGCGGCGCTGATTATTGCCCTCAACCCGGTGGCGATCGCCCTTGGGGCCGCCCTGTTTTTTAAAGACCCCCTCGGCCGTCGCCGGCTGCTGGGCATTGGCCTGTCGCTGCTGGGGGCGGCGGTGGTGATCAGCGACGGCGACCCGGTGCGCCTGCTGCAGGGAGAGGTGGGTCTGGGGGAGCTGATGCTGCTGGGCTGCGTGGTCAGCTGGATGAGCTACAGCCTGCTGGGCAAGGTGGTCATGGCCGAGCTGTCGCCCTTTGCCACCACCACCTATGCCTGCATCACCGGGGCGGTGCTGCTGCTGGGGCCAGCCCTGGGGGAAGGGCTGGGAAACGCGATTTTGGCCGCCACCCCCACCACCTGGGGCAGCATTCTTTACCTGGGTATTTTGGGCTCGGCGGTGGGGTTTAGCTGGTACTACGATGGGCTGCGGCAGCTTGGCCCCGCCAGGGCCGGGGTGTTTATCAATCTGGTGCCGGTGTTTGCGATCGCCCTGGCGGCCCTATTTCTGCAAGAGACCCCGACGTCTTCGCTGGTGCTGGGGGGTGCTCTGGTGATCGCCGGAGTCGTCACCACCAATCGGTAGTATAGCGATGGCCATCGCCCTTGAGACATCGGCCCCGGCCAGTGGCAAACACGGGGACAGCGCAATGGCCATCGCTATAGAGTGAATCTCCTAGGGAGCAATCACAGGTCCGTCGCTGTAGCGGCGTAGGTTAGCGCCCAGCAGACGCAGCTTACCCTCCAGGTCGTCGTAGCCGCGATCAAGGTGGTGTAAGCCCTGGATGGTGGTGGTGCCCTTGGCCGCCAGGCCCGCCAGCACCAGCGCCGCCGAGGCCCGCAGGTCGGTGGCCAGCACCGGAGCACCGGAGAGCTGGTGCACGCCTTTGATAATGGCGCAGTTGCCGTTTAGGCGAATGTCGGCCCCCATGCGGTTGAGCTCGGCCACGTGGCGCAGGCGGTTTTCAAACACCGTCTCAGTGATCAGGCTGCTGCCTTCGCACACCGCCATCAGAGCCATAAACTGCGCCTGCATATCGGTGGGAAAGCCGGGAAACGGCCCGGTTTGAATATCGGCGGGGACAATGGTGTTAGAGGGTACGTAGCGCACCCGGCTGGGGCCGTCGACCACCACCTGACCGCCAATCTCATGGAGCTTGGCGATCACGGCGGTGAGGTGCTCAGGAATAATCGGGGAAATGCTGATCTCGGAGCGGGTCATGGCCCCGGCCACCAAGAAGGTGCCCGCCTCAATGCGGTCAGGAATAATGCCGTAGTCGGTGCTGTGCAGGCTGGGCACGCCGGCAATGGTGATGGTGTTGGTGCCAGCGCCGCGAATGCGAGCGCCCATGGCCCGGCAGAAGTTGGCTAAATCAGCCACCTCAGGCTCTTGGGCGGCGTTTTCAATGATGGTTTCGCCGTCGGCCAGGGTGGCGGCCATCATCAGGGTTTCGGTAGCGCCGACGCTGGGGTAGTCGAGGTAGATTTTGGCTCCCTGCAAGCGCCTGCCGCTGCCCGGAATGTAGGCGTGAACCGTGCCGTGCTCAATGTGGACATCGGCCCCCATGGCCTGAAGCCCGCGCACGTGCAGCTCTACCGGGCGGGCCCCAATGGCGCAGCCGCCGGGCAGAGGAATGCGGGCCACACCCATGCGGGCTAGCAGCGGCCCAATCACAAAGAAGCTCGCCCGCAGGCGGCTGACTACGTCGTAGGGGGCCTTGGTATGGGCAATGGTGCTGGCGTCAACCACCAGAGAGTCGTCTTCTCGCTTGAGCTTGACCCCTAGGGCGGTGAGCACCTCCCCCATGCGGGCAATATCCATCAGGTGAGGAATATTGCGAATGCGGCAGGGCTGTGAACATAGCAGCGTACCCGCCATAGCCACCAGGGCCGAATTTTTAGCTCCGCTGATGGTGACCTGGCCAGCCAGGGAAGCACCGCCGGTAATCTCAAGTACAGCGCCATCCGCCTCGGCGGCGGTCACAGGGGTGGGTAAACCAATGGATGTAACGATAGCGGTGTCCTCCACGACTGATAACTCCCCCTTTTCCCAAATTTCGTCTAGATTCTACTCGAAATCATGAATTTCGCCACAGCGTTCTAGAGCCATTTGCCGGGTTAAGCCACATCAGGATAGCTGATTCATCTAAAATCACGAAATCTTTTTTCAAAGGCTTGACTCTGTCCCCAACTCAGGGCATAGTCATAAATCGCGGCGTTAATAACGCCTAGCCAGCGGAACTGGCGGAATTGGTAGACGCGCTAGGTTCAGGTCCTAGTGTTAGCAATAACATCCGGGTTCAAGTCCCGGGTTCCGCATCTAATCAGGTCAAACAGCTAACCAGGGGATAATGTCATGCTTACGAGCCTGCAAAACCCCCTGGTTAAATTTTTTCGCAAGCTGCACCAGAGTAAGGAACGGCGATCGCAGCAGCAGTTTTTGCTCGAAGGCACCCACCTCATTCAAGAGGCGCTGGCCTCTGACTATCCCCTCGATATTGTTTGCCATACCCCCGCGTGGGGTCAGGCTCACCCTGATCTGGCCCTGGCCCTGGGGCAGCGAGCCGAACGGGTCGAACCAGTCTCTGAAGCCCTGCTGGCCGCCATGGCGACCACCCAGCATCCCGATGGGGTGGTGGCGGCGGCCCCTCAGATCAGGCGATCGCCCAACCCAGCCATTCAAACCATGGGCCTTGTGGTCGAGACCCTGCAAGACCCCGGCAACCTGGGCACCATCGTGCGTACGGCGGTGGCGGCGGGGGCCGAGGGCCTGTGGCTCAGCGCCGACAGCGTTGCCCCCGACCACCCCAAGGTGCTGCGGGCCTCGGCGGGCCAGTGGTTTCGGCTGCCCCTGGCGGTGGTCGACAATGTCGGTTCGTTGCTTACCGATTGGGAGCAGGCGGGGGTGCAGATGGTGGCCACCAGCTCCCATGCCGAGGTGGACTACTGGACCGTAGATTTTACCCGGCCCACGGTGATTGTGCTGGGCAATGAGGGGGCGGGGCTGTCGACAGCGCTTCAGCACCAGGCCACGGTGCAGGTGCGCATTCCCATGGCGGGGGCAGTGGAGTCTCTAAATGTGGGGATTTCGGCGGCGCTGCTGCTCTACGAGGCGCGGCGGCAGCGGTGGGCGGCGGGCCGCCAGGGATTGAGCTAATACGGTTAAGGGGATCTCTGGGAAAGAAAGAACCAGCTTTAATCCAGCGACTGTAGCCGCTGTAGGGTGGGCACTGCCCACCAGTGGGGGAACTATTTTCCAGAAGTGGCCTGAGTTGGGTCGCCTAAGTGGATAGATTAGATAGATAGACTAGATAGACCCTGAGAACTTAGGAGTTGTCTGATCACCCCGCTGTGGTCAAGAATGAAGAAAAATCTTGTCTCCCAAAAATCTGCCGCGCCCAATCTACCGCGCTAAACCTGCCGCGCTAAACGCTAAATATTTGGATCACCTGTTCAGGAGCCTGCTGTGAGCGACGCATTTGATTACGACCTGCTAATTATTGGAGCCGGAGTGGGGGGCCATGGGGCCGCCATCCATGCGGTGCAGCGGGGGCTAAAAACCGCCATCGTTGAGGCCGATGTGATGGGGGGCACCTGTGTCAATCGGGGCTGCATTCCCTCTAAGGCACTGCTGGCGGCCTCTGGGCGGGTGCGCGAGCTGCGCAACGAGCACCACCTGAAATCGCTGGGCATTTCGGTAGGGTCGGTGAGCTATGATCGCGCCGCCATTGCCGACCACGCCAAAAACCTGGTGAGCAAAATTCAGGGCGATATGACCAACAGCCTCACCCGGCTGGGGGTCGACATCATCAAGGGCTGGGCGCGCCTGGCCGGAGAGCAGAAGGTGGCGATCGCCACCCCCGACGGCGAAAAATTTGTTACGGCCAAAGACATTATTCTGTCGCCCGGCTCGGTGCCCTTTGTGCCCCCCGGCATTGAGACCGACGGCAAAACCGTCTTCACCAGCGACGAAGCTCTCAAGCTCGACTGGCTGCCCGACTGGGTGGCAATCATCGGCAGCGGCTACATCGGCCTAGAATTCTCCGATGTCTATACCGCCCTGGGCTGCGAAGTCACCATCATCGAAGCCCTCGATCAGCTGATGCCCACCTTCGACCCCGACATCGCCAAGATCGCCCAGCGGGTGCTGATCGCCCCCCGCGATATCGAGACGAGAGCTGGGGTGATTGCCCAGAAGGTGATCCCCGGCTCGCCCGTGACCATTGAACTGGCCGATCGCGAGACCCGCGAAGTCGTCGAGACCCTAGAGGTCGATGCCTGCCTGGTGGCCACCGGCCGCATCCCCGCCACCAAGGATCTGGGCCTAGAGAAGGTCGGGGTCGAGACCGACCGCCGGGGGTTTATTCCCGTGGACGATCACCTGCGGGTGCTGCGGGGCGGCGAGCCGGTGCCTCACCTGTGGGCGATCGGCGACGCCACCGGCAAAATGATGCTGGCCCACGCCGCCTCGGCCCAGGGCATTCTCACCATTGAGACCATCTGCGGCGACCCGCGCACGGTGAACTACCTGGCCATTCCGGCGGCGGCCTTTACCCACCCCGAGGTCAGCTTTGTGGGCCTGACCGAACCCGCCGCCAAGACCATGGCCGAGGCCGAGGGCTTTACCGTTGATGCTGTACGTACCTACTTTAAAGGCAACTCTAAGGCCTTGGCCGAGGGCGAGTCTGACGGGTTGGCCAAGGTAATCTACCGCAAAGACACGGGTGAAATTCTCGGTGCCCACATCATCGGCATGCACGCGGCGGATCTGATTCAGGAGGCGGCTAATGCGATCGCCAGCGGCCAAACCGTCACCGATTTGTCGTTCTATGTGCACACCCACCCCACCCTGTCGGAGGTGCTCGACGAAGCCTTTAAGCGCGCGGTGGTGGTTCCCGCCTGATCCCCGTAGGGTGGGCAATGCCCACCTTTCCACCCTGCCCCAAACCAGCCCATCTTGCTGCTGCGATCGCCCCAGGCCGGTGCTGGCCAGCTAGTTTTCCCCAGGTCAATGGTGGGCAGTGCCCACCCTACAAGCTGGTTTACCGGTCTTTCCCCCGGGGTAATGGTGGGCCGTGCCCACCCTACAAGTTCCGATGGCCCACCCCACCATGCAAAATTGCCCATCCAAACGCCAAAATTGATGAAGATTCGCCGTCGCCCTCCCAACCCCGCTGTTGCGGTCAAACATTTGCAGTACCAAATCAAAATCGCCGACGCTGAACCGAGACACATTCTCGAAAAGATTGTCTGGCACAAAGAGACCGAAGTAGCCGCCCTGCGGGAGCGCCTGCCCCTGGCTGACCTTCAGCGCCAGGTGCTCGACGCGCCCCCGGCCCGCGACTTCATCGCCGCCCTGCGGGCCGGGCACACCACCCCCGCCCTGATTGCCGAGGTCAAAAAGGCCTCCCCCAGCAAGGGGGTGATGCGGGAAGATTTTGACCCGGTGGCGATCGCCCAGACCTACGCCGCCCACGGGGCCACCTGCCTCTCGGTGCTGACCGACAAAACCTTCTTTCAGGGCGACGTTGAGTACCTCACCCAGATTCGCCAGGCGGTCGACCTGCCGCTGCTGTGCAAAGAGTTTGTCATCTACCCCTACCAGATGTATCTGGCGCGGTCTAAGGGGGCCGACGCGGTGCTGCTGATCGCCGCCATTCTCTCAGACCAAGACCTCAACTACTTTGTGCAGATCGCCAAGGCCCTGGGCATGGCGGTGCTGGTAGAGGTGCACACCCTAGAGGAGCTTGACCGGGTGCTGGCGGTGCCCGGCCTGGCGCTGATTGGCATCAACAACCGCGACCTAGAGACCTTCGCCACCCGACTAGAGACCACCGCCGAGCTGATTTCGGCGCGGCGCGAGGGGCTGACCGCCAGCGGTGCCCTGGTGGTCAGCGAGTCGGGCATTCACACCCCGGCCGATCTCAAGGCCGTAGTCGCCGCCGGGGCAGAGGCGGTGCTGGTGGGCGAATCGCTGATTCGGCAGCCCGATCCCGGCGTCGCTATCGATCAGCTTTACGAAAAAAACACTGGCTAACTTATCAGACCTTTATCTCGTTCCTGGTTTAATCCAACCAACGGTCAATCAAACCAACTGCACCACTGGGGCACTGCAATGGCATCGTTAGGCAAACCGCTACCGCTACCCTCCCACATTCACTACGAGTTATTGCTGCAGCTGCTAGAGCAGCAGACCATGGCGGCGGCCTACCAAGATCCACGGCTGCGCCTTCAGGTGCAGGGGTTAATTAGCACCCTGCGCAAGGCGCTATCGCAGCAGCGCCAGCTAGAAGAAGCCTGTAAGCATGACAACATTGAGCTGGAGTATCAGTGGTCGACCAATCAGTTGGCCAACCGGTTTTTAGCAGAAGATGCGGCTTCCTAGGCGTAGGACTTGGGAAAACGGTAGCCCAGGCTACATTCAGAGATCTTTTTTCTCTGCAAGCTATATCCAGTCCACTGGACCTGGTTTAAGCGGTGCCGCAGACTAGGGGGAGATGGTGTTTTTGTCTCCTGACATGGCGGCTAGAGGCTACTTCTGGTAACGGCTTCGGGGTCAACTGCCCCGGCTTAACTAACCCGATAGTTTGTGAGAAGAGATCATGAAACGACGCTGGTTTTTAGCATCCACGGCTGCCGTAGCCTTGGCCACGGTGGGGCTGACCACCGCTTGCGGAGACGGTCAGCCTGCGGGCGGTGACGCTGCTGACGGTGGCGCTGGGGGCGGCACTTTCACCATGGCCACCTCCGCCGACTACCCCCCCTACGAGTTTGTAGAGACCGCCGGGGGCACGGAAGAAATTGTCGGTTTTGACGTGGATATTGCCCGCCATATTGCCACCGAGTTGGGCTACGACCTAGAAATTACCAACATCGACTTTAGCGGTTTGATTCCTGCTCTCCAGGCGGGGCGCGCCGACTTTGTGATGGCGGGCATGACCCCCACCGAGGAGCGTCGGCAAAACGTCGATTTCTCTGAGATTTACTACACCGCCAAGCAGACTATTGTGTCTCCGGCAGGCAGCGGCATTACATCACCGGCTGATCTCGAGGGCAAAACCGTCGGGGTGCAGCTGGGCTCTATTCAAGAAGAGCTGGCCAATGATCTGGTGGCAGAAACGCCCGGCATGCAGCTGTCGCCGCTGAACCGCATCAATGAGATTGTGCAAGAGCTGCTATCGGGCCGGATTGACGCCGCCATTATTGAAGACACGGTGGCGGCGGGCTTCTTGGCCAATAACCCTAACCTAGAGGCGGTTGAAATTCCAGAGGAGGGGGAAGCGGGTTCGGCGGTGGCCTTTCCGCTAGGTTCTGATTTGGTCGACGAGTTTGACCGAGTGCTGGCCGAAATGGAGGCGAGCGGCCTGATGGAGGAGCTGATTGTGAAATGGTTTGGCGACGGGGCTGAGTAATTACACCCCATGAACCTAACCCTATGAACTTAGCTTCATGAACTTAGACTTCGGCCAAATCATTCCGTCTTTGCCCTTCATTCTGAATGGGATCGCAGTAACACTTCAGTTCACCCTGCTGTCGGCGTTATTTGGGTTTACCCTGGGCACGCTGCTGTCGCTGGTGAAAATTTCTAGCATTAAGCCGCTGCGGTGGTTTGCGGAGTTTTACACCTCGATTTTTCGGGGTACGCCGCTGATTTTGCAGCTGGCGCTGGTCTACTTTGCCACGCCCCAGCTGATTGGCTACCGCATCTCGCCCATTGAGGCGGGGGTGTTTACCTTTGCCCTCAACTCGGCGGCCTACAGCTCTGAGACCATTCGAGCGGGCATTATGGCGGTGGATAAGGGCCAGCGAGAGGCGTCGCTGTCGCTGGGCATAGCCTATCGGCCCATGATGCTCGACATCATTTTGCCCCAGGCGTTTAAGAATATTTTGCCCGCCCTGGTCAATGAGACCATCGCGCTACTGAAAGATTCGGCCCTGGTGTCTACCATTGGGGTACTAGATCTAATGCGCCGTGCCCAGGTGGTGGCGGGGCAGACGTTTCTCTACTTTGAGCCGCTGCTTGTGGTGGGGGTGATTTACTACGTGATGGTCATGGGGCTGACCCAGGCGGCCCAAGTTCTTGAGCGGAGGATGCGCCGCAGTGATTAAAATCGAGCGTTTAGTTAAATCGTTTGGGCCACTAGAGGTACTGAAGGACATTTCTACTGAGGTGGGCAGTGGCGAAGTGGTGGCTATTATCGGCCCCTCGGGGTCGGGCAAGTCTACCCTGCTGCGGTGCATCAATCTGCTAGAAGTACCTACGGCGGGGCACATCTTTGTGGGTGGGGTCGATATCACGTCGCCCAAGTGCGACATTCTCAAGGTGCGGCAGAACGTGGGCATGGTGTTTCAGCATTTCAACTTGTTTCCCCACAAGACGGTGCTACAAAACCTCACCTACGCGCCGATGAAGGTGAAGGGGCTCTCGAAGGCCGACGCGGGGAAGATTGCCCTCGACCTGCTGGAAAAGGTGGGCATGTCAGAAAAGGCCGAGCAGTACCCGTCGCGGCTGTCGGGAGGGCAAAAGCAGCGGGTGGCGATCGCCCGCGCCCTGGCCATGGAACCCGACGTGATGCTGTTTGACGAACCCACCAGCGCCCTCGATCCTGAAATGGTGAAGGAGGTGCTGGAGGTGATGAAAGCGCTGGTAGAAACCGGGATTACCATGTGCATTGTCACCCACGAGATGGGCTTTGCCCGAGAGGTGGCCGACCGAGTGCTGTTTCTCGACGGCGGCTACCTGGTGGAAGACGCGCCGCCCGACGTGTTTTTTACCAGCCCCAAGAGCGATCGCGCTCAGCAGTTTTTAGAGAAGGTGTTGTAGGCGGTTCATGGTTTGCGGTTCACGGTGTACGGCAAAACCGTGAACCGCAAACCGTATAAGTAGTTAGACAAAATTAATGACGTACTCCTCGCCAAATTTGCGGAGTATT
>DAIPYU010000033.1:0-37099 GCA_036782635.1 Nodosilinea sp. CTOTU7353
CTAAGTTGCGCCTCGGGGCAACATAAATTTGTTCTACCCATCACGAGATCAGTTAATGACATCGCCTAAATCCTATGCCAAATCTCGCAGCCTACCTGGCCGCCCGTTGTTAGTAACGCTGCTGGTTGTCGGTAGCACCCTGCATGTTTTGGGGCCGGTGCTGGCTCAGGTGGCAGCGGGCACGGCCATTCGCAACACCGCCACGGCCACCTACGAAGACCCCGCTGCCCCTGGGGTGCAAATCGATGCCACCTCAAACACCGTAGAAGTTGTGGTTGCCGAAGTGGCCGGTATTACCGTCACCGGAGACGCCATCCAGAATTTGACTAACCCCGGCGGTCAAATTCTGCCTGGCGATGAGTTGGCCTACGATTTCGAGGTCACTAACGTCGGTAACTTTAACACCAATTTCTTCATTCCTGACAGTGCCACAATCACTGGAGCCGCCACTCCAGGTGACATTTTGGTGTCCCTCGATGGGGGAGCGACCTTTGTCCCTCTGGCCAGTGTTTCGACGAACGGCGTCTTAAATGACGCTACCGCCGCCGGTGACTCTATTCTGGTGCGGGTGCTGGTCACCGTGAATGCCAATGCCCCGTCCGGTGCCGATATTCGGGTGCAACTGGGGGATACAGGGCCGAATGACAACAGCCCCGCCACCCAAAACCAGCCCACCGATGGCACCAACGATAATGAAGTCCGCGCCATTGGTGATGATCCGATTAATGGCCTGGTGGCCGCTAGTGCCGTATTGGTCAGCCAAGTAGGTAGCCAGCCTCAGGCCTTTGCCACTCTGCTCAAGAGCCGCATCGACACAGACTTAAACAATCCCAATGATCTAACCGATGTGGTGTTGACCTATGGGTTATCCCTGCGAGTCGAAGGGACCGCCCCAGCGGGCAGCCCTGGCTTTGTGGCGGCGGCGTTGGCCGGTCAAGCCATTGACGTGGGCGGTGCTGTTGGCAACTACATCCTGGTTTCCGACGCCATTCCCGCCGGTACTGAGTTGACTGGCACACCCTCCGCCCCAGCCGGGTGGCAGGTGGTTTACACCACGGCTCCCACCAGCACCCTAGCCAATGCGGCGAACTGGACTACAGCAGCGCCAGGAGCTTTGAGCACCGTCACTCGGGTCGGCTTTGTGCGCAACACCGCTACAGAGGCCGCCATTGCCGCTGGTACCACCGTGACCGGCTTCACCTTCCAGGTAGTGACATCGGGGGTTGACCCCGTAGCAGGGCAGAGCATCGAAAACCTGGCCCAGGTATTTGGTGCCACCGCTGGCAACCCCGACCGGTTGGTCTACGACGAATCGGGCGACCAAAACCCCAACAACATCAACGATGACGGCACCCCTGGCCCCGGCATTTCCGACGGGGTGGCCAACAGCGCCATCCAAGGGGTCGACCCCAACAGCGGTGACAACAACCCCGCCAACGACAACCAGGGGATTGGCCCTGGGGGTGAGGTGAATATCTTTGTGCTGCTGCCCCCCGGTGCCCTGCTCAACGGTCCCCAGGGTCAGCCCGCCGCCGTTGGCCCCACTAACAATAACGATGACTTTACCAACCAGGCGGTGCCTGGCACTGTCACCCCTGCCCCTGGCGATGGCCTGGCGGCCCCGGTGACGGTCAGCTTCACCAACACCGTGCAAAACCCTGGCACAGAGGCGATTACCAATATCTTGCTGGTGCCTAGGGATTTGGCGGCGGTTCCCGGTATTGACAACAACGATTTGCCCAATGGCACGATTGTGGAAATCGTTTACAACGGCATTCGCGCCCCCTACACCTATAACCAGGGCACGGGCACCTTTACCTTTACCGGTGGGGCGGGTACCGACACGGTGCGCATTAATAGCCTACCGGCTGGAACCTCCGTAAACTACACCGTGAATGTGACCCTGCCCGCTGGCACGGGCCTATCGACGGAAGACAACCGAGGGGGCTATCCGGTGCCTGTGGTGGCCTTTTCTGATACCGGCGTGGTCAATGGCCAGCCCGATCCTGGGGAAGCCCAAAACCTGACCATTAACCGCACCTACGTGGGGTATCTGCAACTGTCTAAAGAGGTGCGAATTCTAGCCGCCAATGGCACAGAAATTCAGGGCTTTACCGACAGTCCTAACCCAGCCAATATCGTGCCGGGCAACATTCTGGAATACCGGATTGTTTACGACAACATTTCGGAGGCATCTACCGGCAGCGGCAATATTACCCTGAATGCCAACAGCGTAGTGATTGTTGAGGATGGAACTACGGGCGATTTGAACGACAACACCAACCCTGGTAACACCTGGGCGCTGGAAGCCAATGGGGTGATTGTCACCAGCAACGTCCAGGGGACGGCCACGGCCACCCAAGGCTCGATTGTGTTCGCAGATGGCGGCGATCGCTCTGGCCCCACCCCAGGCACCGATGTTATCCGGTACGTCAACAATGTGGGCGTGGTCCAGCCCCAAGCCGACGGCAGCTTCACCTTCCGCCGCCGCATCAACTAGGTCACGGGTGTGGAGTCGTCACAGGCTGACGACTCCACATCAACTGGCCGCTTTGTGTAACTTCGTCCCACATTTTCGCAAATTTGCAGAGGTAATTGAACATGAAACGTCTATCCAAACTCATTGGTGTCGGGGCTGCCGCCGCGCTATTGACGGTGACCGTGCCCTTCCTCAGGAGTACCCCCGTTTGGGCCAGTCTGCAAGAGGCCAGCCAGTCGGTGATCGAAAGTTTGCAGCGTCAACCGGCGGTGAAGCTAGAGTTGGCCGCAGCAAAGCAGGTACTTGCAACCGATGACCAGGGGCAAACCAAGGAAACCTGGCAAGCCCTCAGCGGTGAACAGGCCGTGGTGCAGCCCGGTGATCAGTTGCGCTACTACCTGTCTGGGGAAAATACCAGCGATCGCAGCCTTAAAAACCTGGTGGTGACCCAGCCGGTACCCGCTCAAACCGCCTATGTTTTGGGGTCGGCCGTGGTGGGCGACAACGGCGGGGCCGCCATCACCTACAGCATCGACAACGGCGAGACCTTTGTGGACGAGCCGATGGTAGAAGTCACCCAGCCCAACGGTGACATTGTGCTAGAACCGGCTCCGGCGGACGCCTACACCCACATTCGCTGGGATTTTGGCGACCAGGTACAGCCAGAAGCCGGGCTCACCGCCTCCTATGACGTGACCGTGCGCTAACACTGTCTTCTCCCCTCGCCCGATCTATCTGGTGCTAGGGGAGGGAAACCCGCCGGGGCGATCGCCCCGGCCACCCCAGAACTAGTCCCAATTTTCACCTGTGATCCACAGACGAGCCACCCCGTCCCTCGTCTGGACAGTGCCGTGCGTCTACCTCCCTGTAGCTCCCTAAGGCCCTGGTTCCCCTCAGCCGCCGGGTCTCCCCTGCCTGTTTCGTTCCTTGCCACCCCCCATGTCTGCCATCCTGTCATCCTGCCTTAGGACCTCTGCCAACCCCAAGCGACTGTGGCCCTTAGCGACCACGTTGTTGCTGGGGAGCCTCACCTGGGCCGCCCCGGCCTGGGGCCAAACCCAGCTTTCCTCGGCTCAGCTGCAGTGTGCTGCCCCTGGGGAGGCTGGGTTTACCCTGCGCAACCAGGCTGACTACACCCACAGCACCCTGCGCCGGCAGGCGATCGCCACCTATGACTTGGCTCCGGAACCTGTGAGCGGACAGACCACCTCGGTCAGCGGCTCAATTACCAATAGCGGTGTGTTGTCCTTGATACCCCAAGCTACGCGGGACAGCGACGGCAACCTGGTACATGGGTTGGGCCAGATTGCCACGGCCCTACAGGCCGAGTTGCGGGCCTGGGGCTGGAGCGAAACAGAGGCGAACCAGGGCAGTTTAGCCGCAGTTAGGGCCTTTGCTCTGCTGCCAGAGGCAGCGCCGCTCCAGCAGGTGCTCACCGCTACCCAGCAAGCTATGGCCACCACCGTACCGGCCCGAGCCGCCCAGATCAAGGGGCTGGGGGCAGATGCAACCCAAGCCTTTACCCTCGCCCTGCTTGGCCTGCGCCCCTCGACGGTAGGCAGCCTGGGGATTGCCGTCGCCGAGGCTACCCTAGCTGCCGAGGCCGCTGCCACCGTGGTGCAAACGACTGCGGCCGAGACCGCCTGGGCAGACTTGAGCGCTGCCGCCTACGACGCTGCGATCGCGGCCCTCCCCGCCCATGGCAATCTCCTCACCCAGGCCCAAACCAGCCTGGCCCTAGATCGCCGCCGCATTCTTTCTGGGCAAGAGACCAGCCTCAACCCTGGAGACATCGTGCGCTTTAGCTTTGGGTTGCAGAATACCGGTCGTGCCTCTCTCCAGGTGCAAGTACCCACCGTGGCTGATCTTCAACAGTCTGGTCTGGTGGGGCCAGGCACTGTGGTGGCGACGAGCCTCGGTGGAGCTGAGCCGGCCACAACCGTCACCCTGGCCCCAAACCAGCAGGTGACCCTCCAGGTCGATGTGCAAGTTAACAGCATTCAGGTTACCGCTACGCCCCTGGCGATCGCCCTTGGCAGCCCCTGTGGCGACAGCAGCCAGCAGACCATCACCCTCTTGCCCCCGATCAGAACTGATGGGTTAATTGACCCCCTCGGACGCATCACGGGTTGCGCCGGCGAACTGCTGCCCGACTATCGGGGCTTTAGCATGGGCGTCTACTTTGCCGCCAGCGCTATGGGCGATCTAGGGGGATTGGTCCCCCTCACCGCCACCGAGGTGCCGAACAACCCTAACAACGCCATCCCAGGGGGGTTGCCCCCCAACACCCAGAACAGCAACCCGTTCTTTCTCAGTCAGGGCGACCAGGGGGGCTATAACTTCCTGCTCGACCCCAGTCGGGGGCAGCTTGATCTAGGGGCTACCTATGTTCTGGTGATCAATCCCCCGGTTAACAGTAGCTACAGCCAGCGGCGAATTCGACTGGTGATTGGTCAGCGGACTGGCGATACGTTTGCCTACACGGCCACCTCCCTCGACGGTCTGCCGATCAGCGCCACCGACAACCTGACCACCGTGGTGGGCACCATCAACATTGGCGATGCGGCCCAGGTAGGGCTGGTGCTGGCGGCGCTGAACGTCGGTGCCAGCGTCTGCGATGCCCAGTCTATTCAGATTGTCAAAACCGGCGATCGGGTGGCCGCAGAACCGGGCGATACGGTACTCTATCGCCTGCTAATTCGGAATCTGGCCAGCACCCCGGTGAGCAATCTGGCGGTGACCGATACCCTGCCCCTGGGCTTTAGCCTGGTGGCGAACTCGGGCCGAGCGGCCCTGGGCGATACCCCGATTCCTCTGGAAACCACCCCCAGTGGTCGGACGATCACCTTTCAACCGCAGGTGACACTGGAACAGGGCCAGGGGCTGACGGTGGTCTATGCCGCTCAGCTCACCCCAGAGGCTCTGCGGGGCAATGGCCTCAATTCCGCCATGGTCTCGGGTCGCCGTAGCGACAATGGCCAGGTGGTGCGCGATGGGCCGGCCCTGCACCGACTGCGGGTGCAGCCTGGCATTGTGGCCGATACCGGCACCATTGTGGGCCGGGTCTTCTGGGATAAAAACTTTGACGGCGAGCAGCAGTCCGGCGAGCCGGGGATTCCCAATGCCGTGATTTTCTTAGACGACGGCACCCGCATCACCACCGACGAAAATGGCTTGTTCTCGGTGGCCAACGTGCTGCCGGGCTACCGGGTCGGCACCTTAGACATCACCAGCATACCGGGGTACACCCTGGCCCCCAACCAGGTTTTCATCGAGCACAACACAGATTCGCGCCGAGTGCAATTGTCGCCGGGGGGCCTGGTGCGCATGAACTTTGGCGTTATGCCTCTGGCCCCAGAGGAGGTAGCAGAATGAGCACTAGGCAACCAGCCTGGCTTGGCCTGGGTAAAGGATTGGCAGGGCTGACCGCCGTGGCGATGATCCAGCTACCGGTGGCTGGGGCTGAGCTACCGCCAATGGCAGAAGCTGAGCAGCGGTCTGCCCCCCAGGAGGCGATCGCCCAGCCCGAGGCTGCGTCCCAGGAGGTGATCGCCCAGCCAGAGGCCGTCGCTCCCCCCGCTCCCCAACCTGAGCCGACAACGGCTCCAGCCGGTACCCCGACGGCAGAGCCCATCGACTCGATCACCCCCGTACCCCTGAGCATTCTGTCGCCCGTGATGGATGCCGTGGTTGATACCCCAGCGGTGAGCGTGACCCTGCAATTTCCGGTGGATAGCCAGGTGCGCCTGGTGGTGAATGGCGCAGCCGTAGACCAGGCCCAAATTGGTCGCACCGAAACCGACACCGCCAACGGGGTGGTGACGCAAACCTGGTACGCCGTTACCCTACAGGCCGGGCAAAATATGATCGCGGCTGAGGGCACATTACAGGGGCAGCCCCTACCCCCCGCCCAGGTGACCGTAGCCGTGCGCGGCTCAGCCACCGCCCTGGCCCTAGAAACCGTCGAGGCCCGCATTCCTGCCGACGGTCGCTCGACGGCGACGGTGCGGGGCCAGCTCTTAGATGCCGATGGCAATCGCTCAAACCAAAGGGCGGTGGTGACCCTAGAGACCAGTGCTGGCACCTTTGTGGGGGTAGACCACAACCCTGATCGAGCAGGGTTCCAGGTGCAAACCGAAGACGGTGAATTTACGGCCACCCTCCAGGCGGGGCTACGGGCCGAGGTCGTTACCCTGCGGGCCACGACAACGAACTTAGAAGCCTTTACCCAAATCGGGTTTGAGACAGCGCTGCGTCCCAGCTTGCTGAGCGGGTCAGTGGACCTGCGTCTGGGGGGACGGGGCACCGACTATTTTGGCAGCTTCCGCGACTTTTTGCCCCCCGATGGAGACCAGAGCACCGAGTTTAACGGGGGCGTGGCTGTCTTTGGCACAGGGCGCTTGGGGGACTGGCTGGTGACCGGGGCTTACAATAGCCGCCGCCCGCTCAACCAAGACTGTAGCGGCACCGCATCGCTATTTCGGGCGGCTCAAGCCTGCGATCGCACCTACCCGGTCTATGGCGACGAGTCTACCAGCGAGGTCATGACCCCCTCCATCGACAACCTCTACCTGCGGTTCGAGCGCACCTCTCCGGTAGAAGGGGCCGGTAGCGACCACCTGATGTGGGGCGACTACACCACCACCGACTTTGCCACCCAGTCCCAGCTGTTTACGGCGACTACCCGGCAGCTGCACGGGCTCCAGGGCAACTACAACCTGGGCAACCTTCAGATCAGCGGCTTCTACGGCAACAATATTGACGGGTTCCAGCGCGACACCCTGGCCCCTGACGGCACCAGCGGGTTTTACTTTTTGTCTCGCCGACTGCTGATCGCTGGCAGTGAGAACGTCTTTTTAGAACTAGAAGAGTTGAACCGCCCCGGCACCGTTCTAGACCGGGAACCCCTGCGCCGGGGTCTGGACTACGACATCGACTACGACCGGGGCAGTCTGCTGTTTCGCCAGCCCGTTCTGCGCACCGACATTGACGAGGAAGGGCGCACCCTGGTGCGACGGATTGTGGTCACCTACCAGTACGAAAGTGACGACAGCGCCAATATCTACGGCGGTCGACTCCGCTATCACCTGTCCCGGGAGTTGAACCGAGAAAGCTGGCTGGGGGCCACCTACCTACAAGAAAATATGGGCGATCGCCAGTTTGAGCTATACGGGGCCGATGCCCTGGTGTCCTTTGGCAGCGATGGTCAACTGATCGCTGAATATGCCCGCTCCAGCCATCAATCGGCTTTTTCTGGCCCCGTCAGCGGCTCCGCCTACCGGTTTGAAGCCCAGGGCACCCTGTTTGAAGGGGTACGGGGGCGAGCCTACTGGCGCACCACCGATCCAGGCTTTGCCAACAATGCCACCACCAGCTTTGTCCCCGGCCAAACCCGCTACGGGGCCGAACTCCAGGCCCAGGTTTCGCCTACCACCCAGCTGCGGGTGCAGTATGACCACGAAGACAACTTTGGCACCGCCCCTCGGCCCCTCAGCGCCCTGGACGATCTGCTCAATCCGGGGTCAGAAGCAATACCGGGCAGCGCCGTCAACAATTCCCTCACCACCCTCACGGCGGGGGTGCAGCAGCAGCTGGGCGACGCCACCCTCGGGGTCGATTTGATTCACCGCAACCGAGAGGATCGGATCGCGCCCAATGCCCTCAGCGCCACCTCTAACCAACTGCGATCGCGCCTCACCCTGCCCATCTCCAATACCCTATCCCTGCGGGCCCAAAACGAAACCACCCTCTCCAGCACCACCGACCCCCTCTCCCCAGACCGCACCCTGCTGGGGCTAGACTGGCTGGTGCATCCCGGCATCACCCTCAGCTTTAATCAGCAGTTTATCTCTGGTGGCCAGTTTGAACCCCAGGCCATCACCAGCCTCGACCTCAACGGCGAGTATCAATTTGGCCCCGATACAACCCTGAGCAGCCGTGTGTCTCTGATCAACGCCCAGGCCCTTGCCGGAGCGATCGGCCTCAGCCAGGGGATTACCCTAGCCCCCGGCCTGCGGGCCAACCTCAGCTACGAGCATACCTTTGGCAATAGCTTCGGCACCACCGCCGCTGGCAGCCAGTTTGCCCAACCCTATGCCGTGGGTCAAAGTGCCGCCGGGCTGGGGCTAGCGGCGGGTCATAATTTCAGTGTGGGCATCGACTACACCGGCAACCCCGACTTCCAGGCCAACGCCCAGGTGCAGCACCGGACCTCCTCGGCGGGGTCGAACACAGTGTTCAAAGCCTCGGCCCTGGGTCGTCTGACCCCCTCCCTCACCGCCTTGGCTAACGTTCAGCGGGCTAGCGCCTCGAACCAGGGCTTAGAAGCTCTCGGAGCCAGTACCAATCTGCGGTTGGGGCTGGCCTACCGCGACCCCGACAATGATCGCTGGAATGCCCTGCTGCGCTACGAATATCGCCGTAACCCGGCCCTGGTGCCCGAAAGCATTCTGTTTGGGCGCGGCACTGGCTCAGAGGATCACGTTCTGGCCATGGAAGCCATCTATGCTCCCAGCTGGCAGTGGGAATTCTATGGCAAAATGGCTCTGCGCCACAGCACCGCCTATCTGGCGGACGATTTCATCAGTAGCAGCACCGTGGGGCTAGCCCAGGTGCGCGCCACCCATCGCTTTAACTACCAATGGGATGTCTCCGCCGGAGCCCGCTGGATCGCCCAGCCCTCGGCGGGCTACAGCGAGATGGCCCTTAACCTAGAGGCGGGCTATCACCTGTCGCCCAACCTGCGGCTGGCCGGGGGCTATACCTTTGGCAGCATCAGCGATCGCGATTTCAACAATTCCCGCTCAGCGGGTGGCCCCTACCTGGGTATCAGCCTCAAACTCGACAACAACCTCTTCAGAGACTTTGGCTTTGACTCTGCCTCACCTCAACAGCCCCCACCTCAACAGCCCCTATCCCAGTCCCAACCATCACGGATTGATCCACCAACTATTGCCGACACCGAGTCAACCACCGGGGGCATACCAGAGGATTCAGCACCACCAGATGGCTCAAACAACGCCCCCCGATAATTCCATCTCTAAAGGAATCGCCCTTCTCACAACGTTCAGAACAACTGCCTCAGATTAATGGTTGGATCAACGTATGTCTCGTAGACGATACCCCTCAATAAGTCCTATGCCCTCCGTTCCCGAAATCGGCAGACGCCGCACCAGCAGGTTTCTGGTGCAGATGCTCATCGGCTGCTGCCTGGCCCTTTTTAGCCTGGGCATTTTCCCCCAACTGGCCTCGGCAAATTTGAACATTAATACGACAACCCCAACTCAAGCCCAGTTAAAGGCGGCATTAGAAGGCAATGTGGCCACCTCTAATGTCACGGTGAATACGGGTAGCATTGCGATTCTCCCGGCTGGTACTTCCGGACAAGCACGCCTATTTTCCAATGGCACTACCGTATCAGGTCTAGGACCTGTAATTGGAATTGAAGACGGAATTGCCTTGGTCACCGGCACAGCAAGTACTGCAGTGGGACGAAACAACTCCTTTTCTAGAACGACCGGCACGAATACTGTCAGGAATGATCCAGACTTGGCCACGGTCGACAGTGGTCGACAGTTCGACACCATTGGCCTGCAGTTTCAGGTGGTGCCTGCTGGCAATTTTATGGCACTAGACTTTGTCTTTGCCTCAGAGGAGTACAACGAGTTTGTCTGCACAATTTTTAATGATGCCATGGGGATTTTTGTCAGCGGTCCTGGCATAACCGGTAAGGCCAATATTGCCAAACTTGAAAACAATCTAGCTCCCATTGCCGTCAACCAGATTAACCGGGGGGTTGCCGGTAGCTATGCTGTGGCAAACCCCGGTCAATCAGCCCCCTGTGATTTGGGCAACGCCGCTTTTTATGTTAATAACGTAGACCCGACTTCGTCGGAAAACCCAATTAGCGCCAACAATACAGCGAATGCCACCACGCAAACTAACTATACCCACACCCAGTACGACGGCTTTACCATTCCCCTAACGGCACAGTTGGCTGTAACCCCAGGGGCAACCTATACCGTGAAGGTGGTGGTGGCTGACATTGGCGATGCCCAGTGGGATAGTGCTGTCTTTCTAGATGGGATTTCTAGCTATAACCTGGACCTCGGTGACGCGCCCAATAGTTACGGTACCAATGTTATTGATCAAAGCATCCAGCTGCCTGGCCCTGCTCGCCACAGCACAGGCCAAGATCTTTATCTAGGAGCAATTTCCCCTGATGCTGAAAACACGGTTACCCCAGCCATTGCCCCCAATCCAGCCATCCACGATGACACCACCGGCATTGATGATGAAGACGCCTTTGATGGTGATTGGTTGATTACCCCAGGTATCACCAACTACAGTCTGGCTGATATTCCAGTCCACAATGGCACCGGCACCCCGGCTACCCTAATGGGATGGATTGACTTTAACCAAAATGGTAATTTTCTCGATGCTGGTGAATTAGCAGAGGTGGTGGTTAGTGCTGGACAAACCACAGCGACCCTAACCTGGGCAGGCTTTACCGCCCCCATAGAAGGCACGGCCTATGCCCGATTCCGGATTACGACCGATACCCAGCTGACCAATAACCCTTCACCTCGCGGCTTGGCCTTAAATGGAGAAGTGGAAGATTACCGGGTGCTGTTTGGTACTTTCCCCCAACTGTCTTTGGTAAAAAGGATTACGGCGATTAACCAGGAACCGATCAACCCTAACGACGGGACGCCGCTGAACACGGTGATCAATCCAGAGGATGACGCTTTCTGGCCCAGTAATGTCCTGGTGGGGGCTACCGAAGGAGGCTTAGTCAAACCCGGCGATGAACTGGAATACACCGTTTATTTTCTCTCCAGTGGCACCGGGCCAATTACCAACGTAAGTATCTGCGATTTGATTCCGACACATACCCGGTTTGTGGCCAATACCTTTAACGGCCAAACGCCCTTAGACAGTGGCGGCCTCAGTGGCACCGATGTGGGCATTGCGTTGGCCTCCAGCAGCGAGACCATACCCACGGCCCCCACGGTGTACCTAACCAATACCCAGGATGGCGATCGCGGTCTGTTTTACCCCGCTGGGACCGATCTCCCAGCTGCCTGTACGGGTGCCAATACCAATGGAGCGGTGGTGGTAAACGTGGTCAGCAGCCCAGACACCCTACCCCCCGCCACCGCCCCCGGCACCCCACCCAACGCCTACGGCTTTGTCCGCTTTCGGGCCCAGGTCATACCTACTGGGTAGCCTGGGCGACAACGCTAGCATTATGTTTTGGGTGCCGCAGCGTGCCCGTACGCAATCCATCGCCCACCGCACTGAGGTGATCGCCGACCACGGCGGGGGCAGTGCCGCGCGATTGCAGCGGCGAATACCTCAGCAGCATCACCCCCGGTGGGGGTGATGCTGCTGAGGTAGACAAACCCCCGGTTTTTTGAAAAAATCGGGGGTTTTGAGCTTGCAGCCTTAGCGGTAGTAAGCGTTAACCGGGTGCGCGGCCTTGACTGCGATCAGCAACCACCGGCAAACTACAAATTCTCTAGAACAATCGCTGATACTTGAATATTGCCCCGCCCCGTTAAGACCCCCGTTAAGGCCCCTGCTAAGACCGTAGAGGCATGGTGAGGTTGGCCCCTATCTACCCGTGACGGCGACGGCGAGAGATCATGAGGCTACCAGCTGCGATCGCCAGCCCCCCAACCATAAACGGCTCCGGCACCGGCTGCGCAGCATAGAGAATGCCAATGGGGCGCTTCAGCTCAGGGCTGGCATCGGCCAAGAGAAATCGCTCCCTAGTCAGCCCGTCGTACTTGAGAATAGAGCCAATTTCAGAGGTGATGTCAAACCCCACCGTAAACAGGTCGCCATTGGGGGCAAAGGCCAAGCTGCCGATAAAGCTGCTGCTGGGCACCGAGTCGGTGTAGTTGGTCGAGAGTTCGCTCAGCAGCGTGCCGTCGAGAAAGTCATAGCTGCGAATGCCATTGGCAAAGTCGCTGACCACCAGGTTGCCGCTGATGGGGTCTACCGCCATGCCTAAAAGGCTGACAAACCCAAAGCTGTCGGGCGATGGCTCTGGCTCTTGGGCAAACACCGTTTTCTCTTGGGTGATGATGTCATAGCTCAAAATAATGCTGGGCTGCCCAAAGACGGGCATGCCTTCGATCGCAACGCTGCCCTGGGTGGTCACATACAGCCGGCCATCGGGGCCAAAGAGCAGACCATTGGGGCCGTTGAGGCCATCGGGGGTAATCCCCTGGCGCTGGGCAAAAACGTCAATAAACGCCCCGGTAGTGCCGTCGTAGCGCAAAATCTGATCCGACAAAAAGCTGCTGACGTAGAGATTGTTGTCGGGGCCAAAGGCCACTCCATAGGGGCGAAACAGGCCATTCCCCAAGGCAAAAACATCGATGAACTCTCCCTTGGGGGTAAAGCGCAGCACGGCAGAGTTTTCGGGCGTGGTGCCGCTGCTGATATATAGATTGCCATCAGGCCCATAGACAAAGGTGTCGGGGCTATCGAGCAGGCCGTTATCTGGAATCAGCTCCCCGAGAAAGTTGCCGACAATCTCGTCAAAAATAACGATGTTATTGCCGCTGGTATTGCCCACTAGCAGGGCTGCATCTGCCGCTGTCGAAAGTGTGGCGATACCGAAGGCAGTCAGCAGAGAAAGGCCAAACTGGGTAGAACACTTCATGGAGGGAGAGAGGAAACTGCTTGTAAACATTGAGAATACAGCTAGATTCTCTGCCAGCATCAGTGAGCAAGTTGTGCCGCCCCCGACATTTCTGCCAGTTTTTACTCAATCTTTATGAAAAACGCGCCTCAAGGACGATTGACTGCCGCCATCTCCTTTAGAACGCTCTAGAACGCCACAACGAGGCGATCGCTCCACCTACCCACTCACCTACCCGCCTACTCACCCACTCACCCACTCACCCACTCACCCCTAACTCCCCAACGCCTCATCCAGCACCTGCCGTGCATCCTCCGCCTGGGCGCGGGCTTCTTTGAAGCGCAGATTGCTCTGGGCAAACGATTTCAGCACCTTAAAGCCATCCTTCAGCTCGGTGAGCTGCTCGTCGCTCATGGGGTCGTCGGTAAACAGCAAATCCACCAGCTCGCGCACCTGGAGGGCTTCGTCTCGGGATGACTGCACCTTGACCTTGAGGGTGGCTAACTGATTTAGAACCTGGATGGCTTCGACTACCGAGTCTTCTTGTTGTTGCACAGATTCTGAGGTGGTTGGGGGCTGTACTTCGACTAATTGTTCGGCGCTAAAGCCGTCGGCCAGGGCGTTGGCTAGCTCACCTTCGTCGATTAGCGCCATGAGCTGATCGAGAGCTTTTTCGCGGGCCTTGCGGGAGTCTTTGCCAGATACCGTTAAGACTAGCTCCGGGCTTTGGGCCAGGGTGTATTGAACCATTGCTGTAGGCCGTATGTACTATGTCAGTATACGGCATTTTGCCCTTTGATTAGCTCCCTTGAGCCAGCCTGGTGATGGATCGCCGGGGCGCTGGCTTTATTCTCGCATGCCGCCTCTGACCACTGCCCGCAGCCGCTGGTGCAGCTCTGAGCCGTCTTGTCGGGGCACAAAGGGCTGAATCTCGTCGGTCTGGGCCGAGGCTGGGTCTAGGTCAGTTGCCAGGGGCTGAAAGTTGGGAATCACCTGGCTGCGGTTGGCATCGGCATGGGCGGCGGCATCGGCACGGATAGCAGTATCAGAAACAGGCGCGGCGGCAAAGGGGTTGCCTTGGGGCGCGGTGGGTGGGTGGCTGGCGGCGAGGGCGGCGCTAGCCGCTAGCTCGTCAGCACCGTCATCTTGAGAGGTCGTCACCACCTGGGGCGCTGGCGCGGTTTCTGGCTTGGGGGGCTGTGAGGGGCTGGCTTTGGTGGTCTGGCTGTCGGTGCCGTCGCCATAGCCCGTGGGGCACAGCAGGGTCTGACCCAAAATAATTGACTCAAACTCGCGGTTAAAATGGCGAATAGGCTGCCCTCGTCGCTGCCACAGCTTGAGAATTTGCTCGATCGAAATAATCTTGTAGCGCCCCTGGTATAGGGCCTCGGTGATGGCGTGGCTCACCCAGACGGGGCCATACTGCTCTAGCCACCCGGCGATGACCCTGTCGGTGGGGTAGGCGTCAACGTCAAAACTGTAGCCGTCAAGCAGCTGATACACCGGCTCAATATCGGGAGAGTGACTGGGGTGAATCATGGTGATTGCCGAAGCGTTGGGCTGCGTTGGCCACTATTTGAAAACATGCTTCTTTTAGCTTAATTCTAAGCTAGCCCCAAAGCCAATGTCGTAAGGTTTATTACCGTTGGGAACCCGGCTCTCTTGAGCCTCTCCCTGGGCTCTTTGGGTAGGCTGGCTCGTGGAATGCTTACGCCAGCAGGGCTTTCGCTGTGGCAGGCTACTGCACAATCACGTCGGTGGGGGTGTCGGGGGGCGCATCAAAGGGGGCGGTGCGCCCGACCCAGTCGAAGGAGCTAATGCGAAAGCCCAGGAAGCCGGTTTGCTGGGTGGGGCTATAGTTCAACAGCAGGCCGTAGGCGCGGCGGCGATATTCAAAGATTAAGTTGGTGTCAATGATGCGGCCGGTATCGAGGTTGAGGGCGGTTTGAAAACCGGCTAAAAAGGGACCGTAGATCTGCTGAACAATGCCCCCAGACAGGACAGTTTGGTCGACGGCTCGGTCAAACAAAAAAGGAGAGCTGTCGCCGCCGATAAAGCTGTGGCTAAAGCCAATATTGAACTGGGTATAGTCGAAGGTGCTGCGCTGGAGGCGGCCCAGCTGCCCAGACAGCGTTATTCTGCCCTCGATCGCCTCTTGCAGGTCGTTGCTGCTGTAGTAGGTAACAATCCCTCGCATGCCCACGTTGAGGTTTAGGCGAGGGACCAGAGGGCGGTCAGAGTACCGTAGCCCCTCGGCTTGGGTGGCGGGCAGCGGCTCGCCCTGCCAGAGCAAAAAGCCGCGACTGAGATCGGCCGACCCCTGGAACCGAGCCAGGTCGGTTGGCCCTACCCCCACCCCAGGGCCAAGTAAAGCGGGGCGGTCGGTGTTGGCGGTGATGTATTGCCCAGAGACCTGGTAGTTGAGGTTGAGGCCGGTGGTGCCCAGAACGATGTTGGGCGACTCTAGCAGCAGGCCCAGGCTGTTTTGCACATCTTGAAAGCCCAGGGAGCCGTTGAACAGGCGATCGCGGTAGACATATTCCAGGCTGAGGCGATGGTTGCCCAGCAGCTGCTGCCCCCGAAAGCTGGCCCGCAGCTGATCTTCGAAGTTTTCTAAATCTAGCCCCGATAGGCTGACGTTGCCGTTGACCGAAGTGCGCGGCCCCAGGGGACCATCGATGCGGGCCGCGATGCCAAAGTTGGCCGGGTCAGCCAGGTTGAAGTTAGAGCTGCCCAGCCACCGGCCCACCAAAAACTGCGGGGCCACAGAGATATTCAAGGGGCCGTCTATCGGCAGGGGAAACTCGGCTTCAAGAAAGAGTCCGTCGCGATCGCGGCCATCAATGCCAATGCCAGCGGGCAGCGGGTTGAGCTCTTCGTCGGGCAGCTGACCCCGCTGCAGCACGTAGCGCCGCCGCAGTAGGGGAATGCTCAGCCCTTGGTCAAACACTAGCCGGGGATTGTCAAACACCAGCTCATCTTCGATTTCGTTGAGGGGCGTCAGCCGCACATTGCTGGCCCTAAACTCTAGCTCTGGCGGCGAGAAGGGGTCGTTGGTCAACCGCAGCTCGTCGGCGTACCAGCCCTCGGCATCAAAAGCGAGGCGATCGCTCTCAAACCGCAGCCGCCGAATTTCCTCGGGCTGGCCCCCCAGCAGGCCAGCGGTGGTGCCCGTGGCCACGGCGATCCGGCCCGTGCTGGTGACCTGAGAAATCGACCCCTGGTTTTGTAGGCGATAGTCTAGGGGCCGTCCATCGCCGGCTCTAGCGAAGGGCGCTGATAAATCGTCGCCCAGGGTAGACAGCTGGAGATCGCCGCGGGCATTGACCAGGTCGCCCGCCCCCTGCAACAGGTTGTAGGTGAGCGAGTCACCTTCGATGATTTGGTTACTGCGATTAAAGAACACGTTGCCCTCAGCCCGCACATGGCGATTGGCCAAGTTGGCCCACAGGCGATCAGCCGCGATCTGGTCGGTGCCAAACTGAATCAACACGTCCCCCGTGGCGGTGACAATCTGTCGAATCGGCTCAAACACCTGGCGATCGGCCCGCAGAAAAATCGACCCTTCGCCCTCTAGGGGAGAGTCTGTCGCCGCTGGAGGGTCTGGTTCGGTTTCAGCGGGGTTATTTTCTGGACTGTGCTCAAAATGATCTTCTGGGGGGGCTGCTTCAGAATTCTCATCCTCCTCAATGACCTCCACGGGGGCGGTTTCAGGGTCTGCGGGCTGGGTCGAGGGCCGCAAAGGTGCGGAGTCTGACGCCTGGGCCAGAGGCAGCAACCAGCTAGCCCTAGTCAGGGGAATGATTTCACTGTTGATCAGTTGCTTGGGGGCAGCGGTGTCGGGCGCTGCTAGCTGCCGCCTATCGCCTGCTGCCGACACCAGGGTGACTTCGGCCACCGCAGGGGCAGGGGGCAGGGCAGGCAAAATCAGCGGCAAAGGCATGGCAGACGTTACCAAGGCAAAAACAAAGCCCGACAAGCGGGCTTAAAAGGGCCGTGACCGTTAGGCCAAAGACCCTAAAAAACTGTTAGTTGTGGCCAGGGGCGGCAAGATTCAGATCGCCGCAGATCTCAAAGACTGCTTTGGGGGCGGCAGGTTCCATGGGGCAGGTTCTAGCAGTGTGAAGAAACCCCTGCCGCCCCGGTGCTGC
Organism: Nodosilinea sp. CTOTU7353; assembly: GCA_036782635.1. Taxonomy (GTDB): domain Bacteria; phylum Cyanobacteriota; class Cyanobacteriia; order Phormidesmidales; family Phormidesmidaceae; genus Nodosilinea. The sequence continues at coordinate 17,285 of DAIPYU010000033.1, forward strand.
CTAGTCGATATCTTGACGACCGGGGTTGCGGGAGGGGTCGCCGCTCAAAAAGCCAAAGACAAACAGCGAGACAAAGAAGGCAACTACGAGATAAACCACAATCTTGAGAGTCAGCATGAGTTAGGTCTCCAAACGGCTAGCACAGTAGGCGCAAGACCTGCCCAAGCAGCCACAGCATTCCACGTTGGCGGAAACGGTCTCGGTGCAGGACCAAGCTTGCACTATCATATCGCCAAACGTTCGCCTCTCTCGTCTACCTCTCCGCAGAAGCCGCCGATCTACCAGTGCTGTTGCAGCCAGACCCCCAATCTGTGCAGCCAGGTTTCTAGCCTATAGAGCAGCCAGTCGAGGCCGCGCAGCAGGGCCACCAAGGGCGAGTCTATATAGCTAATCTGGGTGACTTTTGCCTCTAGGGCGCTGGGGGCAGCGAGCTGATGACTGGCTGACGTGGCTAGGGCCTTTGGGCTAGGCTGAGCCCCGCTGGTAAGTGAGGTCTCGCCATCCAGCACGGCGGGAATCGCACCCTGCTGGCTCCTGCTGACGGCTAAATCTGTCGCGGCAGCATTCCCTAAAGGGACGATGCCTGAAGGGCTGTTCTCTACCACCGCCACCGCGCCAGGGGTAGCTAGCACCATGGCCACAGCATCGGCAACAGAAGTTGTGCCGGGCAGGGGTTCCCAGGCCATTGGCCCGTACGGCTGGCCGTAATGGGAGGCAGTATTGGGGATGGACAGGTTGTTAGGGGAGAAGCCTTTAGGAAAAATCTCTTGGGGGAAAGTCTCTTGGGGGTGAATGTCTTCGCGAGGAAAACGCCTGCTTTTCTGGCTAGCGTCGCGTTCATAGAGCACGATCGCCTGAGTCTCTTGCTGCTGAGCCGCCTCACCAAACAGGTTAGTAACTGCGGCCAAGGTGCTGGTCTGCATCCATCGCAGGCCAGCGGGAAGCCATCGCAAGGGCAAAAACAGGGCTGGCTTTGGCTGGGGTAGGGGCAGCCCCGGCTGCTGAAGATGCTGAGTAAGCACGACCTGACGATAGCCACGGGCATATTCTGCCAGCATGAGCGCGATCGCCTGGCCGAGCCGGTGCTGCTGGTCGTCGGTGAAGTCATTAAAAACACCGTTGTCAGTCGTGATCAGCACCAGTCGGCGGGTCGCTAGGTCTGAGGCTATGCCCTGCACGGTCGCCCGCAGCGGCAGCCGGTGCCACTGACCGGGGGTGAGCACCGCGCCCGCCTGGGACTGCCTGAGCCAGCGACCATAGCGATTTACCAGCCGCAGCCCCCCGGAGCGCACCATGGACGAAGGCAGGGTCGGCGGCTGCATCACCGACAGCAGCGATCGAATGGGGATATCTACCTCCACCAATTCGGCTGACTGGCTGTCGGTCAGCCTGGCCCAGGTCCGCTGCCACGAACTCGACGCCCGCAGCCGCCGATATCCCAGGCGCACCCCCTGTACAGCGGCATAGATTGGGTATACGGCCACCTGCAAACCCCACACGGCCCCCTGTACCGCCACGGTGCGCCCCTGGCGCAGCCACTGCCCAGCGCTGCGGGTCACCTGGCGATAGCCCGCCACCAGGCGGGCCACAGTCTGGCTCTGAAATCGGCGCGACGAAGTCGCCATAGCTCTGCCTACATTCTCTGCATAAACTGAGGAGGCTGCCCTAGATCATACCGGAGCTATGCCCCCCGCCACCGTCGCCCCTGTCACCCCGCCGCAGATCTTAGCCACTTTTGAGCGGCTCCGCAGTCTCAGCCAGCTCGATGTGCGGGGCACCTGGCACCGCTGCCCTCTACCGGTGGCGGCTGAAGCTCTTCCCAGCGACGCTGGGGCTGCTTGGCCCCTGGCACCGCTCAACGATCGCGGCCATATCTTTTGGCCCCAGGGCCAGGTGCCACTGGAGCTGTATCAGCGCTTTACCTGGCCTACAGACCTCAATGGCTATCCGCTAGCGGGGTTGAGGGCGCGGCTGGCGCTGCGGTGGTGGGCCAACCGCGCCGATATTTTTATCAACGGCGAGCATCGGCAAACCGGGGATATTTTTGACTGCTGGACGCGCATTGTGCTGAGCGACCGCATTGTGCCCGGCGAGTCAGTGGATGTGGCGCTCCAGCTGCTCAGCCCCGGCCACGACGAGGGGGCCTTGGTGCAGGCCGAGCTGGTGTTTGAAACGGTTGAGGAAGTTTGGTCAGACATGGGGCCAGAACCCGGCTTTGTGGCCGATGAGCTGGCGGTGCTGGCTACCTACCTAGCCCAGTTTGACTCAGCCCAGCTCGACTCGCTGGCCCAGGGCTTAGAGGGCATCGCCTGGGATGCGGTGGCGAACCGCGAGCAATTCCATCGATCGTTGCAAAACCTGCGCGACTCTCTCAAGGAGTTCTCGCCCTGGCTAAAGCAGCGCACCCTGCACTGTTTGGGCCACGCCCACCTGGACTTGGCCTGGCTCTGGCCCGTGGCCGACACCTGGCAGGTCGCTGAAAACACCTTTCGCTCAGTGCTGGCGCTGCAAGAAGACTTTCCAGAGTTGACTTTTACCCACTCTTCCCCAGCGCTGTTTGCCTGGCTCGAAGCCCATCGGCCAGAGCTGTTTGCCACCATTCAGCAAGCCGTTAAAGCCGGGCGGTGGGCCATCGATGCCGGGCTATGGGTGGAGCCAGACTTGAATCTGCCGGGGGGCGAGGCGATCGCCCGCCAGATTCTCTACGGCCAAACCTACTGCCTGGAGAAATTTGGGGCGGTGAGTGCGATCGCCTGGCTACCCGACACCTTTGGCTTCACCTGGCAGCTGCCCCAGCTGCTCACCCAGGGCGGCATTCGCTACTTCGCCACCCAAAAACTGCGCTGGAACGACACCAACCCCTTCCCCCACGAGCTGTTTAGCTGGCAGGGGCCAGACGGCAGCGCGATCGCAGGCATTACCCTGCCCCCCATCGGCACCGACATCGACCCCGTGGCCATGGCCGAATATGCCTGTCGCTGGGAAGCTAACACGGGCCACTGCGATGCCCTCTGGCTCCCTGGCGTCGGCGACCACGGCGGCGGCCCCACCCGCGACATGCTGCAAACAGCCCAGCGCTGGGCCGACTCTCCCTTCTTCCCCACCCTCACCTGGGGCCACGCCGTCCCCCTCTTCGACGCGCTCATTGGTGATCCCAGGGCTGAAGCCACTGGGCTAACTCCCCCATCTCCCCAACCCCTCACACCCTCACCCACCCACCCACCTACTCCCCTACCCACCTACTCCCCCACCCCCTGGCGCGACGAACTCTACCTCGAACTCCACCGGGGCTGCTACACCACCCACGGCGACCAAAAGCAGTACAACCGCCGCTGCGAAGACCGGCTCTACCAGGCAGAGCTGTTCGCTGCGATCGCAGCCATCTACAACCTTCAGCCCTACCCCGCCGCTGAGCTAGAAGCGGCCTGGAAGCGGGTGCTGTTTAACCAGTTTCACGACATTCTGCCGGGGTCGTCTATTCCTGAAGTGTTTGAGGACGCGAATAAAGAATGGCAGGCCGCGCGGTCGACGGGCGATCGCATTCTCCAAGCCTCCCTCCTGGCCCTGGCCCAGCACTGTCCCCAGCCATCCCCCCCGCACCCCGAGGCCGTGCCCGTGGTGCTGTTTAACCCGCTGAACTGGTCACGCAGCGAAGTGGTGGCGATCGCCCTCTCTTCCGCCATGGCTCAAACTTCCTGGCAAGCGCAGGATGCCGAGGGGCAACCGCTCCGCACCCAGCTTGAACGGACTGACTCTTCCTCGCTACTGGTCTACGTCCCCGCCATTCCCTCAGTGGGCTATTGCCTGATTTGGCTCATTCCCGCTGAGGCGACCCTGCCCAGTCCAGCTCCCGCCGAGTGGATTTTAGAGAATGCCCACCTGCAAGCCACCATTGACCCGGCCACTGGTGCGATCGCCGAACTGACTCACAAAGCCACGGGCACCGAAACCTTCCAAGGCTGTGGAAACCGGCTCCAGGCCTTCAAAGACGCGGGCCAGTATTGGGATGCCTGGAACATTGCCCCCGATTACCAAGACCATCCCCTAGATACGTTTGTGCTCAAGCGTATTAGCTGGATTGAATACGGCCCCGTGCGGCAGACCCTGCGGGTCGTCCATCGCCTTAATCAGTCCACGATCACCCAAGACTACTGTTTAGAGATAAATTCTCCTGTCCTGGCGGTGCACACCGAGGTGGATTGGCACGAAACCCAGGTGGTGCTGAAGGTGGCTTTTCCGCTGACGGTTTCGGCCCCCGAGGCGACCTACGAAATTCCCTTTGGGGCGATCGCCCGCGCCACCACCCCGCTCACCCCCCAAGACAGCGCCAAGTGGGAGGTGCCCGCCCTGCGCTGGGCCGACCTCAGCGATGGAGCGTGGGGAGTGAGCATTCTCACTGACTACAAGCACGGGTTTGATGCCACGGCCAACCAGCTGCGGCTGACGCTGCTCAAGGCTCCGCTGTGGCCCGATCCGGGGTGCGATCGCGGTCTGCAAACCTTCAGCTACGCCATTTACCCCCACGCCCAGAGTTGGCAACAGGCCAACACCGTCCAGGCGGCACGCAATTTCAACCTGCCAATTCAGCCTTGCCTAGTTCCCAGCTCTGCATCCCCTGCCGACGCTGGCCAATCCGCCGTCAGCTACCTCGAGCTGGGCGACACCACCTTTGTGCTGTCGGCCTTCAAGCAGGCCGAGGGGGCTCAACACCAATACATTCTGCGCGGCTATGAAAGCGCAGGAGCAGAAAGCACCATCACCCTCAGTGGAACTTTGCCCGTGGTCGCGGTCGGCCCGATGAATCTGCTGGAGCAGCCCCAGGAAAAGAACGAATGGAATGCTTTAGCCTCTTGGCAGGTACTCAGTCTGGCAATAGCTCCCAGCCAGGCTTTGCTTTAGAAAGCAGCAAATCTGCTAGTTTGCCAAGCCATCTACGCCAGCAGTTGATCGCTATTATGCGGGTTTCAAGAGGTGGTTAGACTTTCGTTAGCCTCCCTGCGCCGCCAAAATATCGAAAAACCACTGCTCAAACCGTTTACCCATCGCCGGTAGAGAATACTGCGCTTCGGCCTGCTGCCGACAGGCATGGCGATCGAGCAGGGGAATGTGCGCGATCGCATCGACGTATGGCCAGAGGCTAGACAGGTCGTCCAGGGGCAGGATGTCTGCGTCTAAAAATAGGGTTTCATCGTAGGGGCTATAGGCGTTGATTTGGGTTTTAAGCCATCGAGATAGGCCAAGACTAGAGGATAGGGTCGGCGACCCTACACAGCGGGGGGTAATGGCATATGTATCTAGGGGAAGATGATTAAGGCTGGGCAAATTGGAGACAGTGATAATTGGAATGTGCGCTGCTCGAGCCCGGCGGGCAACGGCGCTAATTAGCGGGCCAGATCACGCTGGATAAACAGCCGTTGCCACCTGACGACGACCCAAAGCTAGGGGCAGAAAAAATCTCCCTGCCCCCATGAAAGGGGTCAGGGAGACAGATTAGTGTCGTTGAAAAAAATTGACCTTAGCTTTATTGAGCAGCCTCGACGGTGTGAGCACCATTGCTGTAAGACATTGAGGTATGCCCAGCAAAATCCTCAGCTCTAGCGGGCTGAGCACCGTGGCCATGGTTTTGGCTCGGTTCATACACCACTCTATCAATCGGTCTGGGATAATTTAAGCTGCCCTGGGGCACCTGCGGCGGTTCATACATGCGCGCTTGGTGGCCCCCATAGCCAAACCTAGCCTTATCTTCTACCGGCCCAGGAGTCTGATAAAATGACCGCTTGTGAGCCTGGTAATGGGTCTGATACAGCGTCGTCCGCACGCTATTGGCCGTGGCTAAACTAGGCTGCTCAACCCCCTGGGAAGGACGATAGAGGAAGTCAGCAAACGCTTGCTCCATAGCCAACAGTGGAGGTGGCTCTACCTGGGGCGCTTCGTAGCGCACCTGCAACAGCGGCTGGGGTTCTGGGTAAACCGGGTTTTGGTAGACCAGGGCAGGGCTATCGCTCACAGCGGCAACATTTTGCCGCCAGTTAGCAAAGGTTTTACTCAGGTCAAAGCCCATGGCTCGCTGATAGTGCCAAAGCCCCCCTTGCAGAAAGAAAAAGGCCAGGTAAAAGTGGGCATTGGCCAACCAGGTGCGGGCAGAATATCCCGATTCCATCGCCCCACTGGGATCGTAGTAGGAGGGCAGAAGGGCTGATTTTAGCGCCAGGGGCGGCCCATAAAACTCGGTGGGGTAGGCCAGGGTATTGAAGCCGCAGTAGTACGAGGCCGCAAAACCGGCCAGGGCGATACCAGACAGCGAGTAGGCCAAAATGCCGTCGCCAGAAAACAGAAACCGCTGTCGCACCCAGTTAAAAGGCGGCACCAGAATGTGCCAAGCGCCGCCTAGCACCAGCAGCACCGCCACATAGATATGGCCACCCACCAGGTCTTCTAGGTTGTTGACGTCAAATAGGTGGGTGCGGTAGCTGAAAATTGTGCCTACGTCTAGGGTGGGGTCTGTGACCAGGCGCACCTCCCCGATGTTGGGGTCATACAACCCGCCAAAGGTCGTGGCCTTAATCACCAGCAGTAGGGCACCGAGACCCAAAATCACCAGGTGGTGCCCCAAAATTAGGCCCAACTGCTTAGAGTCACTCCACTCGAAGTGAAATTTGGCGACCCGCCCGCCCTCTGTCGCGAGGCTAGGAGCCAATCGGGTCCGGTGGAAAAAGGCTCCACCGGCCAACACCCCGGCAGCCACGATGTGGATCACCCCAATGGCAAACAGGGGGAAGGTGTTCTCAATGGTGCCGCCAGAGCCAACGCCCCAGCCCTGGGTGGCCAAGTGAGGCAGCAAAATCAGCCCCTGACTATACATGGGGGCATCAGAAGAGTAAACCGCCAGCTCAAACAGGGTAAACACCCCAGCCCAGAGCATGATCAGGGCGGCTTGGGCCACGTGGGCCACAATAAACGTATTGGATAGGTCAATAAATCGGGCGTTACCCGCCCACCAGGGATATTGTTCCTGGGTTTTGTTAACAGCGTACATGGCAGTGATTTGACTGTTATGGGGGTGGTCAATGAAAGGAATGGGTATCGGGTTTTGGGTATCGGGTTTTAGGTTTTGGGTTTACGGTTCAAGGTTTGCGGTTCAAGGTTCTGTTTGAAACCGTGCACCGTAAACCGTGTACCTTGTACCGCAAACCTTACACCCAACACCCCTTTCTCCTAGCTCAGGCCCGAAATAATATGGTCTAAGTAAACATCCATTTCTTGACCGGCATCAGCGCCAACGCGCTGAGTTACCACTTCCTTCATGGTCTGAACCGCTTGAATCGTAGGCTCAATGGGCACCCCTAGGGAGCCATAGGTTTCTCTTAGGCCATTCAGCACGCGCTCATCTAAAATCGAGGCATCTGCGGCCAGCATGGCATAGGTGGCGTAGCGCAGAAAATAGGTTAGATCTCGAAGGCAAGCGGCATAGCGACGGGTGGGATACATATTGCCCCCAGGGCAGGTGATATCTCCGTATAGCAGGCTCTTGGCCACAGTTTCGCTAATAATACTGGAGGCACTCTCGCCAATTTGACTAGCTGCTTTTACCCGCAGCGTGCCGCTTTGGAAATATTGCTTTAGAGCTTCTAGCTCAGCGCCTTCTAGGTAGTTACCTTTCTCATCAGCGGGGTTGATAACAGCGGTAATGGTGTCTTGCATGGTTCTCTCGTTTAAGGCGTAAAGTCAACGGCGATCAATCGGACATATTTACCAAAGCTCAAGCTCTAAAACGCTCGAACTAGCTGATCAAAGTAGGGAGCAGCCAATGCGCTTTCCTCTGAGGAGAGTTTGCCCATGGCAACTTCTTTGAGGCAGCGCATCGCTAGCTTGAGATTGGCCAGGGGCACCCCCAGCGAGACGTACATGTCGCGCATGCCGTCTAAGCCAATATCTTCTAAGGGTTTAGAGTTGCCGGCTAGCACACAATAGCTAACCAGGCGAATGTACCAACCCTGGTCTCGTTGGCAGAGGGCAGTTTTCTGAGGATTGCCGCTGTTGCTCGGCGTGTTGGGGCACTGGGCCCAAAAGCGCTTGCTGCCTTCGTCAACAATTTTTTGCTCATTGGCTGCCAATTTTTGCGATGCGCTGATGCGAGCCGTTCCATTGCCGAAAAAGTCTTGTAATTTTGTCAACTCAGCACTGCTGAGAAAACGGTTAGCCTCATCTGACTGAGCAATCACCTTTGCCACAATACTCATAGCTATAATCCTCCCGAGTAAATAAACGTAGCAGCCTAGCCGGCATTAATTTGTCAGCAACGCAATTTTCTTGAGTCTTGATTTAAGCTGAGACCGACCATACTCAACTACATAATTAATGGCCGATTGAAATGGAGCTAATGCAGAAGCCATATGGACTCTGCCTAAACCAAGATAGAGCACATCTTTCACCCCTGAGACGATGACCCAGCATTTTCAATGCTGGCATCTTCCCAAGAAAATTAATGCGCAAGAAAACCCAAGCCTGTTAGTCAATTGTCTAACATTTTACTCGTTGCCAAATAAATAAAATAGCCAATTAGCCACCTCTAAAAGATAAAATCTATCTGTCGCTATTCAACCACTTTCTTCAAGAAGCATATACATAAGTTCAAGTATATTTATCCGTAGAAAAAGAATTTTGTGGTTTTCAATGATTGCCATCGATAAGTGCAGAGTGTGCCGTCTATGGTGGGCTGCTTCAGGCTCGTTAGTGGTAGCGGCAGTATTTGCCGGTCTCGCTTCTGCAAATTTAGTGGCCCAGTTTGAGGTTGCCCAGGTACCCCTGCTAGGATGAGCACCTGTACCAATGAGTGGGCACGATAGCCAACAGCCGGTCAATTTCCAGCAGCGCTGCTGGCTCGTAGCGCTGCTGGAAATTGACGACGTCATCTGGCCATGGGTCAATCGAGGAATTTGCCAATGCCATGGGGCAAGAACACGAACGCGATCGCTGACCGCAGAATCAGCAGCGCAGAATCGTTTGTTGGAAAAATGGCGGCGGCCCGCTGGTTTCTACCCATGACGAGGGAGAGGCCGATCTCGGGTGTAGGTCTAGTTAAGTCGAGTCTAGCGGTGCTGAGAAGCACGCCCAGCACAGCTACAAATAAGGCTGGCGAAGGGTTTCGCCAGCCTGGGGTCTGAGTGGGTAAGGTCGCAGTGTTGAGCGCTGGGAGTTGGGCGGTGTGCCCCTTACTCGGTGTCGTCGTGGGCGTGGCGGTGATAGAGAAAGTCGAGGGCCTCGTTGCGCAGCTCGTAGAACTTGGGGTCTTCCATCATGCGGGCGCGATCGCGCGGGCGAGCAAAGGGCACCATCATCACCTCGCCAATTTTGGCGGCGGGGCCGTTGGTCATCATCACCACGCGATCGCTCAAGAACAGCGCCTCGTCGATGTCGTGGGTGATCATCAGCACGGTGATCTGGTGGTCTTGCCAGATTTTCAGCAGCTCTTCTTGCAGCTCTTCACGGGTGATCGGGTCGAGGGCACCAAAGGGCTCGTCCAGAATCAACACCTTGGGGCGCAGGGCCAGGGCGCGGGCAATGCAGACCCGCTGCTTCATACCGCCGGAGAGGGCGCTGGGCTTTTTGTTGGCCACATCGGCTAGGCCCACCATCTCCAGGTGCTCCATGACGATATGCTTTTTCGCCGCCTCGGGCTTGTTGGGGAACACCGACTTCACGCCGAGGTAGATGTTTTCGTAGGCGGTGAGCCAGGGCAGCAGCGAGTAGTTTTGAAACACCACCATGCGATCGGGGCCGGGCTCCTGGATGGCCTGAGATTGCAGGCGCACCTCGCCCTGGGTGGGCTGGCGAAACCCGGCTACCATGTCGAGCAGGGTCGATTTGCCGCAGCCCGAGTGGCCAATGACGCAGACAAATTCGCCTTCGTTGACGGCCAGGTCAATGCCGTCGAGCACGACAAAGTCGCCGGTGGGGGTGGGGTAGACCTTAGTGACGTTGTCGATAATCAGGAACGGTTCCTGGGTCTGCTGGTAGCTAAGGGATTGGGTGGGTGAGTTTAACACTTGCATAGTCTGGGTGAGTGAGTGGCTAAGGTGTGGGGCGGAAGAGTGGGCGGGTGGATGAATGGGCTCCTTCTAAATCCCCTCCTGGGAGGGGGCGGGGTGGGTTCACTGCGGCCTAGACCAACCCACCCCGCCCTGCGGGCACCCCTCCCGAGAGGGGATTAACGGACGCTGGCGGCATCCATGGGCACCTCTTCGATGCGGAGGTCGCGTTTGAGGGTGAATTTCTCGAGGTAGGCCAGCGGCTCGTCGGGGTCAAACACCACACCGTCATATAGGTGAATGGTGTGGCGATCGCGGCCAATATCTACCAGCCCCAGCTCGCGGGCGGCTTGGCCAAAGATGTCGGCCCGCTTCACCCGCTCGGCCACTTCTAGCCAGTTGCGGGGAAAGGGGGTAATGCCCCAGCGGGCCATCTGGGTCATCATCCACACCGCCTCAGAGACATCGGGGTAGTTGGCCTTGCCGGTGAAAAACTGAATGTAGTTGAGCACCGCTTCAGGCTCGCTGCCGTCGCCCCGGTCGTAGGGGTCGAGAAAGCCAGGGCGAATGTGGGCTTCGTCGGCTCCCACATACTCGGGCTTGGCCAGCATTTTGGCGATTTCTTCACGGTTGCGGCGGTCGTCGCAGTATTCGCAGGCTTCGAGCAGGGCCTTGACCAGGGCAATGTGGGTCTTGGGATACTGGTTGGCCCAGGCCTCGGTGACACCCAGCACCTTTTCAATGTGACCGGGCCAGATGTCATTGTCAATCGCCATCACCACGCCCAGCCCTTCGGCCACGGCGCGGGCGTTCCAGGGTTCGCCGACGCAGTAGCCGTCGATGGTGCCCGCCTTCAGGTTTGACACCATCTGCGCGGGTGGAATCACCGTGACGCTGACATCGCGGTCGGGGTCGATGCCGCCGGAGGCCAGCCAGTAGCGCAGCAGCAGGTTGTGCATCGAGGTGGGGTGCACAGCGGCCAGGGTATGCACCTGGTCGGGGCGGCGGTCGAGGTTGGCCTTAAAGTCGGCCAGAGTGCGCACCCCGGCATCAAACAGGCGCTTGCTAAAGGTGATGGCGTTGCCGTTGCGGCTTAGGGTGAGGGCGCTGACCATGGGCATGGGCCGCTGGTTGCCATAGCCCAGGGTAATGCCCAGGGGCATGCCCGCCACCATCATGGCAGCATCGAGGCGACCGGTGGTGACGCCATCGGCGATCGCATTCCAGCTCGGCTCCCGATTCAGGGTGACGTTGCTGAGACCGTGGGCCTCAAACAGGCCTTTCTCCTTGGCTACCACCAGGGGCGCACAGTCGATCAGCGGAATCAAGCCCAACTCTAGATTCACCTTCTCGAGGCCGTTGGCGGCCATGGCCACCACGGGCTTGGCCTTGTGCAGCTTGGCCCGTTTTTGCTGGTTGAGGAAATAGACGATCTCGTTGCGCAGGCTGTAGTAGTTGGGGTGCTTGACCACCTCCATGCGCTCGCGGGGGCGGGGGAAGGGCACATCCACCACCTGGCCCACGTGGGCCTCGGGGCCGTTGGTCATCAGCACGATGCGATCGCTCAGCAGCAGCGCCTCATCCACATCGTGGGTGACCATGACGCAGGTGACTTCGTTTTCTTGGCAAATTTTCATCAGCTGCTCTTGCAGACCGCCGCGAGTTAGGGCATCCAGCGCCCCAAAGGGTTCATCCAGCAGCAGCAGCTTGGGGCGAATCGCCAGGGCGCGGGCGATCGCCACCCGCTGCTTCATGCCGCCTGAGATCTGGCCGGGGCGCTTGTTCGCCGCCTTTTGCAGACCCACCATCTCGATGTGGTGGTCGATCATGCGATCGCGCACCGGCTGGGGATGCTTTTTCATCACCCGATTTACCGCCAGGGCAATGTTTTCACGCACCGTCAGCCAGGGCAGCAGCGAATAGTTTTGGAAGACCACCATGCGGTCTGGCCCCGGCTCCGTCACCTGTCGGCCTTCGAGCACAATGCCGCCCGCACTGGGCTGGTCTAACCCCGAGAGAATATTTAGCAGGGTCGATTTGCCGCAGCCCGAGTGACCCACCAGGGAGACAAACTCACCTTTGTGGATTTGCAGGTCGATATTCTTCAGGGCAATGTATTGGCCCCCATCGGGCAGCTTAAAGACGCGATCAACGTGGTCAACTTCTACAAATACAGCCATGGTGATCAGGGAATGAAGGTGCAGGCGAACAGAGGATTTTGAGCGGTCATCCCCTCCTGGGAGGGGCAGGGGTGGGTCTGCGAGAATGTTGGATTGGCAATTTTGAATGTTGGAAGCGTAGGGCGCATCGCTGCGCGGATGCACCACTAAAGAAAGAACAGGTAGGGTGGGCACTGCCCACCACCAACCTTGGCAGAATCACAGGTTAATTCTTGGGAACCGGGGGTGAAATGGTGGGCAGTGCCCACCCTACGGGCCTTCGGCAGAATCACAGGTTAATTTTGGGGAAGCGAGGGTGAGATGGTGGGCAGTGCCCACCCTACGGGCTTACTGCTTTTGTTCTTCGGGCAGCACCAGGGTGCTGACAAACACAATCAGGCGGTCGAGCAGCAGACCGACAATGCCCACGTAGATAATGGCGATAATAATGTCGCTAATGCGAGAGCTGTTCCACGCGTCCCAGATAAAGAAGCCAATGCCCACGCCGCCAATCAGCATTTCTGCCGCCACGATCGCCAGCCACGACAGGCCAATGCCAATCCGCAAACCGGTGAAAATATAAGGCACGGTGGCCGGAAACAAAATCTTAAAGAAATACTGAGACTTAGACAGCTGCAACACCCGGGCCACGTTGTTATAGTCTTGCGGAATCTGCCGCACACCCTCGGTAGTGTTGATGATGATCGGCCAAATCGCCGTAATAAAAATCACGAAGATGGCCGAGGGGTTGGCCTGCTGAAACGCCGCCAGGGAGATCGGCAGCCAGGCCAGAGGCGGCACCGTGCGCAAAATCTGAAACAGCGGGTCGAGGGCGCTGTACATCAGCGAGCTGGTGCCCACTAAAATGCCCAGGGCAATGCCGGCGATCGCCGCCAGAGTAAAGCCCAGGGCCACCCGCTGCAGACTGCTCCACACCTGCCAAAATAGCCCCCGGTCGGTGCCGCCATAGTCGAAGAAGGGGTTGATGATTAGCTCCCAGGTATCTTGCACGGTGCGAATTGGGGTGGGCAGGCTAGCACCGGAGCCCATGGTCATCACTTGCCAGATCACCAGAAAAATCAGAATGGCGACCAGGGGTGGAATTAACCCTTTGAGCCAATTCAACGCCTGGCCGCTGAGCTTTTGTAGGTTGAAGCGCGATCGCGCCGGGCGAATATCAAGGGGTGCCGTCATGGTCGTTAGGTCTCCAGGGCGTACAGCAGGCAGAAGGAACGAATGATTGAAGCTCCCCTCCTAGGAGGGGCAGGGGTGGGTTTCTCCGGCTCCCCTCTCCCGCTGGGAGAGGGGTTGGGGGTGAGGGCAGCGGGGAATGGTGGGCAGTGCCCACCCTACACGCGCTTGATGGCCAGGCTGTCCAGGTATGCCTGGGGGTTCTCAGGGTCGAACTGGATGCCGTCGAAGAAGGTCTCGACGCCGCGTGACGGGCTGTCGGGGATCATGTCTTCTTGGCCCAGGGCGATCGCCGCCTCGCGCCAGAGATCTTCGCGGTTGACTTCATCGACCCAGGCGTTGGTGTCGGTGTCGGCGGGCAGCTTACCCCAGCGAATGTTTTCGGTCAGGAACCACAGGTCGTGGCTCTTGAAGGGATAAGAGGCGAAGTCATCCCAGTACTTTTGCTTCAGATCGGGCAACTCTTCGACCCGGCCATTGCCAAAGTCAAACTTGCCCTGGGAGCGGTCGATAATGTCGTCAAAGGGCACGTTAAACCAGGCCCGCTCCGAGAGAATGCGGCACATTTCTTCAGTATTCTCAGGCTGGCTGCACCACATGGCTGCCTCCAGGGTGCCCATCAGTAGGGCTTTGGTGGCATTGGGGTTGGCATCCACCCAGTCGGCTCGCATGCCAAAGGCTTTCTCTGGGTGGTCTTTCCACATTTCGCCTGTGGTCAGGGCGTTGAAGCCAATCTGCTGGTTCACGGTTTGCAGGGGCCAGGGCTCGCCCACGCAGAAGGCATCCATGTTGCCGACCTTGACGTTGGCCACCATCTGAGCGGGCGGCACCACAATGGTGTCAATCTCCTGGTCAGGGTCAATGCCGCCAGCTGCTAGCCAGTAGCGAATCCACAGGTCGTGAGTACCACCGGGGAAGGTCATAGCCGCCTTCAATTCAGTCCCTGCTGACTTGCGCTGGGCAAAAATCGGCTTCAGGGGCGCACTGTCGAGACCGACATTGGCATCGCGGTAGTCGTTGGAGAGCGAGATGCCCTGGCCGTTGACGTTGAGGCGGGCCAAGATGTACATCGGCACTTCGCGGCCATCGGTGACAATGCCCTTTGAGATTAGGTAGGGCATGGGGGTGAGAATGTGCGCTCCGTCGATGCCGCCGCCGCCCGAGCCCAGCACCAGGTTGTCGCGGGTGGTGCCCCAGGAGGCCTGCTTTTCGACCGATACGTCAGTCATCCCGTACTTGTCGTAGAAGCCTTTGACCTTGGCGATAATCAGCGGGGCCGAGTCGGTCAGAGCAATGAAGCCGAGCCGGGCGGTGGTAGTTTCTGGCGCGTCTGCGGGGTCAATGGCGACATCTGTAGGGGTTTCTGATGCCTGATCGGTTCCACCCTGGCTGCACGCATGGAGCAGCACAGTGCCCGCAGCGGCGGTGCCTGCGGTCATCAAAAATCTACGGCGATTTACTCGAGTCATGTGGTGCTTTCTCCAACAGTATGCGATGCAAAAACAAACAGAAAAACTAGCTAAAACATTGGTCTATCGCTGCCCTACCCTGACTATTGATCAACTGAAACCGATCTAAATGTCTTCGCTGTCGACACCACAATCTGGCCCTTTATAGAATCAGAATTGATTCGGTTAAATTGTGGCGAAACTAGCAGAACATCAGAGGCACAGATGCAAAAGCAAATAGGCTTAGGGACTGACTTGACCGGCGCAGCCTTAAGCTCTGTAGGCTCAAGTCAGGCTAGGAAGCGGATCTATAGGTGGACTAAGCTGTACCTGAAAAAACAGTGTTCAGACTTAACAAGATCGAAGCCCCAAGATGGTTTTACGAACTAAAGTGCCGGATGAAAATCAGAATCTCTGCATATTTACGTCGCGGCGTTGAAAGTTAAGTTATTCAAACTGAGCGTCGTGTTTTGTATTTTTGATTACCCTTTGCAGGAATCCATCCTTTAATCGCATGTTTGATATGTAGGTTTTGCATAACCCGGCATAAAAAGCATGTGTCAGGGGCTGCGATCGCAGCCCCTGACACATGCTCAAAGCCTGATAAATCAATGGCTTGGCCCGACTGAGAGGCCGATGACCTCTCAGTCGCCCTACATAAACTTGCTGGCCATGCCGATTAGGTTGGCCATCTGCCCCAGGTCGACCTCGCCAGAGAGCACCTTTTGCAGCAGCCCACCGCCCTGCTGGTTAGACCCCTTGACCAAAAACTGAGCGATGAGCGGGGTGACGCTCTTAACCATAGCTGGGTCAACCCCTACATGCTGAGCGATGCCCGAGATCTGCTCAGAGGCCAGCAGTCGCTCGACTGCTCCGGTGGCCGCGACGGTTTGCAGCGTACCCATTAGAGAAGCCGGATTGCCCTTGCCCTTGGTCTGCAAAATGCCCTGGAGGTCGCTGGCAATGCCGCCAATTTTGTTGTTTTCTACCGGGGTGTTGTTGAGGCTGCCCAGCAGAGACCCCATCAGACCACCGCTGGCCTCGGTGTCTTTGGCGGCGATCGCGCTATTGACCATGCCCATTAAATCCATGATTTCACCTCGTACATGCTTTCTCAAATAGGCTAAGCCCTTTGTCCCACCCGGGCAAGACCGCCGCGATACAACAACGTCTAGGCCGCCTCCTATCGAGCAGCGGCAGTGAGGCTAAAGCGCTGGGCGCGCTTCGCGAAGCGATCCGTTCCGGAATCGCTGGGCTCGTCGAAGTTAAGGATTGGCCCCTGGGGGACGATCTGGTGGGGGTTCACCCCAGGGTGGCTCATGTAATAGTGGCGCTTGATGTGGTCCATGTTGCAGGTGTTTTTGAAGGCGGGCTGCTGGTACAGGTCGCGCAGGTAGCCCCACAGGTTGGGGTAGTCAACAATGCGCCGCAGGTTGCACTTAAAGTGCACGTAGTAGACCGCATCAAAGCGATAGAGGGTGGTAAATAGGCAAATGTCGGCCTCGGTGAGGCGATCGCCGCACATATAGCGCTGCTGGTCGAGCACCGATTCCCAGTGGTCGAGCGCCTTAAATAACTCGGTCACGGCCTCATCGTAGGCCCCCTGCTGGGTGGCAAACCCAGCTCGATAGACGCCGTTGTTGATCGGCTGATAAATAGCGTCGATGGCACTCTCGATCTGTTCTTTGAGATCAGAGGGGCAGAGATCGACGGTATCGGTGGCCACCTCATTCCACTCGGTGTCGAGCATGCGAATGATCTCGCGCGACTCGTTGTTGACGATGGTGTTGGTCTGCTTGTCCCACAAAATCGGCACCGTCACTCGGCCTGAGATATCGGGCTGGGCCTTGACGTAGATCTCGCGCAGGTACTGCGCCCCGTTGACCGTATCGGCGATCGCCCCAGGGTAGTCGCTAAATGCCCAGCCCTCGTCACCCATGTACGGATCCACCACCGACACCGAAATCGCGTCGGTGAGACCTTTGATCTCACGCATAATCAGCGTGCGGTGGGCCCAGGGGCAGGCCAGCGACACATACAGGTGGTAACGCCCGGCCTCGGGCGCAAATTCGCCCCCGGCCTTAGTAACGTGGTGAAAGTCGGTTTCGGGGCGCACAAACCGCCCTTTGTTGTCTTCTTGATCCCGCTCTTTCTGCCATTGACCGTCGACGAGTAGGCCCAGTCCCATGGGGTCTCCTTTAGATTTCTTTACATAGTTAATCTCAGCATACTGTGCCTGGCCTAGACGATCCTCTGGCCTAGGAAAGAATTGGGGCGGCCCAGCAGCCAAGCATCTCGGCTACGGGCCTGCTCTCAGAAATATATGCGCCGCCGTGGCTCCACACCACGGTGGGCGCACTCATCCTGGTGCCCTAGCTCCGCTTGGGCATCCTGGTTTTGCGGCTCTGCCGCTCATTTGAGGAGGCAGAACCGCCGCCGAGCATTCCAAGCACTGGAACGAGGGGCAGCGAATACTGTCCCGGCGTTCTAGACCCACCGCTAGCCCTTTGCCGAAGCGCCTTAGCTTCAAATCTTGCGAGCTCTTTGCCATGAGCTCCTTGCCATGAGAATGAATGCATCCCGGATTTGTAAATTCCTCATTCTGACGGTGGGCTAGCCCGTCATTCCTGTGCAGGCGGGCATCCACAGTGGATATCTTGCTCCCGAATGGGTTTCCACCCAGTGGAAATGACGTAGGCACCTGCAAAAGTGGATGCCCCTATGGGAATTTTGTCGCCGCCCGTTAGCCACGACAATACTACCAAGCCAGCTTTTAGCGCTCAAAAATTCTGGCTTCCCACTCCAGCAATAGATCGGCTCTCTGGCGATCGCATTCTTGATTTAGATGGGGACAGGTCAGCTACTCAAGCGATAAGACAGGGCTCTCTTACTTGATCTCTTCCCTAAGGAGTATGTCTAAAGAAGTAAAGTTTTGGAATATAGCGCCAGATCTACAAAAACTCAATATCTTCACTAAAAATTCCCTTATAGTGGCTTTGTCAAAGTGCGCTAGAAACAACTCTAGCTGCACTTTTGCTTTTAGGTCTTATCTAGATCAGTCTTATCTAGATCAATTGAGATCCAAGGCGGTATTAAAGTTCTGTTCTAAGGAGAATTCGCAATGAAGTCTAAATGGTTACTTGCTCTACCCCTAATTGCCGGAGTATCAGTGTTGGGAGTTGCCTGTGACGCCGATCAGACTGCACCGCCCCAAGATCCACCGCCAGCAACGCCCACCGATCCCGCAGATCCGGCTGCTCCTGAAACTCCTGGCACTCCTTAGGTGATCACTAGAGTAGGAGTGATCCCTAGATCAGGCATGACAGACGCGAGCATTGCTAGAGCGCCAAACTCTTCTATCCATAGGGATAGACAGAATACTCGGGGTTTGTCTCAGTGATGCTAAGTTTAAATAGTTTTGAGAGTTGGGTATACCGAGATCGCTGGGTGTACCCACTTTTTTAAAGTAGCCATTGCAACCAAATTTTGATTATATCTGCCGCCGCACTTCAGAGGCAGACTAATACAAGAGACCCAGAAAATAAAATTTCCTGGGTCTCTTAGGAACGTAGATTTATCAAAATAAAATTCTTGGGTAGGGGCGAACGGTTGTTCGCCCTCGCAGAGAATCCAGCTGTGACAAGTTATTTAAGCCACGATCCTGAGTACGTTCTCTCAGCATGTATTGATTAGACAGCTGACAGTCGCTAAATTGACAGGCCCAAACGCAACCCCAGAAAGGCATGCACAAACATAACCGCCAGGGCAAAACTGCCTAGGTAGGCGTGGGCCGTGCGCAGAGAATTTTTGCCGCCGCCAAACTTGGTGAACGAGATCGCGCCGTTGATCGCCAGCAGGCCAATTACCAGACCGCCGGTCCAAAAGTGGGGGCTTTGAAAGATTTCTTTCTCTTGCATCACCAGCGATAACACGCCGCCGGTATAGCCCAGGGTAATAAAGGTAAACATCCACAGGGCGAGGCGCTTGTGGGTGTGGCGGTTTTCAGCTTTTTTCTGGGGGTCATCGTCGCCGATGCGGCCTTTCCAGCCCATGTAGGCGGTGAAGCTACCCATGACAAAAATGACGATGCCCATCATCGCCGGATGGCCCCAGTGGACAATCGGTTCCGGGGTGCCAAACCCGGCAAAGAAGTCGGCAATGGGCTGCAAGTAGCCGCGAATCGTAGAAACCATGGTTATCTCCCAACAGAGCAGTGAACAGCATCATCCCTAAGGTGCCACATTTTCTCCACCGAAAGGAGTAGATGAGGTTTGGGATTGTTTAGGGAGCAGAAGCTGTGACAGCGAAGACCCCGGTAGGGGCATTGCAGTGCAATACCCCTACGAATGTGGCAAGAAACCATGGCGAATTCTTGAAAATGACTTAGTTTATAAGATATAAATTCTTTATCACCTATTAAAGAAAGCCCATGGAGCTTGACGACCTTGACATAAAAACTCTGTCTCTGCTCTGTCGGCGGGGGCGCATGACCTGGGCGGAGCTGGCGGGTCAGCTGGGGTTATCGGCTCCGGCGGCAGCCGATCGCGTCAAACGGCTCGAAGAGCGCGGCATGATTACCGGCTATAGCGCCCTGCTCGATGCCGCAGCCCTAGGGCTAAATTTGACGGCTTTCATTGCCGTCACCCTCGACCACCCCCGCCATCGAGCGGGGTTTCTCGCCCAGGTGCAGGTCAGTGCAGAGATTTTGGAATGCCACCACGTCACCGGCGACGACGACTACCTGCTGAAGGTGCGCTGCTGCCATACCCATGCCCTAGAAGCCTTGATCACCGATCAGCTCAAAGAAATTGAGGGCGTAGCCAAAACCCGCACGCTCATCGTGCTGTCCACGGTGAAGGAGACCCAGGTGCCGCCGCTGGGGCATTTGCCGCCGAGTCATTCAAGTGAGTCTTAAGGAGGGGCTATGGAAATTTGGACGTTAATTAAGGGCATGGGGCTGGGACTGGCGATCGCCGTCCCCGTCGGCCC
>DAIPYU010000034.1:0-8108 GCA_036782635.1 Nodosilinea sp. CTOTU7353
GCTAGGTCACCAGGGTGAGCGCTGTTATTTAGATACTGTAAGGGTGCCCTAGAGCATCGGTACAGTATGGCTAAAAACCCGGTTTCTTCATCGCTGACTAACGGCAGAATTTGCGTTCTAGCCAAAAAACCGGGTTTTTGTACCGGCGTTCTAGGGTCGCCCGCTCAGATAGTTGAGAATGCCCTGGGCAATGGACTGGCCCATCTGGGCCTGCCAGCGGGGGTCGCGCAGCTTGGGGGCATCGATCGCCCCGGTGACAAAGCCAATCTCAATCAGCGCGGCGGGCATGGCGGTGCGGCGCAGCACCAAAAATCGGGCCTGGCGCACGCCGCGATCATTCATCGCCATGGTGCTGAGCACCTGGTTTTGCAGGGCGGTAGCCAACACCCGCCCTGCCTCCGAGTAGTAGTAGGTTTCGAGGCCATTAACCTCGGGGCGCTGCATATTGACTGCGTTGGCGTGGATGCTAACAAACACCGTCGCCCCCGCCGCCGTGGCCATGTCGGCCCGGGGCTGTAAATCTACAGTTTGGTCACTCTGGCGGGTCATCTGCACCGCAATCCCCTGGGCGCGCAGCACCGCTGCGGTATGCTGGGCCACCGCCAGCACCACCCCTTTTTCTTGTAGGCCACCGATGCCCACCGCCCCTGGATCGCGGCCGCCGTGGCCGGGGTCGAGCATGACTAAGACCCGCTCTCGACCGGGCACCTGGGCAGCAGCGGGTGCCGGAGATGGCGCCTGGGCCACGGGCGGCGGGGCAGTGGCGTTGACCACCGGCAGCATTACGGTGGTGGGCGGGGCGACAATTTGACTGGGGGATACCCCAATGGGAATCACCCAAATGCCGCCGTTGGCCAGGGGAGTAATCTGCCAGTCGGGGCTGTGGCTATCGAGGGTGAGGGTAATGCGGATGGCGGGCGGAGCGGTGGCAAACTGGGTCAGGCTCCAGCGCTGGATGCCGTAGCGGCCCTGGGGCAGCATCTCGGCGGTGAGGCCGGGGGTGATCGCCGCATTGAGCAGGTCAATCACCAGCTGCCGCGACTGATTGCCGTCGCGGGTATGATACACCTGCACCTGGGGCGCAGACCCAACGGTGGGAATGAAAAACCCTTCAGCGGCGACCTGCACGCCGCGCAGCACCGTGGCCGTGGCCTGCACCGCCGCCGGAGTCACTTGATTGCGACCGATCTGGTTGTGCCGGATTTGGTTGCGATTGATGGGGGGCGGGATAGGATGATCGCCGGCGATCATTAGGGGTCGGGCGATCGCCTTCGAGAAATCTGGGATCTGCAACCCGCCAGCGGCGATTGTCGGGGTAGCACCGGGAAGCTGCACCACCCACTGCTGGCTGGTCAGCCCCCACACCTTTACCTGCTTGGGGTCAAGGTCGTAGTCGGAGCTGAGCTCTAGCACCATGCGAGTGGTGTCGGCACTGGCCTGGGTAACTCGCACTGCCGTCACCGCACCACCGATAAACTGATCGCCCAGCGATGCTTCTGACAAAATGCCGGGCAGATCAATCACCAACCGTCGGGGGTTAGTCAGCAAACTAACCTGGGGCTGCACCTCGCTCTCGGTGGTAAATAAAAGCCGATTTTGCCCGGCGTCAAACTCCCAGGTTTGCAGGCGCGCGGTAGCCTTGGCTGGCAGGCTGCCAAATAGGCACACCCCGGCCATCCCCACTACCCCAGTCACTAGCTGCTTTAGCCGCAATCGAGTGGATCTCCCCACGCACCACAGGATTCAGCCAGGCCGTCTGATCAAGGGCTACCCTCGGGGCTGTGCCCCTAACGCCTCTGGCTCCGGCACCTAAATCACCACTTATACCAAATCCGAATCGTATAACCCCGATTCCAAACAGGCGGATTGCGTAGGGGCAAACGGTGTTTGCCCAGCTCAACCGGGGCTAGCCAAGGCGGATCTAGTATTAAACGACTTAAAGGGCTGAATCGGCTTAGATATTAGCTCACTTTTGCCAATGCAAAGCCTCATACCCTACTTGTGCGCCAAGATAGCGCCTGGCCACGCCGCTTAGATCGCCATCTAGATCGATGAAGCACAGCCATAGAACAAGGGCGCGGCCACTAAAAAACCGGATTTCTTGTCGAATCGCTAAACCTTTTAGCTACCCGCAGCAGAAACCCGGTTTTTAGGCTAGTCGAGCCAGCTTAGAAGAGCCACCCTAGAAGAACGAGGGCTGGTGGCGAATCAGGCTGAGAAACTCCTCACGGGTTCTGGAGTCTTCTTGGAAAGACCCCAGCATAGCGCTGGTCACCGTCCAAGAGCCGGGCTTTTGCACCCCGCGCATGACCATGCACATGTGGCTAGCTTCCACCACCACAGCCACCCCCTTGGGATCAAGAATTTCCTGCACCGCTTCGGCAATCTGGCGGTTGAGGCGCTCTTGCACCTGCAAACGGCGAGAGTACATCTCCACAATGCGGGCCAGCTTGCTCAGCCCCACCACTCGCTGGTTAGGGATATAGGCCACGTGGGCGCGACCCATGAAGGGCAGCATGTGGTGCTCGCACAGGCTAAATAGATTGATATCGCGCACCAGCACCATTTCGTTATGGCCCTCGTCAAAGATCGCTCCGTTAACCAGCTCCTCTAGGGACTGCTGGTAGCCACTGGTGAGAAACCGCATGGCCTCTGCGACGCGCTTGGGGGTCTTGAGCAGCCCTTCGCGCTCAGGGTCTTCACCCACCGACAGCAGCATGGTGTGCACGGCCTCACTCATGTCTTCAAAGCTGGTTTCAGGGATGGGGTACTGATCAGCCTCTTCCCGATAGCTGTGGGTGCGATCAGGCCGGATTTCAGGGGACTTGCCCTTGGCTCCCGTGATATTAGAGCCGATGCCATTAGCCCCAGCGCCGTTGGTGACTTTGTCATTGAGGCTGTTTGAGGATGCGATAGTCATAGGGTTTCTATACACTCTAGAGGTTCAACAAAAATGGGGCCACTCACTGAGTTAGCCAGGTCGCTACAGGGTAAAAACTAACTACAGGGCACCGCCTGCAGGCATCAGCGTGAGGTCTTCGACCACCGCATGGGGAGGCATAAGAATGGTGTGCAATACGGTCTGTGCCACGATCTCAGGGGTAAGCATAGACGAGCGGTCAAAGTTGGCCTGCACCGTATCGGTATCCCAAAGAGGGGTATTAACAGAACCAGGCGACACCGTCACCACCCGAATACCGTGGGGCCGCTCTTCCACCGCCAGCACCCGCGACAGCGCCACTAGGGCAGCCTTGCTCACGGTATAGGCCCCCCAGTCAGGGAAAGCAGCCTTAGCCGCAATGGAGGCAATGTTGACAATGGTGCCGCCACCATTTGCCCGCAGGGCAGGCAGTACTGCCTGAAGGCACTGGAACACACTGGTGACGTTTAGATCCATCACCCGCTGCCAGTCGGCCAAGGGCATGGTGTCTAGCGCCCCGGTATAGCCCATACCAGCATTGTTAACCACCACGCTGAGAGGGCCAAAATCGTCTAGCACTGCCGCCAGACGATCGCGCAACCCCTTCATCTCAGCCAGATCCACGGCGTAGGCTTTGGCAACCACGCCATAGCTGGCCAGGGATTCCTGCACTGGCGTGAGGGTATCTAGGGAACGGCTGATCAGGGCTACGTCGTAGCCAGCCTGGGCCAGGGCCAAGGCGGTTGCCCTGCCAATGCCACGGCTGGCACCCGTCACCAGGGCGCGGCGCGGTAGGTCAGAAGGGATAAAATTCTGCAATGGTGAGTACCAATCAACAATGAGTGGGGCAGCGACGCTCAAAAAAACCGAGGTTTAGGGCCGAAACCCCCACAGCTGGCCTACCAGATGACCTGGAAAGGCCCAGCGCATTATCTATGTTAACAAATGTAAACAGCTTCTTAACAAAGTAGTTACTGGCGAACGCAGAATCTGTGAATACCCTAGCGTCGGCCCTAGTCAGGCAAATTAATTGAGAATTAATTTTCTCGGTACGAGGGTGGCCTAGGGTAAGGGTGCCGTAGGGTCTGGGCAGATCATCCTAGGCCGCCTCGGTAAAGACTCCAATTTTGCGGTACTTCTGATAGCGCAGCTGCTGCCGAGCCGTCGGGGTTAGCTGCGATAGGTCGGCCAGGTTCTGTATCAGCGCCTGTTTGAGCATCTCTGCCGCCTGAATGGGGTTAGCGTGGGCGCCCCCCACCGGTTCGGGCAGCAGCTCATCTAAGATGCCCAACTGCTTGAGATCCCAAGAGGTAATTTTGAGCGCCTCAGCGGCTTCCCCAGAGCGAGCGGCGTCTTTCCACAAAATGGCGGCACAGGCTTCGGGGCTGGCCACGGTGTAGACCGAGTGCTCAAACATCATCAGGCGATCGCCCACGCCTATCCCCAAGGCACCACCAGAGCCGCCCTCGCCAATGATGGTGCAGATAATTGGCACCGTCAGGCCAAACATTTCTCGCAGGTTGTAGGCGATCGCCTCCCCCTGGCCCATCTCTTCGGCCTCATAACCGGGATAGGCCCCAGGGGTATCGATAAAAGTGATGATCGGCATGGAGAAGCGATCAGCGTGGCGCATCAGCCGCATGGCCTTACGGTAGCCCCCCGGCGAGGCCATGCCAAAATTGCGGGCCACGTTGTCTTTGGTGTCGCGCCCCTTCTGGTGGCCCAAGATCACCACAGGCCGTCCGTCGAGACGAGCCACCCCGCCCACCAGCGCCGGGTCGTCTTTGCCCGAGCTGCGATCGCCGTGCAGCTCAAGCCACTCGTCAGTAATCGCTTGAATGTAATCGAGGGTGCTGGGGCGGCGGGGGTGCCGCGCCACCTGCAGCCGCTGGGCCGGGGTCAGGTTAGAAAAAATTTCCTGGCGCAGGTGGGTGGCGCGGGCCTCTAGCTGCCGCAGCTGGGTCGACACATCCACATCATTTTCTTCGGCCAGGTCTCGAATTTGGGCAATCCGAGCCTCTAGCTCAACCAGGGGCTTTTCAAAGGAAAGCAAAATTGACTTGCGTTCAGGTAGGGCCATAGCCGAAGAAGAAACAAACTAAATTAAATGCAAGCTGAAAATGAGGTTTTGCCCGTAGCAAACCTATAGTGTTGGACTCAACCTGGCGTAGACAAGCGTTACGATCCAATGCTGCCTTAGTTGCCCAAGGAGGCTTGCCCAGAAAACTTTTGCTCATCTGCAATCTAGGATACCAAGTCAGCGTCCCTCTGCCTAAGGCTAAAAACCCAACCCTGACCCAACCTCAACCTAGGAAACGCTCTCCTCAGGAAATGCCCCCTAGGAAGACCCAGCCACCAGACGGGCAGCGGTGAGGTCGAGCAATGGGCGAAACCCGTGCCGCCGCGACGCCTGACCAATCATGTCCATTTTTTCGAGGGTGATCTGGTTGCGCCCCCACGAAAAGTTGGTGTACCACTTCTCAAATTCCAGCAGCATAGCCTCGGCAAAGCAGGCAAACAGCTGACGGCCCGGTACATCCATACTGACAATCTGCATGATCCGCCAGTCGATGTCGAGGGAATGCTCGACAATGCCGCCCTTGAGCACATGTACTCCCTCGTAGTTAAAGCGCTGGTCGAGGTTTTTAGGATAGCCGCCATCAATCATCAGGCAAGGGCGCTTCAGTCGATTGGGGTCAACCTCCACCCCCTTGGCCATGCTAGCCACCCACACCACAATGTCTGCCTTAGGCAGAGCTTCTTCGAGGGTAATCGCCATACCACAGCCCAGTTCTTCCTTGAGGATCGAAATCCGCTCCTGGTTGCGGGCAATCAGCAGCAGCTCTTTGATGTCAGTACGAGCGGTGAGCCAGCGGCAGACAGCACTGCCGATATCGCCCGTAGCACCGCAGACAGCCACGGTGGCATCGGAGAGGTTAATGCCCAACTGCCCCGCCGCCGCCGCCACCTGCTGGCAAATAATGTAGGCGGTGTGAGTATTGCCCGTGGTAAATCGCTCAAATTCCAGGGTGACGTTGCGCACCTGCTGGATCTGGTTGAGGTTGAAATTCTCAAAAATAATCGACGAAAACCCGCCCAGGGCAGTGATGTCAATGCCGTGCTTTTGGGCGTGGGCCATGGCGTTGATAATCTTACGTGTAGCCGCTTTGATCCGCTTAGCGGCCAGCATCTCGGGCAAAAAGCACGACTCTACGTAGCGACCTTCGATTTGTTGGCCAGTGGCGCTGGTGACTTTGATGGTATCAACAATCTGAGGCGGGGCACTGCACCAAAAGTCTAGCCCCTGGTCGGCGTATTCGGGGTAACCCAGGTCGCGGGCTACAAGCTGGGCATGGTCAAGGCTGGTCAAATGTCCAATTAGGCCAAACATTGCGGATCTAGGTACTGGGGATAGTGCGCCAGGGAAATTGGTGCAGGTTGATACAGATTGATAATCTATGCCAAGTTCAGCTCAGGATCTGTAGCTTTCCCACAGGCAAAATTCCACTGCTGGACTTGAATTATACTTACATACGATCAACGGCCCAGTGCTGGATTGAATAGAGCACCGAGCAGCGGAGGAGGTTGAGAGGTGGCTGTCGTTCTGGGCAGCACCCATTGACATTCAAAGCCCAGACCTGAATCAAACTGCGGTGCAGGCCACTAGCAACCTGCACCGCAAGCGTTCAGACCGCGGCTAACCCTTGGGCAGAGAGTCTCATCACGTCACGGTTAGAAAAGCCGATATTGGACAAGGCCTCACCGTAGGTGATCATAAAGTCTTCCACCAGCGCATCTTTTTCCATGCCAAGCACGCGGGCATCGTCAGCCACTTGGTTGAGCATGGCCCAGATAATGGGCAAATTCTGGCGATTGGCTTCCTCTAGCTCAGCTTTGGCCGACTCAAAGTTCGCTTTGAGCCACTCTTCACCAAAGTTGAGGTGGCTGTATTCGTCTTTGATTACACCCTCGGTGATTTTGCGAGCAAAATCATCGGCCACCGGGATGTAGATGTTGTAAGCCGAGATTGCAAAGGTCTCGATAATCAGGGACTGGATCAGCAAACAGGTGATAATTTTACCATCGTCCCAGGCCCGCTGGAAGTTCTCGTGTAGTTGAGAGAAAAACTTGGCGGCGAAAGCCATATCGGGGGTAACAGACAGGTTTTTACCGCAGGCTTGGAACCCTTTCATGTGGCGGTTTTCCATTTTTGCTAAGCGCAGCAGGTCATCCTTGGATTCGGGCAGTGACTCCGCCAGCTTGCGGTAGTTGTCGTAGGCCTCCTGCTCGCCCTCAATTACAATGGCGTTGATGCGGCTGTAAGCATCTTTGTAATGCTCTGACTGGTAATCAAAGGTCGAAATCGTCTCAAGCTGTTGCATGGCCATGAGTTCCTGCTGGGTAGCGGATAAACGTTTGTAGTGTTAGTTGCAATAATACTATGCCAAAGTCAGAAGGCTATGGAGTCACCTAGAGAACGGAAATTAGCCTGGGTTGATCTATAACCTAGGCTTGTCTGAGGCTAAACGACAAGCCGTATATAAAAAATCGGAGTGCCGTCAATTGGCCTATAAGCATTTCTAATGAATAAATTAGAGCGTTAGAGCTAGAAAATAAGGCGACAACGTTCGCTCAGCGCGGGACTCATCTGGCTTTCGACGCCTATAACTTTGGGCTTCGCCGCTAGTACATTGCAGCTAGCAGCAATGGGGAGCTAGGTCAGTGTAGTTGATGCCCAGGATTTGAGCAGTTTTCGACTGCGTCTTGGGGCTGGGGTTTATTTTTGAATTACGGCCTTTTGAGGTTGAGCTTGGCAAAGGTAAAAGACCAGGTATTTCTTAGCGCGCTACGGGGCTAGAAAAAACTTGGATAGGTCACGGAGCCAATGCTGAAGAGGTGTGACCAGCCCTGGGGCAGCGCCGATAACGGGGCGGGCACCATATCGCCACGAAAGTCGAGCAGCTGCACAAGCACCAGGTAACCGACGGCGAGCAGCAGCGAAATTGCGCCGGTAATGATGGCAACAAGTTTAGAGCGATCCATACCAGCCTCTGGGGTCTGAGTTTTTCACGGAACGTACCGATGATCATTTCTGAGCTCCTGGTTGCCAGGTGACAATTGAGCCATGCCGGCAAGCAAGCCCAGAAAGCAAGCCCAGAAAGCAAGCCCAGAGTATCGATCAGGGGTT
>DAIPYU010000034.1:8208-10179 GCA_036782635.1 Nodosilinea sp. CTOTU7353
AAGCAAGCCCAGAAAGCAAGCCCAGAAAGCAAGCCCAGAGTATCGATCAGGGGTTGGAGCTAGCTCCTTTGATTAGTACCATAGTGCCATTGGGTGGGTACCCTAGGCAGACTAATGTTGACCTAAAGGTCTTAACGGGTTCTATGGGCACTGTATTCTCACAGGATGGGTCAATCACTACGCTGGATCAAGCTCCGGCCATTGTGCGAACCGAAGGGCTGAGCAAAGCCTACCGCACCGGATTTTGGCTTAACCAACGGGTGCGATCGCTGAGAGACTGCTCACTCACCGTTTACCAGGGCGAGACCTTTGGATTGCTTGGCCCCAACGGGGCGGGCAAGACCACACTGCTGAAGATTTTGCTGGGCATTATTCGCCCCACCGCCGGTATGGCCACGCTGCTGGGCCACCCCCTAGGCGACAGCGCCGTGAAGCAGCGCATTGGCTACCTGCCGGAGAACGCCTACTTTTACGACTTTTTGACGGGTTGGGAGTTTTTGCAGTACACCGCTGGGCTGTTTGGCCTCTCTAGAGCGGCCCAGCAGCGCCGCATTACCGAGCTGCTAGACCTGGTGGGGCTACCGGTGGAGACGGCGAAGAAAAAGCAGCTGCGGCAGTACTCGAAGGGCATGCTGCAGCGGGTGGGCATGGCCCAGGCGCTGATCAACGACCCAGATGTGGTGTTTCTCGATGAGCCAATGTCGGGGCTTGACCCCACCGGACGGTTTCAGGTGCGAGAGATTATTTTGGCCCTGAAGCGGGAGGGCAAAACGATTTTTTTCAACAGCCACATTTTGTCGGATGTGGAGGTGATCTGCGATCGCATTGCCATTCTCGACCAGGGTGAGCTGATTGCCACCGGCAGCCTCGACCAGCTGCTGGGCACCGCCGACCAATATTTGGCCCAAGGTCGCGGCGGGCGCATCGCCGACCTCGAACCCTGGCTCGACCAGATGACGGTGCAGGGTAATCTGTGGCAGGGCCACGTCAAGGGCGACCCCTACGAGTTTGCCCAACAGATACCGCTGGCCGGGGGGCACCTGATCGCCCTGCAACAGACCCGGCCCACCCTGGAGGAGTTTTTCATAGCCCAAATCGGCCAGCGGCGCCATGAAAGTCATCATAAAAATGGATGATCGGCAGGCCGCGCTATAATTGCTCTACTTTGTCGGCTTGGCCTGCGAAGTGTAACCCTGCGAACCCTTATACCAGACGCCTCAGGGCGTTGAGAGATTTCCATGGGCACCACCGCCGCCGACAAAAACCCACATATTTTATTGATTGGCACTAACGAGGGTCAAACTCGCCAGATGGAGTTTGACCTTCATGAAGCTGGCTACAATCCGGTGGTAGCCAGTGGCGCTAAGGCGGGGCTGGGGCTGGCCAACGAGAGCACTCCGGCGCTGATTGTGGTAGATCGCCTGCTGGGGGGCGAGTCTGGGCTAACCCTATGCCAAACTCTGCGCAGCCAGGGCATTAAAGCCCCAATCGTGCTGCTGATGGCCAAAGACAGCCTAGAAGACCGGGTCGCCTGCCTGGAGTGCGGCGCCGACGACTATTTTCTCAAGCCCTACCGGGCCGATGCCTTCTTAAAAATTGTGCAGCTCTACCTGCAATCGACCCCAGGAGAAATCGAAAACCTGCGCTTTGGTGACCTCACCCTCGATCTAGAGAGCCGTCACGCGCTGCGGGGTGATCGCACGATTGACCTGACCATGAAGGAGTTTGAGCTGCTTAAGTACATGATGCAGCACCCCCGCGAGGTGCTGCCCCGCGAGCAAATTCTCGAAAACGTGTGGGGCTACGACTTCATGGGCGAGTCGAATGTGATTGAGGTGTACGTGCGCTACCTGCGGCTTAAGATCGACGGCGAAGACGACAAGCGCCTGATTCAGACGGTGCGCGGTGTGGGGTATGTGCTGCGGGAGAGTTAGGAAGTAGGTGGGTAGTAGATGGGTAGTAGATGGGTAG
>DAIPYU010000034.1:10279-27492 GCA_036782635.1 Nodosilinea sp. CTOTU7353
TGGGTAGTAGATGGGTAGTAGATGGGTAGGGGCAGACCTGTGTGTCTGCCCTGGCGTGGATAAGTGGGTGGGTTTTAACATTGGCCGGTAGACGCCTTGGCTGGATTGGTGAGTGACTAGAATGGGATTGTCTATCGTTGATGTTTCTAACTTCCTGATGGCCAATTGTTTTAGTGATGCGACTCCCCCACAACTGTCTCCCTGGCAGCGATCAGTAGGGAGAGGTGCGCTGTGGAGCCTGGTGCTGAGTGCCGTGTTTTTGGGGGCCGGGTGTGGGCCAGCGCCGTCATCTCCCGCCGAAACTATCATCCCTGAAACTATTGAGTCGCCCAGATCCACCGTCGAGGCCCCCATGGCTGATCCGCGCGGCCAGCAGCTGGCTGTTACCGCCATCACTACCCTGGGAGGCGAAGAAATCTTTCTGGAGGTGGCGGCGACCCCCCAGCAGCAGGCCCTGGGGCTGATGTATCGCGACGCTCTGCCCGATGACCGGGGCATGCTGTTTCCGCTGGGGCGACCCCGCCCGGTGAGCTTTTGGATGAAAAACGTGCCCGTGGCGTTGGACATGGTGTTTATCTACAACGGTACTATTCAGGGCATTGCCGCCGAGGTGCCCCCCTGCACCGCCGACCCCTGCCCCACCTACGGCCCCGGCGACCAGCTCATTGACCAGGTGATTGAGCTACGGGCCGGGCGCGCCGCCGAGTTGGGCCTCAGCGAGGGCGATGAGGTGGTGATCACGCCGCTATAACGCTCACTAGGTCAGTAGTTGACCAACCTAATTGTGACCGGCTCTAACGGCCTAAAGGTGCAGGGTTTACGGTATACGGTTCACGGCAGTCCTTGAGCCATATACCGTAAACCTTGCACCCCTCAACCTGTCACCTTTGGCTGGGCAGACGACTAAGCCAGGACTCTTGAATACGTTGCTAAAACCGTAACTCCAGACAGTTTCTTTACCGTTCGTTGGTAGATTGCTAGAGAACTGAGGGGAGATTGAGTCTGCGGTTTTAGGTCGGCGTTGCAAAGCCCGCCTTGACATCCAGATCGCGATTTTCACCGCTGATCTTTAAGGTGTGAGATTAATCATGAACAAGCGAGTATTTTCTGCCCTGGTGGGGGCTGGCCTGGGGGCCGCGTCTCTAAATGGGGTTATGGCCGTAGGAGGAGAGGTCGTGGCCCAGAGCCAGCCCGAGTGGCACAACTGCCTCACCCGCGAAGTGTTTACCCCCGAAAAGCAGGCCTGGTGCGATCGCTGGAGCACCCTGCAAAACGGCACCTACATCGTGCCCGTGGGCTCTGGCCCCGACGCCACCTTCGAGACCATAACCTTGGAGTGGGGCGAGTATAACCGTCCGGGTGAGCTGACCGTGGAGCTGGCCAACGAGCCGATGTGGCTGACCTTTGGCGACATCAATAGCGACGGCAAGGACGACGCGGCGGTGATCTTTGGTGTTAGTCAGAGAGGCGGCACCAGTCTGGCCACCTACCTGACGGCGGTGATGGACATCGACGGCGAGGCCCAGGCGCTGAACCCGGTGGGGCTGGGCGATCGCATTATGCTCAACGGCCCTATGACCATTGCCAACCAGCGGATCAATGTGCCGCAGCTGACCCAGACCGAGGTGAATAACCGCGGCTTTGCGGTCGTCGATGGCACTAGGCTATACGAACTGCTCCAGTTGCCCCGTCTTGAGCGAGTCGAAATTCCTGACGGCACAATCGCCTTCTCCCAAACGCGAACCTACGCCATGCGGGTATTCACCCAAAACGGCCATACCCGCATCAACCTGTTCAACAAGCGCACCCAGCAGCAAGAAATCAACGCCGCCCTGGCTATCCCCATCTCCTCCGTCGAGGGCCTGATCTTTGCCAGCGCGGGGGCTGACCCCTCGGTGCAGGTCAGCATCGCCCCGGACGGATCGCAAACCTTCAAGGTCAACAACGTGGTTCAAACAGATAGCGCCTCGGTGACGGGCACCGTCACCTATCTTCCCCGCATCGCCATGCCCCCCAATGCCATCCTGGAGGTGCAGCTGGTGAATGTCAGCCGCGCCGATGCCCCCGCCATTATCCTCGCTTCTCAGGGGGCTATTTTTGGCGGACGGCAGGTGCCGATTCCCTTTGAGCTGGTCTATGACCCCGACCAGATCGAGCAACGCTTTAGCTACGCGGTACAGGCCCGCATTCTGGTCGAAGGCCAACTGCGGTTTATCTCTACTACCAGATTTCCGGTGATTACCCAGGGCCACCCCACCGAGGTAGAGATCAGAGTTGACCCGGTTTCTCAGTAGGGCAGTTTTTCAATGATGGGCTGATATTGAATCCGCCTTGGCTAGCTCCGGTTGGGCTGGGCAAACACCGTTTGCCCCTACGAAGTCGCCCGTTTGGAATTGGGGTTATACGATTCGAATTGCCCTGAAAATGACCCTAAGAAGGTGCATTGCTTCGCGAATGCCCCCAACGATAAAAATCGTTGGGGGTGCCGCGCCAGCGGCATGGACGATTGGTATGACACCAAATCCGAATTCCATACCCCCGATTGCCAATCGGCCAACCTGTAGGGGCGAACCGCCGTTCGCCCAGGGGTATCGGGGGTGTGCAGATAGGATTCAGTATGAGAAGGCGATACAGAAACCCGGGTTTTGGGTCAGATGGCAGTCATGCCCTCAGAGCAGTGACTCAGAAACTGGTTTTTTAACCCGACTAAACCTCACTCACTGGTGAGCTTTGACTTGAGAGCCAACAGAATCCATCCAAAGATATAAATTAAGTAAACCTGGGGTGGAGACGATCAGGGTAAGAAGCCCGCTTGTTAGACTAGCGGCTGTGCAGCAACAGCGTACCCAAGAGCGTGTAGACCTACCGTGACCGTTAAAGAATCAGCCCCCACTCTACCTCTCGTAGCTCAGCCTCAGATTCAGCCCCTGGTTTATTTAATCGAAGACGAAACCCAGACGGTGCTCGACTGGGCCGCCGCCGTCGCCCAGTCAGATGACACCTACTTTCAGCGGGGGCAGCGGCTGGCCCGGCGGCTGGGCGCCCATCACCGCCGCGACGGCCTAACCGAGTTTGGCTTTTGGACCCCTGCCCTGGTAGCCGACATCATTCAGTCGGAGCGCACCCTGGAGCTAGAAATTCTCACGCCGTTGCAGCCGATTGACTTTCGCAACCCGCAGCAGAATCTCAGGTTTCAGCGCGATCGCCTGCCGGTGATGCAGCAGGGGGAGTTTGTCTGGGCGGTGGTGGCCGGGGTGAAGCCGGGCAGCGGCGATCGCGCCGGCAGTTTTTACTGGCTGCGCTACGTCGATGCCGAGGGACGGCTCAACTACATGCGCGACCCCTTGGCCTACTCACAGCCCTACGGCGTGTTTGCCCCCGCCGAGGTGTATGACCTGCGGCGGCTTCAGCAGAAACGGGCTGATCTGGGCTACCTGTCCCGCAGCGCTGCCCCCAAGGGCGGCCTCGACCACGACATTCCTCGGGTGCCCGCCCCCACCAACATTCTGCAAATTCACGTCAAGACCGCCAGTGCCGAGGGCAGTCTGGAAGGGCTGACCCGCATCTATCGCCGCATCTCTGACAAGCTGGCGGCGGCGGAAGCGCTGACCCCGGCGGAGGCGGCCTACACCGGCTACGACGCGGTGCAGCTCTTGCCCGTAGAGCCCACTATTGAGTACCGCCGCGAAGACACCAACATCGAGCATGAATTCTTTGCCATCGTCGAGAACGGCAGCAGCGAAGAACTCAGCGCTAACCTGACCGTCACTCTGCGTCAGCCCAACACCCAAAACTGGGGCTACGACGTGCCGATATTGGGCAGCGCCGCCACCAACCCCACCCTGCTGGGCAGCCTGCGCCCCGACGAAATGGTGGAGTTTATCGCCACCCTGCACACCTTCTCAGCGGGGCCAATCCAGCTAATCTATGACCTGGTCTACGGCCATGCTGACAACCAGGGGCTAGAGCTGCTCACCCAGCAGTTCTTTAAGGGGCCAAACATGTATGGCCAAGACCTCAACCACCAGCTGCCCCAGGTGCGGGCCATTTTGCTCGAAATGCAGCGGCGCAAGATCAACACTGGGGCCGACGGCATTCGGGTCGACGGTGGCCAAGACTTTCGTTTTTTTAACCCCCTCAGCGGCCGGGTCGAACAAGACGATGTCTACCTGCTAGCCATGAGCGACGTGGTGCAGGACATTCAGGGCTATCGGCGGCGGATGTTTACCATCTTTGAGGACGGTCGCCCCTGGCCCGAAACCGGCTGGGAAGAAAAATCGACCTACCGAGAGCTGATCGACGCCAAGCCTGGTTCGTTTCAGTGGGGGCCGCTGATCTTTGCCCACAATACCCCGACTCTGAGGGGGTTTTGGGACCGTAAGTGGCGGCGGGTGTGCGAGGTGATCTTCCAGGGCGACCACTGGATCACGGGCTGCGGCAACCACGACACCGTACGTCGGGGCAACCAAATTGATCTCGACGCCGACATCAACTGGAACCTGGGCAAGACCCTACCCGAGGCCCTCAACCGGGCCTACAATAACTCGGCGACGCTGCTGTGGGTACACGGTTTTAGCCCCGGCCTGCCGATGGATTTTCTCAACGCCAGCCTAGAGACCCCCTGGGGTTTTTTTCGCAACACCGATGATCGCTACGGCGTCAAGGTGGTCTCAGAAGAAATCGGTTTTCTCGACTGGGAAATTGAGCCGGAGCTGTATCTGCAACCCCACGCCTTTTTGCAGCTCAAATCGCTCGGGTTTGAGACCCTGGAGGAGCTAAAAGCGTTTGCCTATGCCCTGCGCGATGCCATGGTCGAGACCGACTACAACCTCGAAGAAGTGGCCCAGATTTGCCAGCACTGCCTGGGCAGTGGGGTCGACGGCATCGCCTGCGAAGTGCCTGCCCTGCAGGAACTCAACCAGCCCAGCCTGCCCAGATTTTTGGCCACCCTAGATGTGCTGAAGCTGAAGCAGTTTGCCATGGCCTTTATGGAAGACTGCCACGATATTTGCAACGTGGCCTACTATTTTGACCAGGCCAACGCTGACATCTGCAACTTTGGGGCGACGCTGCGGCAGTTTCGGCGGCAGCGGCCCTGGCTGCGGGAGAACTTGATTGGCCGCGATCGCTTTAACCGCATCAGCGATGACGAGCGCACGATTTTCTACGGCTATCGCATAGAGCCCCACCCCTCTGCCGACCGCGCCCCCCACGAGGTGGTGATGGTAGCCCACATGGGCGGCGCACCGATGATGGTGAACCTGGGCGACTGGCTCCAGCTCGATCTGGCGGCCTGGCGGGTGGGGCTGACGACGCCGGGGCTATCGCTGTCGTCTGACCCCGAGCACCTGCGATCATTTGAGCTGCGCGACGGCGAGGGGCTGCTGCTGGTGAATGCGGCCGATACCTGAACTCTGCATTACGCTAAAGCTGTTCAGGCGACTTCTGGAAAGGCGACTTTCGGAAAATAGTTTCCCATGGTGGGCAGTGCCCACCCTACGGCGGCCATAGTTGCTGGATTACAGCTGGTATCTTCTTTTCTGGAAATCTCCTAACGTTGGCAGCTAAGCAGGAAGGCGCAATTCCACATAACACCTTCGTAGGATGGGCAAAGCAACGCGTGCCCATCTCCCTGCTGATGGGCACGACCTTTAAGGCCTTTGCCCATCCTACGTTTAATGACAACTGACGTTGGCAGCTAGGGTGTGTCTGTGATGAAGTCGGTAGCGATGGGTTTTCGCTCTGTGGCCCAGCAGTGGCGCTGGGGGCAGGCTGGGTTGGCGGCTCTCAGCGGCGTGCTGATGGCTCTGGCGCTGCCGCCCTGGAGCCTGTGGCCACTGGCCTGGGTGGGGCTGGTGCCCCTGTGGTGGGTGGTGCTTGCAGCTCCGCAGGTGGGGCTAGCTGCGGCCTACGGGCTGCTGTGGGGCCTGGTATATTACGGCATTTCCCTGGCCTGGATCACCCACCTGCACCCGCTGATGTGGATGGGGGTGCCCTGGGGCAGTAGCGTGGCGATCGCTCTCTCCGCCTGGATATTTATAGTCCTTTGGGGTTCCGTCTGCATCGCATTCTGGGGCGGAATGATCGCCTGGCTGGCCCGTCGCTGGCCGGGGCGATCGCGCTGGCTGGTGCTCGCGGGCACCGCCCTCTGGTGCGCCCTCGAAGCCCTGCGCAACCACAGCCCCCTCGACTGGTCGCCCCTCAGCCTCACCCAAAGCCCCGACAATCTCTGGATTTTGCACCTGGCCAGGCTGTCAGGCCCAGGGGCCATCACCGCTATTCTCGTTGCGACGAATGGCCTGCTGGCCCTGGCTGGGGCAGAAAGCAGAAGGCAGAAGGCAGAAGGCAGAAGGCAGACAGAACCCATCCACCCATCCACCCATCCACCCATCCACTCCCCCACTGCCCCACTCCCCCTCATCCTCTCCGCCATCGGCTTAGCCATCACCGGCCACGCCCTTGGGGCCATGCTCTACGCCAGCACCGCCGCCGCGCCTGCCGACCAAGCGCTCACCGTTGGCCTGATTCAGGGCAACATCCCCACTCGTGAAAAGCTCACGCCTCAGGGGATACGCCAAGCCCTCCAGGGCTATACCGACGGCTATCTCGACCTGGTAAATCAAGGCGTCGATGCCGTGGTGACACCGGAGGGGGCGCTGCCACAGCTGTGGAACCCAAACTCGCCCCAGATTGCGGCCATCCTGCGCACTGTGGAGCAAGCCGGAGTTCCCCTGTGGCTGGGCAGCTTTGCCCCGGTGCCGGGGGAGGGGCGATCGCAGTACACCCAAAGCCTGCTCGAAATTCGCCCCGACGGTCAGACCCATGGCCGCTACGACAAGGTGCAGCTGGTGCCCCTGGGCGAATATGTTCCCTTTGAGGCGGTGCTGGGCCGATTGATCAGCCGCCTGTCGCCGCTGGATAGCTACCTGGTGCCGGGAGCGCCCCAGCAAGCATTTATCTCCAGCCTGGGCCAAGGCACGGTGGGCATTTGCTACGAGTCGGCCTACAGTCGTTTGTTTCGCCCTCAGACGCGGTTGGGGGGCGAATTCATTATCACCGCTTCCAACAACGACCCCTACCCGGTTTGGATGATGGTGCAGCACCACGGGTTTGACGTGCTGCGAGCCGTGGAGAGCGATCGCTGGGCCATCCGCGTCACCAACACCGGCCTCTCGGGCATAGTCGATAACCGTGGCCATACCCTCTGGCTGGGGGAACCCCAGACCTACCTCACCCACCGCGCTACCCTAGAGCGTCGCCAAACCCTTACCCCCTACATTCGCTGGGGCGACTGGCTCACCCCGCTCTTGCTGGGGCTGACGTTGGCAGGGGGCTGGTGGGGCGATCGCCGCTGAGGATCATCCTGGCGCTTTGTCAGCCGCCGACCAAAAGAAATCGAGCGTCGCCAGCAGCGCTCCGCCCACAATTAGCCCACAGGCCAGTCCCACCACCGCCGTGGCCTCTGCCCGCCCAAAGGCAATCAGCAGTAGCGTCGAGAGTAGAGGCGCTGCGTAGGACAGCGCCCCCAACACACGAATATTGCCGCGCTTTACACCGTAGTCCCAGGTGAAAAAGGCCAGCCCCACCGGCCCCAGCCCCAGGGCAGCAATGGCAACCCACTCCCACCCCACGGGCACAACCGTGGTCTCAAACAGGGCGTGGCACACCCAAGCCAGCACCGCCGTCGCTCCGCAAAAGCCCCCCACCGCATTGGTCGGAATCGCCCCAAACCGCCGAGAGAGAATCGAGTAGCCCGCCCAGGTGAGGGCGCAGACCAGCGCCGCCAGGTAGCCCGTGGTGTATTGAGGGTCGAAGCTAAAGCCCTGGCCCCTGGTAACCAGCAGCGCCGCGCCGAGAAAGCCTGCGATCGCCCCCGCCCCGTGAAACCACCGCAGTCGCTCCCCCGGCAGCAGGGCCGAAAAAAACACGATCAGCAGCGGCCACAGGTAGGCAATCAAACTCGCCTCCACCGCCGGAGCGTGGCGCAGGGCCATGAAGTAGAAAAAGTGATAGCCAAACAGCCCGCCAATGCCCAAGCCCCACACCGGCCAGGGCAACCGCAGGTGCCGCAGCACATGGCCCCCGGCCTGCACCCAGGCTGCCACCCCAATGCAGAATGCAATGGTAAACGCCATCGCCGTCAGCTGAAACGGCGGCACGGTGCCGCTGAGATCGGTCAGCAGGGCCAGGGTGGCCCACATCAGCACGGCAGAGAATCCAATCAGCGTTGGCTTTCGTTGATTTTGCCCTGGCTCCACCACAAGTCTCCTCGCGTATTGTCTTGCTGTGTATTGTAGAGAAATCGCTGGCCAAAACCTTTCCAGACCGCCTTCGGCTATTTCTAATCGGCCCCGAGCTGCAAGCTGTAGAGGTTGGCGTAGATGCCCTCGCGAGCCACCAGCTCAGCGTGGGTGCCCTGCTCAACAATCGCCCCCTGCTGAATCACCAGCACCTGGTCGGCCTGGGTGACGGTGCTGAGCCGGTGGGCAATCACAAAACTGGTGCGGTTTTGGAGCAGGGCGGCGATCGCATCCTGCACCAGCTTCTCAGTGCGGGTATCAATGCTGCTGGTGGCCTCATCCAGCAGCAAAATGCGCGGGTCAATCAGCACCGCGCGGGCAATGCTCACCAGCTGCCGCTGCCCCTGGCTCAGGGGCGTGCCCCGTTCCCCCAGGCGGGTGCTGTAGCCCTGGGGCAGCGACGTGATGAACTCATGCACATTCGCCGCCTGGGCCGCCGCCTCAATCTCGGCCTGGCTGGCCTGGGGCGCGCCAAAGGCAATGTTTTCGGCCACGGTGCCGGTAAACAGCAAATTGTCTTGCAGCACAATGCCAATCTGGCGGCGCAGGCTGGCCTGGGTCACACCGCGCACATCCACCCCGTCAATGCACACCGCCCCCTCCGACACATCGTAGAACCGCATGATCAGATTGATAATCGTGCTCTTGCCCGCCCCGGTTGGCCCCACCAGAGCCACCATTTGCCCCGGCTGGGCGCAGAGGTTGACCCCCTTCAGCACCCGCTGGTTGGGGGTGTAGCCAAAGCCCACCGACTCAAAGCGCACCTCGCCCTGAATCGGCGGCATCTCCGTGGCTTTGAGCGCATCTTGCAGCGTGGCAGGCTCATCCAGCAGCGAAAATATCCGGTCTAGCCCCGCCAGCGCCGACTGCGCCTGGGTATAAAACTGACTGAGAATTTGGATCGGCCGAAAGAACTGCTGCACGTAGAGCACAAAGGCCGTTACCGTACCCACGGTCATCACCCCCGTCACCGCCAGATAGCCTCCGTAGGCCATCACCCCCGCCGTCGCCAGGGTATTGAGAAAGTCGATGGAGGGCAAAAACGCCGCCGTCACCGCCACCGCCTGCACATTGGCCCGGCGGTTCGCCGCATTCAAACTGTCAAACTCTTCAATGTTGAGCTGGGTGCGGTTAAAGGCCTGGGCCTCCTTGACGCTGCCAATGTCTTCTTCGAGCTTGGCCGACAGGTCGCCAATGGTCTGCCGGGTGACGCGAAACCGGCTTCTGGCCCAGCGGGAGAAAAACCCCGTGGTAAAAATCATCAGCGGCACCACCAGGTTGCTCAGCAGCCCCAGCTGCAAATTGATCGAGAGCATGGCGATGATAATGCCCACCAAACTAAAGCTCTGGCCCAGCACCTGGGGAATGGTGAGGCCAAAGGCCTGGTTCACCGTGTTTACATCGTTGAGCAGGCGGCTCATCAGGTCGCCCGCTTCGCTGCGGTCAAAGAAGCTCACCGGCAGGCTCTGCACCTTGTCAAAAATATCCTGCCGCAGCTGGCCCAGCAGCCGCTGCACAATGCCCCCCATGCGCCAGATCTGCCCCCGAATTGCCCACACGCCGGCAAAATAGATTGCCGTCAGCAACCCCAGCATCCACAACAGCCCCGGCAGGTTGCCCTGAAGGATTAAATTGTCAATCGACCAGCCGATCAGCAACGGCCCGATCGCCTGGGTCGTGGCCCCAATCGCCACCAGCAGCAGCGCCACGGGCAAATCTTTCCGGTAGGGAGCAAAATACTGCAAAAACCGCCCCACCGTCGACAGCTTGGGCTTAGAGTCTGCTGGAGGATGGGCGGCTGTAGCGAGGGGCATCGGTGGTCATTCCTCAATTCTGGAGGTCAAAGACAGCGGTTTTGGGAATTTTTTTATGCTTGATTAGCTAGCCGAGTGAGGGTGGCGGTAAACCTGTCCGAGATGCGGGTTTTCCTTAGTCTTTGGCTTATTCGTCAAGGCTAATCGCTGCTTGGAACACTTGAGTGGGGCCAGGTTTTTGAGGCAAAAGACGTTGGCGGTTTACCGGTTTGTTGTCAGACGAAGTGTAACCCAATGTCAGATGAGGTAAATATTTAGTTGGGGCACTCTAACCCCGATGCCCCCAAGGCCAATCCGTAATGCCCATAGGTTGTGTAAATTATGTAAATTTGGCCAAACTATTGGCCGATACCCGGCAAATTGCTACCGTTCAGGACAGCGACATCGGCTTAAGCCCTGGGGCAGCGCCTGAGGTGATGTCGCTGGTGAGCGGTTTTGGCTGTCACCCTGCTGTAGTCTCATAGAGGCTGTATACAGTAGGGTTTTGTGGGAGGCGATGCGAGATAACCACCAGAATCAAATGAAGCTGTCTCAGCTGCGCATCTTAGTCGCCGTAGCTGAGCAAGAGACCTTTAGCGAGGCTGCGCTCTACCTTGATATGTCGCAGTCGGCAGTCAGCCACAGCATTTCGGCCCTCGAAGATCACCTGGGGGTGGTGCTGTTTTCGCGCGGTCGCCACGGGGCGCGGCTGACCCCGGTAGGCGATCGCATCGTCAGCCATGCCCGCACCATTTTGCAGCAGGCCGAGGCGATCGCCAAAGAGGCTGATCTGGCCCGAGGGTTGAAGGGTGGGCAGGTGCGCATCGCTTCCTTTCGCAGCATTGCCATTCATCTGCTGCCCGATGCGATCGCCCAGTTTAAGCACCACTACCCCGACATTGCCGTTAACCTGAGTGAGCACGACGACTACCGCCAAGTCGAAAAAGCTCTGCGCGACGGCCGCGCAGACATCGGCTTTACCCTGCTACCCACCACCGACGAGTTTGACACCTGGGAAATTCTTGAAAATGCCTATGTGGCGCTGTTTCCACCCAGGTTCAAGCCCGCCGGGCCACAGATCACCTGGGTGGAACTGACCCAGCACCCGCTGATTATGCCCCCCGCTGATCGCATCATGATGCGGGATGTCTACGAGCATGTCCAGGCCCACGGTTACAAGCTCAACGTGGTATCTGAGGTTGAAACCGACACCACCATTGTCAATCTGGTGGCCCAGGGGCTAGGGGCTACCATTCTGCCCCGCCTGGCCGCAGAGCCAATTCCATCGGGGGTGCAGGTGTTTGCGCTGCCGGTGCCCCTGGGGCGAGTGATCGGAGCCGCCGTTGTGGGCGACGGGCTGCACACCCCGGCAATCTACGCGTTTCTAGACGTGCTCAAAACCCTGGGTCAGTCTCTTGTTACCCAGGCTCTCGCCGCCCCATCGCCCGTCGCCCCATCTTTTGAGACAGAGCCGCTTCAGCCTGTAGCCCAACCACCTCTGGGCAAAAATCAATAAAAAAGCCCTGCCAACGGTTAAGCGGGCAGGGGCCATGTCATGTCTGGTCGAAGGGTCAAGTCAAACAATTGAGTGAGTCAGGTGCTAAAGCCGGAGCCAAACCCCTTGCTCATCTGGAGGCCAAAGTTGGTTAGGGTTTCGGCATTCCAGGTATCGCCCGCAGCGATGGGCTGGCTGGTGTCAACGCCAAAGCCAAAGGCACTGCCCAGCCAGAGGCTGAGGCGGGTGAGTTGTTGGGTAGCCCAAGTTTTAACAAAGGTCATAATCATGCCTCCAGCAGCAGGAGTTCTGTATGCGCGGCGGCGTTTTTCACCGCTCTTTGATAATAGAAAACCCCATCGCAGGCCACAAAAAGTAGCTTGCATCTAATTATGAGCAGCTTTGATAGAAGGAGAAATTCACGCAGCCTGAAGAATATTGCAAAGCACTACACAATCCGCCTGAACCAAAAAATTACGCTAAACTGTAATAGTAGATACAGATAACGTTCATCCCATGTGGTCTTTAAGCTCGCTACCGTAGACCAATTAGGACGGAAGTAGAGATTTTCTCGAAGGAACGCGCCAACCACCTATGCCCTGGGAGGCGAACCTATTATGGACACTGCTCTTGTTGCCGGACTTAAAATCATTGCCGTCGTCACCGTGATGACGATAGTGGTATGCCCGATGCTGCTGTGGGTGTTGCCCAATCGCAGCCATCCTGTGGTTTAAATAGTCTATAGGTCGAGTGCCGGTTAGGTTCTATAGAACCTAACCGGCACTCGACCTATTTTGTGTCTAGAGACAGACGTCTAAATGCTTCCCCCAAAGGTGGTTAGACTAGACTCAATCAATTGTCATATTGAGAATTGCTCAAAGAATTGCTCAAAGTGGATGCGTTATTCACAGTAGCTAGGCTATCGCAGGCCCGATTGCACCCGCCACAGGCTGGCGTAGATGCCGTTTAGCTTCAGTAATTCCTCATGGCGGCCCTGTTCGACGATTTCGCCCTGGGCCATGACGTAGATGCAGTGGCAGTGGCGAATGGTGGAAAGGCGGTGGGCGATCGCCAGGGTCGTCCGGTTCTGGGTGATCACCGCCAGCGATCGCTGGATCGCC
The DNA here is from genome assembly GCA_036782635.1 of Nodosilinea sp. CTOTU7353. Classification (GTDB taxonomy): domain Bacteria; phylum Cyanobacteriota; class Cyanobacteriia; order Phormidesmidales; family Phormidesmidaceae; genus Nodosilinea. Next base: position 22,989 of record DAIPYU010000034.1, read on the forward strand.
GCCTCGGTCTCGTTATCCACCGCTGAAGTCGCCTCATCGAGCACCAAGATCGGCGGGTCTTTGAGAATGGCGCGGGCGATCGCCAACCGCTGCCGCTGCCCACCAGACAGCTTCTGCCCCCGCTCGCCCACGATGGTGTCGTAGCCCTGGGGCAGCTGGGCAATAAACTCATGGGCCTCCGCCAGCTTAGCGGCGTGGAGAATTTCGTCGGGGGTAGCGTCAAAGCTGCCGTAGGCGATGTTTTCGGCCACGGTACCCGAAAACAAAAACACATCCTGGCTGACCAGGCCAATGCAGCAGCGCAGATCTTGAGGCAACAGGTCTTGAATCTCCTGGCCGTCGATCAGAATACGGCCCTGCTGGGGCTGATAAAAGCGCAGCAGCAATTTCACCAGGGTGCTCTTGCCCGAGCCAGTGGCCCCCACCACGCCAATGCTCTGCCCGGCGGGGATGTGCAGGGAGAGGTTTTTCAGCACCGGCTGACGATTAGCGTAGGCAAAGCTGACATTCTCGTAGCGCACGTCGCCCTGCACCTGCGCCACCGGCAGCGGGTTGCGCCCCGGCACCAGCTCAATCGGCTCATCTAGCAGGCCCAGCACCCGGCGCACCGAGGCCATCGCCCGCTGGTACTCATCCATGATTTCGCTCAGCTGGGTGAAGGGCCACAGCAGCCGCTGCACAATAAACACCATAAAGCCGTAGGTGCCCGCCGTCAGGGTGCCGTCGGCCACCGCCAGACCGCCCAAAAACAGCATGGCGGTAAAGCCCACCAAAATCACAATCCGAATTAGCGGAATAAAGGCCGCGCTGAGGGCGATCGCGCGGCGGTTGCTGCGGCGGTAGGCATCGCTGTCTTGGGAGACGCGATCGCGCTCATAGCCCTCCGCCGTGAAGCTCTTGATCGTGGCGATCCCCGAGAGGTTGTTAGACAGCCGCCCGCTGATCAGCCCGGCCTTGTCGCGCACCTCGGCGTAGCGGGGGGCCAGCCGCCGCTGAAAGGCGATCGACCCCCACAGCACAAAGGGGATCGGCAGCATAGCAAACCACGACACTCCCGGAGCCAAGATTAAGAACGTAGACCCCACCCACAGCACCGTGGTAAAAAACCGCAGCAGGTTGTGCACCCCCGTGTTCAAAAACCGCTCTAGCTGGTTGATGTCGTCGTTGAGAATCGACAGCAAACTGCCCGTGCTGCGGTCTTCAAAGTAGCTGAGATCTTGCGCTTGCAGATGGCTGTAGGTGTCGAGGCGCAGGTCGTGTTGCAAGTTTTGGGCCAGGTTGCGCCACAGCCAGGCGTAGAAGTACTGGGTCAGCGACTCCAGGCTCCAGATCAAAAACGTCAGTGCCGACAGAACGGCAAGTTGACCAGGGATGCTGACGATACCCACTCGAGCAATCAGCGAATTTTCGTTGTTGGTCACCACGTCAATGGCGATGCCGATCAGGTAGGGCGGGGCCAGGTCAAAGATGGTGTTGAGAATGGAGTTGATCACCGCCCCCCAAATCTGCGGTCGATAGTTCTGCCCGTAGCGCAATAGCCGCTGTAGAGGATGCCGCGCCGATTGAATGCTGGCCATAGAGCACAAGAACGAAGGACGGAGAGCGGAGAGCGAAAAATAAAACAAGAGCTTGATAATTTTCAGGTTAATGACTGGGCCGCTTATTGAGTGGGCAGCACCCGCCCCACGCTTTTGAATTTGCGATGTTGGATTCAGCCCAATTCAGAATGAATGCTGCTGTAAACCTTTGCCGGTGGGCAGTGCTCACCCTACGGATGTACTTTACTAGATCCGCCAACCAGTCAATTTGCAGGACAAAAGTTTAAACCGATGATCGGTAACTCCTTTCCGTCGGGTCCAGGGCGGCGGAACGTCCCTGGTCGACGGGGGTCTGGGGCCAGCGAAATGACCCCAGCAGCAGATCTGGCTTTGGTCCCCAGTTGTGCGCCGCCAGGCCTAAGCAAAATACCCGATGCCGTGAGCGGTGCATTGCGGCCCGGAGACCTGAGATCATAGCTAGGGAGAACTGGGCCGCGAATGCACCCTACAGTACCCGCAGCACGCTGGCCACGCTGTGAATTTCCGCGTACTCCCGCAGCTCATCCAGCGCCGTCTGAAAATTCGCCTCGGTCACCTCATGGCTGACGATCACAATCTCCGCCCGCGTCTCGTGCTGGCCAATCTGCACCATTGACTCCAAGCTGACCTGGTGGCGACCAAAACAGGTGCCCAGCTTGCCGATCACCCCCGGCGCATCTTCCGCCAGCAGCCGCACGTAGAAGCGACTGACAATATCGGCCATGGGGCTGACCTTGCAGTAGTGCTGATGACTACAGGCCAGCAGCGGGTTGCTGGTTTCCGGCGTTGTCCCGGCCCGCAGGTTGGCCGTCAGATTCAGCAGGTCAGACACCACGGCGCTGGCCGTCGGCCCTTCCCCGGCCCCTGGCCCAAAGAACATCACCTGACCAATCGGGTCGCCCTCGATCAAAATGGCGTTGTACACATCGTTCACTGAGGCCAAGGGATGGCTGACGGGCACCAGGGTCGGGTGTACCCGCAGCTGCAATTGATCCAGCGCCTGGTCAGAGGTTTCGTCAAACTCACCGTCGCGGCGGGCGATCGCCAGCAGCTTGATCACAAACCCCAGCCGCTCGGCGTAGGCAATGTCGGCGGCGGTGACGTGGCGAATGCCCTCGCTGTAGACCTCCGACAGCTTAATCCGGCCCCCAAAGGCCAGCGATGCCAAAATTGCAATTTTGTCGGCGGCATCTAGCCCGTCTACGTCGGCGCTGGGGTCGGCCTCAGCGTAGCCCAGGCGCTGGGCATCGGCCAAAATCGGCTCAAAGTCGCCCCCCTCCCGCTGCATGCGGGTGAGAATGTAGTTGGTGGTGCCGTTGATGATCCCCGTCACCGCGTGAATGCGGTTCACCCCCAGGGCCTGCTTCAGCGGCTGGATCACCGGAATGCCCCCGGCCACCGCCGCCTCCAGCAGCACGTAGACCCCGGCCTCGTTGGCGGCGGTAAAAATCTCGTCGCCGTAGCGGGCAATCACCGCCTTGTTGGCCGTCACCACATGCTTGCCGTTGGCGATCGCCTTGAGAATCAGCGATCGCGCCGGTTCTAGCCCCCCCATCACCTCCACCACCGCATCGATGGTGGGGTCGCTGACAATGCTCTCTAGATCGGTGGTGAGGCGATCGCCCCCAATCTCCACCGAGCGGGGCTTATCGAGACTGCGCACCCCCACTCTGGCCAGCTCGATCTGACCCACCAGGGGGTGGCGATGGGCCGGGTCGAGCAAAATCTTGGCCGTCCCCGACCCCACCGTCCCCAGCCCCAGCAAACCGACACGCATAACCAATGGCTTTCCTCTAACTGCGATCGCTATGCCCAATTGTAAAGGGATTTTGGTATCAGCCAGTTGCGCCCAGCTTATCGAGGCCAGACGTAGCCCAGATCGTCGATCTCTAAGGGCGTGTCGGGAAAGTCGCGCTGGGTGAACTGGCGCACTAGCGTTACGCCGCCGAAGTGGTCATCGAGGTAGGGCACGCCGTTGCGGTCAAGGGCAATGGGAATGATGCGCCCGCCGACAAAATTGCCCTGGGCGTCGAGGTCGGTCTGCAAAATTAGCGAGGTGCCCAGGGGGCCAACCGTAGACAGACTGCGGTAGCCGACAAAGTTGCCCAACGAGTAGGCGATCAGCTTGCCGTTGTAAAGCTCTAGGGCGCGAGGCACGTGGGGGCCGTGGCCCAGCACCAGGTCGGCCCCATGGTCAATCACCGTGCGAGAAAACTGCACCACATTGCCGCGATTTTCCGAGAAGAAATATTCGCTCTGGTCACGGGTGACGGTGGCATCGCTGCCCTCTTTGCCTGCGTGAAAGGAGATCACAACGATATCGGCCTGGGCTTTGGCGGTTTGCACCAGGGCGATCGCCCCCGCCAAATCCTGCACCATGTTGTGATAGCTGTAGGTGCTAAACCCGATAAAGGCCACCGTCAGCCCCTGGGCTTCTACATACAAAATCTCGTCTTTGCGGCCCACCGCCTGCATACCCGCCGCTTCAATGTGGGCGATGGTGTCGTCAAACCCCTGCTCGAAGAAATCAAAGGAGTGGTTGTTGGCCACGCTGAGCACGTCAAACCCGGCCTCTTTGAGCACGCTGGCGTACCAGGGCGGGGTGCGAAAGGCAAAGGTATTGCCCCGGCTGGTGTCTTTGGCGCTGTGGGGGTGGTCGGTCAGGGTGCTCTCAAAGTTGCCAAAGGTAATGTCGGCGTCGCCCAGGTGGTATTGAACGCCGCGAAACAGGTACTGCCAGTCGCTGGGCAGACGGTAGCCCCGGTAGTCGGTGCCGGGAATGATGTCGCCCACGGATTTGATCGTGAGCGTCACCGGGACAGCGAGATCTGGTGGAGTCAGGGCCTGGGCCACTGCACCTGTGGCCAGCAGTGGCTCTAGGGGGGTCACCTCAGGGGCGCTAAGGGCTTCTGGCAGGGTTTCTGGCA
>DAIPYU010000034.1:27592-35116 GCA_036782635.1 Nodosilinea sp. CTOTU7353
GGTTTCTGGCAGGGTCTCCGACAATACTTCTGACAGAGGGGCGGCTGGCGGCTGGCTATAGCGCCATTGGGTGACGGCGGCGGTCAACCCAAACCCCAGGGCGGCAGCGGCAGTCAACAGACCCCAACGCCAGCGACGGCCTGGGGCAAAAGCGCGATCGCCCCCCGGCGGGCTTTGCAGGAGAGGTGTGGCTACCTCGGCCGGTTGCTGAGCGTCGAGGTGGGCGGCCTCGGGCGGCTGACTACTGACGGCGCGGTCAGCCTGGGGGGGCACCGCCGCAGGCTCTAGGCTAAAGTCGTGCTGCCAGCGGTTGACCAGGCGCTTTTCGGTACCGTCGAGCACCTTGAGGTGGGTAATATCGGCCAAACCCAGGGCCGTGACGACAGCGCAAATAGTGGGCACATGGCTCTGGGCAATCACCTCAGGGGCGGTGAGAAACACGTAGAGGGTGCGATCGCGCCGCGACACCTCCACCTTGATCTGGGGCTTAATCTGGGGGTCGTTGAGGGTTGTGGCCAAAAGATGGGCAATGCTCATCAAAGATCGGCCCTCAGGGGCGATCGCGCCTGCGTCCTCGGCCCGCGACCCACTCGACTGTGGCATCAGATCTATATCAGTCACCGATAAAAGCCGTCCTGCGCTCCAGCTACGCCAAATCATAGCGCCAGAGCAGCCTCAAGGCTCATTTTGGCCAGATCTGACTATACTGACGCAACAAAAAACAAAAAACTCCGCCAGCACTGGGCTAGCGGAGCAACTGTGGGTAAACGGAAAGCGCTAATCAGGACAGGTAACGTTCAGGAACTCCAATTCTGTTTGGGTCTGAGGCCATTGGGCTGCCGGAGCACCCTACAACCAAGACGACTTACCGAGACGACTTAATGTCGCGGTATAGACCTTTACGGCGGACCTTGGGTCGACCCGGCATTGCCACCCCCACTAGACCAAGTAGTCCTAGGGCCGACTTAGCTCCAGATCTGGGAACTGCCGCCTGGGGCTGATCGACCGCAGGCTGATGGGGCTGCACCGTCTGGCGATATTCAGCACCGGCCAAAGACAGCAGACCTGCCACAATAAATGCGCTCAGGTGATTGAGCGAATGGTCAACCGCAGGCACTTCATAGTGGGTAGTAAAGGTTCTCACCAAAAACCAGATAAATAACCCAACGCAGATCAGCAGGGCAATGGCATTGATCGCCGGGCTATTGGCAAAGGTGTAGATCGCCCCACCAGTGGGGCCGTCGATCGCCCCCTCAAAATCTTCAAAGGTAGAAAACGGGCTAGACATGGCACTTGCTCCTCAAAGTTTCTAGCATTTTGGCCAGGGGTTCAAACAGATCGGTTACTTGGGCGCTACCGAAGTCATGGGCATGACAACGCTATCGGAACGGCCATTTTGCTCAGACAAAATAGAATATTCTGGATAGCCTTCAATGCCGAAGTCAGCCAGGTCTAGACCCGCAATTTCTTCAGCCTCAGAAACCCGCAGCAGACCAAACCTCTTCAGCACAAAACTCACCCCGTAGCCTGGGATAAAGCCCAAAAGCACCGCAGAGATTACCGCGCCCACTAGCTGTCCCCAAAAATTGATCGAAGGAATGCCCTCGGGCTGGGGATAGCCTGCTGCCACAATGCCCACCATCAGCGCGCCAAACATGCCGCAGTAGCCGTGCACTGCAAAGGCCCCTACCGCATCGTCAATGCCCGCCTTCTCAACCGCATTGCCCACGAAGGGCATGGTGTAAGCGCCCACAAACGCGAGCAGAATCACGATCGGAGGGCTGTAGATATCCATTGCCCCCGCCGCCGAAATAATCCCCGCCAGACCACCCGAAATGGTATAGAACGGGTCGGCCTTCGACCCCATGTAGGCCCCCACTAAGCCCGCTGATAGGGCCAGGGTGGTATTTACCCCAATGGAGGACAGAGTCATGGGCGTACCGTAGATGGTGATCGCCCCAGTTTGGCCGGGGGTAAAGATCACGCAGGCGGCCAAAAAGGCGTAGAAACCAACAAAAATCAGCATTAGCCCCACCATGGTCAGGGGCAAATTGTGGGGCATAATCACCCTAGGATTGCCCTGGGCGTCGAACTTGCCGATGCGGGGGCCAAGATTGATCAGCACCCCGAGGGCAAAGAAGCCCGCCACCGCGTGAAGCAACCCAGAACAGCCAAAGTCGTGGTAGCCCATCTGGGTGAAAAACCAGCCGTAGGGGTTCCAGCCCCAGGAGGCGGCCACCACCCAGGTGAAGGAGCCCAAAACAATGGCCAGAATGGCGTAGGCCCCAACTCTGATGCGCTCAATCACCGCCCCAGAGAGAATCGAGGCCGTGGTCATGGCAAACAGGGCAAAGGCAAACCAAAATACCCCGGTGAGGTTGTCGGAGATATTTGGCCCCAGCGCGGGCGACCAGGGGTAAGAAGCTTCGACCAGTTCGAGCACCTCGCCCACGGTGCCATCGGCAGTGGCGCTAGTCCAAGGACCGACGATGCCTCCCTGGAAGGGAAACAGCGAAAAGGCATTGTACACCCACCAGCCAAAGAAGAAGAAGGTCAACCCCACCAGCGACAGGGTCATCAGGTTTTTGACCATGGTGGCCAAGACATTTTTAGAGCGGGCTGCGCCCCCCTCATAGGCCAAAAAGCCAACGTGAATGAGCAACATCAGCACAGAGGCCCAGTAGTAGTAAGACTCTGCAACAAACGCTGCCAAAAACTCTTGCGATTCAGGAGACATAGATCACTCCTAGCTGCCAGTTAAGATGTACAGAGAACCTGAAAAATGGAACAACCAACCTGCGAAGACAGCAAGTGGTTGAAAGCGAACTAAATACGCTGACCCAGTCAACTCAGTCGAGCAGACAAATCAGACCTGGGCCAAAATATCTTGGCTAATCTAAACACAAATCCAAAACCCTGGGTTAAACCCAGGACTAGTATCAAGTTATTTGAGTTCTCTCGGTTAACTTGTTATGTCAAGAGTGTGCAATGCAATCTAGGGATGAGCTGTAGTCAGCGATACTGAACCGCCGTTGAAGGGTTGAATGACATCCCAGAAGTTTTTGATTTGTGAATTAGCTAGGTGCAGTTCTAAGGTTGGCTGGCCCGCAATGGAGTGGTGCCACATCAAGACAGAAATTTTCGCCACGTGAGCCGGAACCGCCCGGTGCAAAGGTAGGGGCGAGAGGCGGTGGGGTGCCCGAGCGGTGGCTTGGGCGGCTAAGGCCGGCAGGCTCACGACCGGTAAGGTGATGGCCGCCATCCAGGGGAGCTGGGTGACCCAGAGCTGGAGGTTGAGGGGCGCAATGAGCTGATCGAGCGGGCCAGGGTAGGTAAGGCGAAAGTTGCGATCGCACAATCGCAGCACCGAGCAAGCCTCGCCCTCCAGTTCTGTCTCCAACGACTGAAACGGGGCCAGATGATCCACCGCCTCGCCAAACAGCGCTCTAGCGGCGACTAACCCATCGGCCCCCGCCATATCCCAGGGCTGGGTAGTTGGGACAGTCTTCATACTCGCACCCGGCTCTTGGTGGGGTCAAAGGCAGCAAGGGTGCCGACAGTGGCCCTAACCCGCCGCTTCAGCCCATCCAGCATGCCCGCCTCCACCACGGTGCCTGGCTCCGCAAATTCTGGCACCACCTGGGCCATGGCAATGCTGGCATTGAGCATGGGCGAAAACGTAGCGCTGGTGATCTGCCCCACCCGCCAGCGTTCCCCGGCGGCAAACACCGGCTGCCCGTGGGCGGCGACCTCTGGCCCCTCCAGCACCAGGCCCACCGCCACTCGGGGGGGATGCAGGCGGATGGCTTCCAGCGCCGCTTTGCCGATGAAGTCAGGCTTTTTCATCGCCACTGCCCAGCCAATACCCGCCTGGTAGGGCGAGATTAAATCGTCGAATTCGTAGCCCATCGCCAGCAGTCCGGCTTCGATACGGGCGCGATCAAGCGCCTTCATGCCCAGGGGCAGCAGGCCCGCAGGCCGTCCGGCCTCCATGAGAATTTTCCACAGGGCCGCGCCATGCTGGGGCAGCACAAACAGCTCGTAGCCCAGCTCCCCGGTGTAGCCCGTGCGGGAGATCAGCACTGGAATTCCCTGCACATGAGATTCTAAAAACCGAAAATAGCCCAGGGCTTCAACCTCTGGCACCAGAGGTTTGAGCAGGTCGCGGGAGCGGGGGCCTTGCAGGGCAAGGTTGTGAAGATCCACAGTCTCTACTGTCACCGACCAGCCGTTTGCCTGGGCGATCTGCCTGAGCCAGGCGGCATCGGTGTCGCAGTTGCCCACATAGCGATAGCGGCTAGGGCCAAAACAAAACACAATGCCGTCATCGACAATGCCGCCGTGGGGGTTGAGCAGACAGCCGTAGGCCCCCTGCCCCGCCGCTACCTTCTCTAAATTGCGAGAAAACGCATGCTGCAACAGGGCAAAAGCGTCGGCTCCCTGTACCTCAAACTTGCGCAACGCCGAGAGATCCATCAGCGCCGCCCGCTGGCGCAAAGCCCAGTACTCGGCCTGGTCGCCCTGGTGGGCAAAGGTTTGGGGCACCCAAAAACCGTTGTACTCAGCCAAGTCATCGGTCAACTGGCGAATGCTGGGGGTAAAGGCGCTGTCTTGGGTCAGCCGCAGGGGTAAATCTGCCGCCACCCGCCGCCCCATGGCCCGCGCAAAGGTCTGACCTGCCGCGTAGACGCGCACGTGGATGGGGGTAGGGTGCCAGCCGTTGGCCGGGTCAATGTCGTCGGGGCAGGCGGAACTGGCGCAGAGCAAGCCTTGGTGGGCCAGCAGCAGCACGTAGTCGCCGGGGCGCGAGAGGGGTTCTTCAAACCCGATGGTGCCGTGGCCATCGACGCTGGTGTTGTAGAAAAAGTTGAGCGCGGGCCAGCCGGGGCGGGGGGCAACACCGTAGGGGGCCAGCACCCGGTTGAAGTTGTCGCTACAGCTGGGGTGGCCGGGGTAGCCCGCATCTTCGTAGTAGCGGGCGGTGCAGGCGAGCAAAAAGCTGTCGTGGTGGCCGCAGGTGTCTTGCACCACTTCGACCAGCGGCTGCATGGCCTGGGAGAAAAGCTTGCTGGGCAGCCCCGCCTGGGGGACGGCTAACCCAGTCAGGGTGCGAGTGACAGTGGCATCGAGCGGGTCGCTGTGGTGCTCGCCGCCAAAGGCCAAAAAGTCGGAGCACTGGGAGCCAGCCACATCAATGATTTGAATGTATTGGCCAGCGGTGACGGGGTAGGCAACAGCCTCCCCTGGCGAAATCCAATACTCGGCCACCACTTCCCCCAACGGCGGCGGAATATCGGTGAACGGTGCTGTCTTTGGACTCTTTAGTGCAGTTGTCATAACAAGATTGCACCAGAGGCGCTGACTTGCCGCAGTGGTGCAGACTACCGAAACCAGACTATTGAGGAGCCAGATACCGCCGCTTACAGCTCAATTTTGGTAGATAGCAGTAGAGCCCTAGCACCCTACGGCATAGGTCAGCCAACGGCCCCTGACACCTAACACCTGATCCCAAATCCTGTTTGGCCACCCCCGATTCAGCAGAGCAAATGCCATAGAGCCTCTGGCTCGGCTACGCCAACGCCCCTACAGGTTAGCCTTTTGGGCATCGGGGCTATGGTACTCGGATTTGCTCTGAAAATAGGCTGACTTAATCAGCAACGTTTTGGTCAATAGAGAACTTGGCTGCCGATGGGTGACTTGTGGTGATGCTCAAGATCGGCCTAGCAATCTCAGACATGCTCGCCGAGACCTCAACGGTAAAAGTCAGCTTAATGGATGGGGTTTAATGGGGAAATCAGATCCGTATTTGAATCTATTTTTTAACCATGATTGCCCACGACCTAGAGGATCTGCGACCTTTCTGCCACGACGAGGTCGCCTTTGAGCAGCTCAAGCAGGTGTTGGCCCAGCGGGAAGAGCATTTTCGTCAGCGGGCTCAGCAGGACCAAGATACCCAAGCACTAGAGGCCCAGCGCCAGGCGGCGGAGGCGGCCAGCCAGACCAAGAGCCGGTTTCTCGCCATGATTAGCCATGAGCTGCGCACCCCGCTCAACTCGATCTTGGGTCTATCGGCGCTGCTGTCTCGCCAGGTAGTTGGCCCCCTCAACTCTAAGCAAATCGAGTATCTCAACTACATCAACGGCAGCGGTGAGCATTTGCTCGCCATCATTAGCGACATTCTTGACCTCTCTAAGGTAGAAGCGGGCCAAGAGCACCTGCGGCTGACGGAGGTATCGCTGCCGGGGCTGTGCCAGTCTTGCCTTGCCATGGTGCAGCCCCGCGCCGCTGAGAAAGGTGTTGTCTTGAGCTACCACGTGGCCCCCGACGCCCTCACCTGCGTCGCCGACGAGCGCCGTCTGCGCCAAATGCTGCTCAATCTGCTGTCAAATGCGCTGAAGTTTACCCCCCAGGGACAGGTCACCCTCACGGTGCAGGGCCGCAACGGGCTGGTGGAGTTTCAGGTAAAAGATACCGGCATTGGCATACCAACTCACCAGCTAGAGCAGATTTTTCAGCCCTTTACCCAGCTCGACCATGACCTCAACCGCCAGTACGACGGGGCTGGCCTGGGTTTGGCGCTGACCCGGCAGCTGGCCCAGCTCCACAATGGCTATCTGCGGGTTGAGTCGGCAGTGGGCCAGGGCAGCTGTTTCTTTCTCTACCTGCCCGGTAGTGAGGCCGACGGGATTGCCGACAGGGCTGATGACAGTGGTGCCGACAGGAGCACCGCCGCTGCAAGCTGGCGCTCTAGCGAGGACAACCACAGGCGCGGGGGCAGCCAGCGGTTGATGGTGGTAGATAGCGATCTGGAGCATCACCAAACTCTGATCGCTTACGTCAAAGCCTGCGGATGGCAGGTTGACAGTTACCAACATTGGCCAGAAGTCCACGAACATTTGCTGCGGCACCCGGCACAGCTGCGGCCCCATCTACTGATTGTGGGCGATCGCGAAGCCAGCAACCCCGCCCTGCCAGAACATCTCAACCAGCTCCGGCTCCAGCCCATCAAGGTGGCCATTCTCTGGGCAGAGCGGAACGCTGCTCTGGCCGCCGATGCCAATGCTGCCGATGCGTGGATCCAGCTACCCCTTACGATTCCCAAGCTAGAGCGCTTGCTGTCGTTCTAGGGTCACTGGCAGCGCTAGCAGTTGGTTGGCCAGCGTCGCGGGGGCTGAGATAGGGGTTGTGGCTGGCGTCCATGGTGATTACCTTTTCGCAGGGCAGGGCGGCAGTCATGCGCCGCTGGGCCATTGGCGCGATCGCGCCAACACTCGACCTACAGGCCGCTAAGTACAATGGCTCGGCTAGCCAAGGATTGCCTGATTCTGCTTTTGACCGTGAAACCATCTACGGCAATTAGTGGCGAACTATCTGTTAGATACGAATGTGGTGCTGCGCCTAGCAGATTTGCCTAGGCTGAGGTAACCATTACCATTTTGATGGGTTGGATGGATGTAGTTGATCCTCGGCCCAGGTCAAGGGATTGTTTGTGATGTAGTGGCGCATGTACTGGAGCGATCGCTC
>DAIPYU010000034.1:35216-36693 GCA_036782635.1 Nodosilinea sp. CTOTU7353
CGAGGGCAAACAACCGTTTGCCCCTACAGGGGCCCGCCGTAGGGGCAAACGGTTGTTTGCCCTGGGGCTGTCGATTCAATCAACACAATCCTGTGTAGGTGGTTGGCGATCGCACCAATTTCCTGCCTAAGGCGATCGCCCATCTCGTCTTCGGCGATATCTAGGTCGTAGTCCATCTGCAAGCCCAGCCAAAACCGGGGCGACCTATCAAAACAGTGGGCTAGGCGCAGGGCTGTGTCGACGGTGATGCGCCGCTTGTCGTGCAAGCTAACTTGCTGGGCAATAACGCATTGCTTGCCTATCGGCAGAGAGCCTACAATAGAGCCACCCTAGAGACTCATGTGGCGACCATGACCACTCAGCTAATGGTGCCACCCTCATTTCTGATAACTACTCAGATTTAATTACTATGCTGAATATTTCTCTGCCAGATAATTTAGAAGCGGCGATCGCCCAACAAGCTGAACAGGCTGGCTTTGATACGGCAACCGATTATCTGGTGCATTTAGTCTTGAGAGACCAAGAGCGCCTCTCTCAACAGGCGAAGATCGAGGCACTTTTGCTAGAGGGCTTGGAGAGCGGCGAACCTATTGAGGCGACTGATGAGTGGTGGGAGCAGAAGCAAGCCACGCTCTTGTGGCAACAAGTACCCCCCACAGAGATTGCTCAAAGACTGCGAGAACGGGCCGCTAAGTACACTGGCTCGGTTAGCCAAGGATTGCCTGATTCTGCCTTTGACCGTGAAACCATCTACGGTGATTAGTGGCGAACTATCTATTAGATACGAATGTAGCGCTGCGCCTAGCAGATTTGTCTAGTCCGCAAAATGCTCTGGTTACGGAAGCAATTGCTATGTTGATAGAGCAGCAACACGTTTGCTATCTCAACCCTCAAGTTTTGACGGAGCTTTGGGTCGTCGCCACCCGTCCAACCGAAGTGAATGGACTGGGTTGGTCAGCAGCCCGCACTACCGATGAAATTTCTCGGTTGATGAACGAGTTTCCTTTACTGGAAGAATCTCAGCAGGTTTTCTCTATCTGGCTAAACCTGGTTACAACCCTGAGTGTTTTAGGCAAGCGTGCTCATGATGCCCGCATCGCGGCAACTATGCTTGCCTATGGGATAACTCATCTACTGACGTTTAACACGAAAGACTTTATTCGCGTATCTGACATTAATGCGTTTGATCCACAGGCTGTAGTTTCTGTATCTTAGATAACTTCTGGAAAACAATTTCCCCGAGGCGATCGCCCATCTCGTCTTCGGCGACATCTAGGTCGTAGTCTATCTGCAAGCTCGGCCAAAACCGAGGCAACATATCAAAATAGCGGTCTAGGCGCAGGGCTGTATCGGCGGTAATGCGCCGCTTGCCGTGAACGATTGCGTTGATGCGTCGGGCTGGCGCTCTCAGATCGCGGCCTCATCGGTGGCACCAGGCGATGGGAAATATGCGCCAGGATGACGAGGGCAAATCCAA
>DAIPYU010000035.1:0-36508 GCA_036782635.1 Nodosilinea sp. CTOTU7353
CAAGATGAGCGTGGCCCAGGTGCGCCGCGAAATGGCTATCGTGGGGCTGGAGTGGATCAAGACAGACAACAGCCTGCCTGAGCAGCACCTGCTGTTTTTTCAAAAGCCTGCCTGAGACTGTTCTAGCCAGGTAAGGGACTAGCCAATAAATAAAGTCCCAGCGTCATTCCCGCGCAGGCGGGAATCCAAACTAGAGCATCCACTTTCTCTGGTACCTTATCTTTGATGCGAATCCCTAATCTCCAGAGTTCTATGGCAACAGGCCCAGCGGGCTGGGCGTTGCCGAACCGAGGTATGAGTCAAAAAATCAATGCTTCTCGCAGGGGCAAACGGCCATTTGTCCCCGAACCAAATTCACGCCTCAATTCTAGCAATGCCGAGGGGCGAGCTTGCGATCGCAAGGGAGACCTTGATTGAGAGCGAATACTCTGAGCAGCCGGTGTGAGACAATTTTGTGTAAGACCATTTGTTGATGATCGCGATCCAAGGAAGTTGACCCATGCTAAAGCGGCTGGCCACAGTGCTTTTGATTGTTTTTGCTGTCACCCTCCAGGGCTGCGTGGGCAGCGGTGGTGGGCTTCAGGCCTACGCCGATCCGTCCTCGGGCTATGAATTTGTGTACCCCACCGGCTGGGTTGAGGTCAAGGTGCCCGGCGCCGCCGACGTGGTGTTCCACGACTTTATTCACGAGACCGAAAACGTCAGCGTGGTGATCAGCGAAATTCCCGAGGGCAAAGATCTCGAGGCCCTTGGCACCCCCACCGAGGTGGGCTACAAGCTCTCCAAGAGCTTTAGCGCCCTGGCGGGGGATGACAGCACCGTTGACCTGCTCAGCGCCCAGCGCATTGACACCGTCGACGACAAAACCTACTACATTCTCGAATACCTGGCCGACCTGCCCGCCGGGCCACGCCACAACCTGGCCAGCGCCATTGTCCGTCGGGGCAAACTCTACACCTTCAATGCCTCCACCGACGAGGGCCGTTGGGAAAAGGTCAAAGACATGATGAAGCAGTCAGTGGCTTCGTTTAAGGTGTCCTAAGGATCGTGGATTAAATACCTGGTAACAGCGGAATTCCCTGGGAGGGCGAACAACCGTTCGCCCCTACCCAATAATTTCACTTTAATCAATCCATCTTTTTAAGGGGGGCAGGGGATCTCCGCCGCCGCTGCTTTTCGTCCCAACGTTTCCTTCTCTAATCTTTGCTTCCCTCAATCGCTCTCCTGGCCAATTGCCGCTGATTTCAGCTATGTCTATCCCCACTCGTCCTCAATTTGTTCTAGCCTCGGCCTCAAAGGCTCGTCGCGTACTGCTGGTGGGGGCAGGCATTCAACCCTTTGTGTATCCCAGCAACTTTGACGAAGATCAAGTCAAGGTCACCGACCCGCCCACCTACGTGGCCACCCTGGCCCGCTGCAAAGCCGAGCTGGTTGCACCCCAGTTTCCCAGTGCCCTGGTGCTGGGGTGCGACTCGGTGATGGCCTTTGGTAACCAAATCTACGGCAAACCTGCCGATAAAGATGATGCGATCGCCCGCTGGCAAAAAATGCGCGGCCAGATGGGTGAAATTCACACCGGCCATGCCCTGATCGCCCCCGGTGGGCGCACCCTGGTACACAGCGCCGTCACCCGCGTTTACTTTGCCAACATCGACGATGCCACCATCGCCGCCTACGTCGGCACCGGAGAACCCCTAAACTGCGCCGGGGCCTTTTCGAGCGACGGCAAAGGGGCGCTGATGATTGAGAAAATTGAGGGCTGCCACAGCAACGTCATTGGCCTCAGCCTGCCGCTGCTGCGCTCCATGCTAGAAGAACTGGGCTACCGGGCGACGGAGTTTTGGTAGGGTTCCTTTTCCGATACTATGGACAAATGCTCAAAAATGAGTGTCCTTATGCTGGGGCTTGACGTCAGATCCTCGTCTCGATGGGGTCGCAGAGTGGTAAGGTTTTGTGTTGTCGATTAATCCGTATAAAGAGGCGTTGGAGAAACCATGAGCGCAGAGACGTTTGAGAAGGTCAAAAAAATTGTCACCGAGCAGTTGGGGGTTGAAGAGGCTGACGTGAAACCCGAAGCTAGCTTTGCCAATGACCTGGGCGCCGATTCTCTCGATACCGTAGAGCTAGTCATGGCCTTAGAAGAAGAATTTGGCATTGAGATCCCCGACGAAGCGGCTGAGAGCATTGCCACCGTGCAAGATGCTGTCAACTTCATTGAGGAGAAGGCCCCCGCGTAGGCCATCAATATTGTTGTGCCAGCCAGTTTGGAGGAAACGGGTATCGGGTATCGGGTGTCGGGTGTCGGGTGTCGGGTCTACGGTTTTGCCGTGCGCCTAATACCTGATATCCAGTACCTGACACCCGATACCCCTCTCTATTCACTCCTTACAATAAACAAATTCCCTGATTTATCTGCTATGGCAAACTCTGACTCAAAGCGTGTTGTGGTGACGGGCATGGATGCCATTACCCCCATCGGCAACAGCCTGGAGGACTACTGGGCGGGGCTGGTGGCCGGGCGCAGCGGCACTGCTCGCATCACCCACTTTGACCCATCTCAGCACGCCTCGCAGATTGCGGCGGAGGTGAAAGGGTTTGACCCCGGCGAATTTCTCGATAAAAAAGAAGTCCGGCGCATGGACCGCTTCTCTCAGTTTGCGGTGATCGCCGGCCAGCGGGCGCTCAAGCATGCAGGGCTAGAGATTACTGACCTCAACGCTGAGCAAATCGGCACCTGCATTGGCTCTGGCATCGGCGGCCTCAAGGTCTTAGAAGACCAGCAGGAGATCTATCTCACCCGTGGCCCCAGCCGCTGTAGCCCCTTCATGATTCCGATGATGATTGCCAACATGGCAGCCGGGCTAACCGCGATTCACACCGGGGCGAAGGGGCCGAGCACCTGCGCCGTCACCGCTTGCGCGGCGGGGTCTAACGCCATTGGCGACGCCTTTCGCCTGATTCAAAACGGCTATGCCCAGGCGATGATCTGCGGCGGCACCGAGGCGGCGGTGACCCCCCTGTCGGTGGCGGGCTTTTCCTCGGCCCGCGCCCTCTCCACCCGCAACGACGACCCCGCCACCGCCAGCCGCCCCTTCGACACAACCCGCGACGGCTTTGTGATTGGCGAGGGGGCCGGCATGCTGATTCTCGAAGAGCTACAGCACGCCGTCAGCCGGGGGGCCACCATCTACGGCGAGATCGTGGGCTACGGTATGACCTGCGACGCCTACCACATGACGGCTCCGGTGCCCGGTGGGGCCGGGGCGGCCCGCTGCATTCAGCTGGCGCTCAAGGATGCGGGTTTATCGCCCGCAGATATCAGCTACGTCAACGCCCACGGCACCAGCACGGGCGCTAACGACCCCACCGAAACCCAGGCGATCAAGACCGCCTTGGGAGATGCGGCCTACCGGGTGGCGGTGAGTTCGACCAAGTCGATGACCGGGCACCTGCTGGGCGGCTCGGGGGGTATTGAGGCGGTGGCTACCTGTTTGGCGATCGCCAACGATGTGGCCCCACCCACCATCAACCTGCACGACCCCGACCCCGACTGCGACCTCGACTACGTGCCCAACCAGAGTAGGCCCATGCCCATCGAGGTGGCGATTTCTAACTCCTTTGGCTTTGGCGGCCACAATGTCACCCTGGTGTTTAAGAAATACCGTAGCTAGAGCTACAGATTGATAGGTATAATGACCTAAAGCTTGCTCTCGAAAAATGTCGCTGACTGTCTCCGCTTTGGACCTTGCTTAACCAGCGGGTGTTGACATTCGTCTGGTTGCGGGGTCTGCTGAAGAGCGAAGGCAATGTGTGGTCTTGAGTGATCGAGGCCGGTTATCCCGATAGCCCCTGGCTACCCCTGCGCTGCTCCGAAAACCCGTCGTTAAGCTGTTGAACCTATGGCTGTTGCAACTCAATCCCTAGACGAACTCTGCATTAATTCCATTCGCTTTTTGGCGATTGATGCGGTAGAAAAGGCCAAGTCTGGCCACCCTGGTCTGCCCATGGGCGCTGCCCCCATGGCCTACGTGCTGTGGGATAAGTTCCTGCGGGTCAACCCCAAAAACCCCCAGTGGTTTAACCGCGATCGCTTCGTGCTTTCGGCAGGCCACGGCTGTATGTTGCAATATGCCCTGCTGTATCTCAGCGGCTTCGACAGCGTTACCTTAGACGACATCAAACAGTTTCGTCAGTGGGGCGCTCGCACCCCCGGCCACCCCGAAAACTTTGAGACCCCCGGCATCGAAGTCACCACCGGGCCGCTGGGCCAGGGCATTGCCAATGCCGTCGGTCTGGCCATGGCCGAAGCCCACCTGGCCGCCAAGTTCAACAAGCCCGACGCCACTCTGGTTGACCACTACACCTACGTCATCCTCGGCGATGGCTGCAACATGGAAGGGGTCTCGGGCGAAGCCTGCTCCCTGGGGGGCCACCTGGGCCTGGGCAAGCTGATTGCCCTCTACGACGACAACCACATCTCCATCGACGGCTCCACCGATATTTCGTTTACCGAAGATGTGGGCAAGCGGTTTGAGGCCTACGGCTGGCATGTGCAGCACGTGGAGAACGGCAATGATGATTTGGCGGGCATTGCGGCGGCGATCGAGGCTGCTAAAGCCGTCACTGATCGCCCCTCGATGATCAAAGTCACCACCACCATCGGCTACGGCTCCCCCAACCGGCAAAACACCGCCGGCATCCACGGCGCGGCCCTGGGGGTTGACGAAATCAAAGCCACCCGCGAAAACTTGGGCTGGAGCTACGGCGACTTTGAAACCCCCGCCGACGCCCTCGACCACATGCGCCAGGCCATTGAGCGCGGTGCCAGCCACGAGGCCGAGTGGAATGAAACTCTCGCCACCTACCGCAGCAAGTACCCCACCGAAGCCGCCGAGTTTGAGCGCATGCTGTCGGGCCAGCTGCCCGAGGGCTGGGCCGACGCGCTGCCCACCTACACCCCCGCAGACAAGGCCCTGGCTACCCGCAAAAACTCCGAGGTCACCCTCAACGCCCTAGCGCCCGCCATCCCCGAGCTGATCGGTGGCTCCGCCGACCTCACCCACTCCAACCTGACCGAGCTAAAGATCTCCGGCAGCTTCCAGAAGGGAGCCTACGAAAACCGCAACCTGCGCTTTGGCGTCCGCGAGCACGGCATGGGCGCGATCTGCAACGGCATCGCCCTGCACAACTCGGGCCTGATTCCCTACTGCGCCACCTTCCTGGTGTTTGCCGACTACATGCGGGCGGCGATTCGTCTGTCGGCCCTCTCCCAGGCCGGGGTGCTCTACGTCATGACCCACGACTCCATCGGTCTGGGCGAAGACGGCCCCACCCACCAGCCGGTGGAAACCATCGCCTCCCTGCGGGCGATCCCCAACCTGATCGTGATTCGCCCCGCCGACGGCACCGAAACTTCGGGGGCCTACAAGGTAGCCATCGAGCACCGTCAGACCCCGACGCTGATGGCCTTTAGCCGTCAAAACCTACCCAACTTGCCCGGTGCCTCGGTCGAAGGCGTGGCCAAGGGGGCCTACACCGTCGACGACTGCGACGGTACACCCGAGCTGATTTTGATCGGCACCGGCAGCGAGGTCAGCCTCTGTGTGGATGCCGCCCAGGAACTGCGGACGGCAGGCACTAAAGTGCGAGTAGTCTCGATGCCCTCGTGGGAACTGTTTGACGCCCAAGACGCCGCCTACCAGGAGTCGGTGCTGCCCAAGGCCGTCACCAAGCGCCTGGCGGTGGAAGCGGGCATCACCATGGGCTGGTGCCGCTACGTCGGTGCCGAAGGCGACGTCATCGGCGTTGACCGCTTTGGGGCCTCTGCCCCCGGCGGCCTGGTGATGGAGAAGTTTGGCTTTACCGTTGAAAATGTGGTGAGCAAAGCCAAGGCGCTGCTGGGCTAGGTTTAGGGCGATCGCATAACTCACAATCGGTAGGAGGGGTCTATATTAGGCCCCTCCTATTTGTTTGTACCTGTGAACCTCTAGAACGCCGATACAGAAACCCGGTTTCTGGGCCAGGAGGCTAATCATGTCCTTAGAACAGCGACTGAGAAACCGGGTTTTTAGCCCTACTGTGCCGATACTCTCGGCCCTGACCTAGGGCATCGGCGTAGATCTTTTTGTACCAAATCCGAATCACATAACCCTCGACCGATCCACTGGCCCATATTTCATGCCAGTGAGAATTTTCGCAGCACCTTGCCAAGCGGCCTAAATCTTGATACATCTGTGCTATGTCTTCAGGCCGCACCCACGATCGCATTACCCTCTGGGCCTTGCCCCTGGTGGTTTTAACCGCCTTTCGCGTCACCCTCAGCGGCTGGCTCACGGTGGTAGTCTGCCTGGGGTTCTTGCTGGGGGGCTGGATGCTCGGCCCCGACCTCGACATTCACTCGGTACAGTACAAGCGCTGGGGCTGGCTACGGTGGATTTGGCTGCCCTACCGGGGCAGCATGCGCCATCGATCACAGTGGTCCCACGGACCGATCATCGGCACCGTGGTGCGGGTGCTATACCTGTCGCTGTGGCTGGGCCTGGGCGGCATTGTCATTATTGATGTGCTCAACGGCGCTCAGCGTACGGCGCTTACCTGGGGCGAGCTGGTAGATGGCCTGGGCTGGGCCTTGGTCACCTACTGGCCCTGGTGGCTGGCCCTGGTGGTGGGGTTAGAACTCGGTGCCCTGAGCCACTATGTGGCCGACTGGGTGTCGTCGTCGGCGAAGAAAAAGCGGAGAAAGGGGAGGAAGCGGAGTAGGAGATGAGGGGGTGAAGGGGTGGGTGGGTGGATGGAGGTAGGCAGATGTTTCAACACTCCTCATACCAAATCCGAATCGTATCACCCCGATTCCAAACAGGCGGCTTGCGTAGGGGCAAACGGTGTTTGCCCAGCCCAACCGGGGCTAGCCAAGGTGGATTCAGTATCACTTCTGAATTTATCCCTCCATCGGAGAAGATTTTTGCCAGCGATCGCCCTCCACCACCGTGTGCACCTGCCACTCGGGCTGGGCGGCGGGGTAGTCTTGGCGAAAGTGGCCGCCTCGGCTCTCGGTGCGAAAGGCGGCGCTGTGGAGAATCAGCCAGGCGATGTCGTGCAGGTTGCACAGCTCACCCCAGGCCCGCACCAGGGGAAATCCCAGGGCGGTGGGGAGCGGGTAGGTGGGGCCAGGGGATAGAGTTTGCAGAGCATGGAGGGGATGCCGTTGCCAGTCGGCGCGCTGGATTTTAAGGGCGGAAATCGCCTCTTCTAGGCCGGTTTGGTTGCGACTGATGGCCGCCGCTGCCCACATTAGCTGGGTGAGCTGCGATCGCTGCTGGTCAATGCTGTCTAGGGCGGTGGCGGCGTTTGCTTTGGCCCATCCCAGAAGGGCCGGATCTAGCGGCAGACCCTGGGGGGCTGTCCTCATCTCGGCACCGTCGCCGCTGGCTTGCAGGGGCAGGTTGGCCAGCTCAGCCCCGTAGACCAGGCATTCTAGCAGCGAGTTGCTGGCCAGGCGGTTGGCTCCGTGGACGCCCGTACTGGCGTTTTCGCCCACGGCATAGAGGCCCGGCACCGTGGTCTGACTGTGCAGATCGGTGGTGATGCCCCCCATCCAGTAGTGGGCGGCGGGGGAAACCGGCACCAGCTGGGTCAGCGGGTCACAGCCCCAGGTGCGGCAGACCTTGAGAATGTTGGGAAAGCGGTACTGAATGCGATCGGCTGGAATGGGGCGCAGGTCGAGCCACACCTGGCTGTCGCCGGTCTTTTGCAAGTGGTGAAAGATCGCCCGGCTGACCACATCGCGGGGGGCCAGCTCACCATCGGCATGGTAGTTGAAGGCAAAGCGATCACCATGGCGATCAACCAGGTGGGCCCCCTCCCCCCGCACCGCTTCGCTGATTAAAAAGGGCGGTGCCCCAGTCTGGGCCAGCGCCGTGGGGTGAAACTGCACAAATTCTAGATCTCGCAGCTGGGCTCCGGCCCGCCAGGCCATCGCCACCCCATCGCCTGTGCTGGCCGCTGGGTTGGTGGTCTGGGCATAGACCTGGCCGCCGCCCCCGGTGGCCAGCACCGTGGCCTGAGCACCCAGCCAGCGCAGCTGCTGCTGGTAGGCCACTAGCGCCCCTCGACAGCGGCCTTCACTCATCCATAGATCGAGGGCAAAGGCGCTCTCAAAGACGGTAATGTTGGGCCGCTGCAGCACCGCCTCGGCCAAGATTGACACAATTGCCCGGCCGGTGGTGTCGGCGGCATGGAGCACGCGGCGGCGAGAGTGGGCGGCCTCTAGGGTCATCGCCAGCTGCCCCTCAGTGCGGTCAAAGGCGACCCCCAGCTCCACTAGGCGGGTAATGCAGGGGGCGGCTCGACTGGCCAAATGCTCTACGGCGGCTGGGTCGCACAGGCCCGCCCCGGCCCCGAGGGTATCGGCCACGTGCAGGGCCACGGCATCGTCGGCGCCAATGGCCGCAGCGATGCCCCCCTGGGCCCAGTCGCTGGCGGAGATCGACAGGGTGTCTTTGGTCACCAGGCCAATGCGCCACTGGGGCGAAATCGACAGCGCCGCGTAGAGCCCCGCCGCCCCGCCGCCAATCACCAGCACGTCAAAAGGGTTGCTCTGGTCGTTGATTTGGGGTGGCGTCAGCGACGATAAATCAGGCTGGGTCAAAGAAGACTCCCCAAAAATGATTCACACATGATTCAAACAGTGAAAAATGCCAATCAATACCCCAGCGGTAGGCCAAGAACACCGGCCTAGGGCAGATTGTGAAAAACCCTGGCTAACCAGCATTGACCTTGGGCCAACCTGATCAACCAGGGGTAATAAACCTGATCCAAGTCTAGGAATGGATTGCTGTCTGTGGGAAGACTACGGATCCTAAGCTGGGCTTGATATAGCGTAGCAACTGGGTTGAAAAGAGGCACGGCCCGTTGTTTAACCCAGCTACTTCTAGACGTTATTTGTAGACGCCGTTGTTAAAGCGATCGCCGCCTTCTACGAAGGCAGAGTCAGTCACGGTGACCGTAAAGTTGTCGAGGTTAGTGCGCAGAATATCCAGCTGCTGCTCGCTCAGACCCGGCAGGTCAAGCACGTCTTCAACTGTGTCGTAGGGCGCATTGAGCAAAATTTTGCGAGCCAGGGTGGGGTACAGCCCCGGAAATTTTCTAAAGCCCTGGACATTGGCGTTGTTCAGGTCGAGTTTTTCCCCGTATTCGGTATTGAGCTTAGCGTCTACCGCATTTTGCGACGAGGTCTCCGCTAGCCAGACCATGGCCTCAAAGGGGGCAAAGCCTGCCCCAGAGATGGGCTGCGCCGCAGCCGGGCTGCTTACCCAACCAAACAGCACCGCCAGCGCAACGAGTAGGCCAACCAGTTGTTTCATTTACCCTAATCCTCTCCTACCAGTGTGAATGTCTAAACACAGCATTTCTTCTAAGAGACTACCATTTTCCATGCCCCTGCAACGGGGAAAGAATGCCTGGGGCTGGTTCCGACAAGCAGTAAGGCGCAATTAAATATAAAACCTTCGTAGGATGGGCAAAGGCCTCCAAGGCCGTGCCCATCCTACGTTTAATGACAACTACTCAGATGTTTAGGCTCGCTTTTGTGGGCAAGCCAGTCTAGGGCTAGTCCTGGGGCAGGCGCTCTAGCTCTTCGGCGTAGTATTCGCCGATGTCTTGCCCCTCCAGCAAAATCCGCTCGTACTGCAGGTTGGCTCTGATGGCGATCGCGGTGCCCAGGGGTGGGGCCGGGGTGGCGCTCAACACCCAGATCGCTCCAGAGTCATCCACCAGCTCGTACAGCCCCTGACCGACCAGGGGCAGCTGCCGCTCTACAGTGCCCGCCAGATATAGGGTAGATTGACCGCTCTGGCTGGCTTCAGCGATGGGCGTGACGGGGTCGAGCCAGGCTAGGCCGGGCCAGGTGCTGAGGCGATCGCGCAGCCCGTAGCCGACTGTGGCATCGATGCTGGCCCCGCAGCTGGTGACCGCCACCAGGGCTAAGCCCACCACCCCACAGGCGGTGAAACGACAGGTAAAACGGCGCTTTGAGCAGTTCATAGGGGCCAATACAGCAGTTAGCGGCGATCGCTGGCTCCGTTAGGAGCAAAATCTGAGACACTGGAAGGCGGCGGCATCCTCGGCGATGGCTCAGCCATCGCCCAGAGGCACCGACCATCATTCCTTTCCGAGATACAGGTTAGCGCACCCCGGTCATGACCCAATTGCTCGACGGCAAAGCCCTAGCCAGCCAGCTCCAAGACCAGCTGGCCCTGGAGATTGAGACCTTGACCAACCGCGGCCAGCGGCCCCCGGGGCTAGCGGTGATTATGGTGGGCGACAACCCCGCCAGCGCCGCCTACGTGCGCAACAAAGAGCGGGCCTGCGCCCGAGTGGGCATTGCCTCCTACGGCAAGCACCTGCCCGTGACGGTCTCTCAAACAGAGGTGGCCACCCTGATTCAGCAGCTCAACGCCGACCCCAACGTCGACGGCATTTTGGTACAGCTGCCCCTGCCCGATCATCTCGACGCCGTGGCCCTGCTCAACACCATTGACCCCGACAAAGATGCCGACGGCCTCCACCCGGTCAATCTGGGGCGACTGATGCGGGGGGAGCCGGGCCTGCGCAGCTGCACCCCCTACGGCGTCATGCGGCTGCTGGAGGCTGCCAACATCAACCTGGTGGGGGCCAACGCCGTAGTCGTGGGGCGCAGCATTCTCGTCGGCAAACCCATGGCGCTGATGTTGATAGAAGCCAACGCCACCGTCACCCTGGCCCATTCCCACACCGCCGATTTGCCCGCGCTGATGCGGCAAGCTGATATTCTAGTGGCGGCAGTGGGTCGACCGGGTATGATCACCGCCGCCGACGTCAAACCCGACAGCGTGGTGATTGACGTGGGCATCAACCGGGTCGAGCAGCCCGATGGCAAAGCTCGGCTGGTGGGCGATGTCGACTTTGCCTCGGTGGAGCCGGTGGCCGGGGCCATTACCCCAGTGCCCGGAGGCGTCGGCCCCATGACCGTGGCCATGCTGCTTGAAAACACTTTCACCAGCTACCGCCGCCGCCTGTAAACCGGCTGCTCCAATTCTATTTCTCTCAAACTCTATTCCTGTAGACTCTCATTCGGCTGCCGCCATGGTGCAAACCAACTCCCTCGATTCAATACTCTCTGCTTCGGGCCAGTTTGATCTAGAAGCCTATCTGACAGAGCAGCGCCAGCGGGTAGAAGCGGCCCTCGACCAGGCCCTGGCGGTGCAGTATCCCGAGACCCTCTACGAAGCCATGCGCTATTCGCTGCTGGCCGGGGGCAAGCGGCTGCGCCCGATTCTCTGCCTGGCCAGCTGTGAACTGGCGGGGGGCAGTGCCGCTGTGGCCATGCCCACAGCCTGCGCCCTGGAGATGATCCACACCATGTCGCTGATCCACGACGACCTGCCGGCCATGGATAACGACGACTACCGCCGGGGCCGCCTCACCAACCACAAGGTCTACGGCGATGACGTGGCGATTTTAGCGGGCGATGCCCTGTTGACCTACGCCTTTGAGCATGTGGCGACCCAGACCCAGGGGGCCGCCCCAGAGCGCGTGCTGCGGGTAATTGCCGGGCTGGGCAAGGCCGTCGGTGGCGAAGGGCTGGTGGGGGGGCAAATCGTCGATCTGGCCAGCGAGGGCAACCCCGACGTGACCTTAGAAACCCTGACCTACATCCACAACCACAAGACGGCGGCGCTGCTAGAAATTTCGGTAACCTCAGGGGCGATCCTGGCCGGGGCCAGCGACGACGCTGTAGAAAACCTGCGCCAGTACGCCCAGCGCATTGGTCTGGCCTTTCAAATTGTCGATGACATTCTTGACATCACCTCGACTCCCGAAACCCTGGGCAAGTCGGTGGGTAAAGACGTGGCGGCGCAGAAGGTGACCTACCCCAGCCTCTGGGGCCTAGAAGAATCGCGCCGCCAGGCCGATCAGCTGGTGGCGGCGGCCAAGGAGAGCCTGGCCGGATTTGGCGAACTGCGCCAGCCGCTGGTGGCGATCGCCGATTACATTGTTGCCCGTACCTATTAGTTACCCATACCTACTGGGGTTTGCCTGAGCCGATGGATAGTTTTAGCAATATTAGCGATATTCTCGACAACCATGTGCTGATTGTGGCGCTGATCGCCTGCTTTACGGCCCAGGGACTCAAGGCCATTATTGAGCTGGTGCGCCACCGCAAGCTTAACCTGCGGGTAATGGTGGGTACCGGCGGCATGCCCAGCGCCCACTCTGCTTTGGTCACAGCTCTGGCCTGCGGTGTGGGGCAAACCCTGGGTTGGGCCAGCCCCATGTTTGCCGCCACCCTGGTGTTTTCGATCATTGTCATGTACGACGCGGCGGGGGTGCGCCAGGCGGCGGGCAAGCAGGCCAAGGTGCTCAACCAAATCATCGATGAGCTGTTTCAAGAAAAGCCTGAAATCAGCGAAGACCGACTCAAAGAACTGCTGGGCCACACCCCGTTTCAGGTGATTGCCGGCTCAATTCTGGGGGTAATGATTTCCTACCTGGCCGCTCCGGCCTATTAGAACCGCTCTTATACCAAATCCCGAATGATACCAAATCCGGCTTGGCTACCCCCGATTCAGCAGGGCAAACAACCGTTTGCCCCTACGGTTTGGCCTTTTGGGAATCGGGGTTATGTGACTCGGATTTGGTATTAATGAATGACCCCGATTTGTAGGGGCGTAGCATGCTACGCCTCTGCGGGGTTCCCGATTCATATAGCGGTGTTCAGGCCAATCAAGCACAAAGCCAACCAGCGAATAGGGGCTTAAGTTCCTTGTCCGTACTGAATCATCCTACATACCGCTATAATCAGGCGGCTGGCGTAGGGGCAAACGGTGTTTGCCCAGCCCCCCTGGGGCTAGCCAATGCAGATTCAGCATTACAATCCTGTGGGGTTATCCCCTACTAAGGGGCAGTTAGGGCAACCGCCGGGGTGAGCATCACGACATCTTGGCTATCGACGATAAAGCCAGGAATGTTGAGGCTGTTGAGCACCGACAGGGTGGAGGCCGCGCCCTCGACGTTGGGGCTGTGGGCAATCAGCAGGTAGGAGCGCTGGCGATGGACGGCCAGCCCCACAGCCTGGCCCACCTGGCGCTGAATGGCGATCGCTGACTCAGGCTCAAACTGGTAATCGACCAGCACCGCGAAGCCTGTGCCGAGGGGCTGGGGCGCGTAGGCAGCGGGCCGGGTGGCGGCGGCTGGGCCACCGCCATTAGTCGCGCCATTGCTGGTGCCGTTGGCAGTCGCACCGTGGGGGGCACCCGTCGCCGGCGGGGTGGTGCCATTGACGGGAGGAGCGGGCTGCCCGGCGACGGTGGCGGGGCGGGCCACAAAGGCCTGAAAGCCCTCCACCTCGGTCATGTATTGGGCCCAGGCGTTGGCATTCTCAAGGTTGGTGAAGCCCCCGGCGCGCACCACGGTGTCGTTGAGATAGTCGCAAACTAAGACGGTGCTGTTAGAGGGCAGCAGGTTTTGTACACGGGTGCGCTCGGCCTCAGTATTGCTGCGCACCAGCAGCAGGTATTCGTTGGCTGCCGGGGGCGGGCAGGGCGGAAACTGGGCCTGAGCCGACTGCCAAAACCCGATCAGCGGTGCGAGCAATAGCCCTAGGGCCATCGTCCCCGACCTGAGGGCAAATAGTTTTAAAGGCGATCCTTCCAAAGCTGATACCTGCGCGCCGCTCCTTGTCAAACCCTGTGCCATCGCTTCCTTTACTGCCATAATCTGCCAGCGATTCTAGCCTAAACCGCCGTCAGCGGGGCACAGATTCTAGGTTTTGATCCCATTTGTGTCCCCAATGCTGTTTTTGGATACTGTCCTACTGGGTGCCTAGGAGGCGACGGCATCTAGGGAGGCGAGGGGATCTGCAATCGAGTCGGAGGGAGCTTCAAACTCGCCGGTGCCCACGTACTCAAACCGCAGCTTGGCCCAGGTGATAAACTGCTTGCTGGTAGAAACTAAAGCCACGGCGGGCTGGGGGCAGCTGGCTTTGACGCGGGCCAGTTCAGGCGTTTCTAGAAACGCGGGAGACTTCACTACCCAAAAATTTACCTCCTGCTCCTGCTCCTGGTAGTAGCGGCGGCGCTCCTTGATCACTTCTTCGAGGGGTTCTTCTTCGAGCAAAAATTTCTGGCTGGCGACGGCGTAGTAGTAGGTGGTCATGGGGGGATCCTTTTGAGTAGGTGAGTGGGTGGGTGGGTGGGTGAGGTGTCGGGTGTCGGGTGTCGGGTTTTAGGTGGGCCGTGAACCTTGTACCGTGAACCTTTCACCGTGAACCCATTGCTAATGGGTCGGGCTGGGGGGGCTTTGGATCAGCGCTTTCATCTCGCGGACGGCGCGCTCGAGGCCTACTAGGGCGGCGCGGCTGATGATGCTGTGGCCAATGTTTAGCTCTTCGATGCCGGGGATGCGGGCGACGGGGGCAGTGTTCCAGTAGGTGAGGCCGTGGCCGGCGTTGACCCGCAGGTCGAGGGCGATCGCCTGAGCGGTGCCCTGGGCGAGAATGTCGAGTTCTCGATGGCGTTCTGGCTCTCGCTGGGCTTCGGCGTAGGGGCCGGTGTGCAGCTCGACGAACTGCGCCCCGGCCTGGGCCGAGGCCTCGATCTGTTCGGTAGTGGCGTCAATGAACAGGCTGACCGGCATCATTGCCCCCTGGAGGGTGGCCACCACAGATTTGATCCGGTCGAGCTGACCGGCGATATCGAGACCGCCCTCGGTGGTCACCTCTTCGCGCCGCTCGGGCACCAGGGTGACGTAGTCGGGCTTGAGGTCGAGGGCGATCGCCACCATTTCATCGGTGGCGGCCATCTCTAGGTTGAGGTGGGTGCGCACGGTCTCTCGCAGCAGGCGCACGTCGCGGTCTTGCATGTGGCGGCGGTCTTCGCGCAGGTGCACGGTGATGCCGTCGGCACCGGCTAGCTCGGCTAGCACCGCCGCCGCCACGGGGTCTGGCTCGACAGTGCGGCGGGCCTGGCGCAGGGTGGCAATGTGGTCAATGTTGACTCCCAGGGTAGGCAAGCGATCGCTCCAAACGACGACAGGATTTGCAGGCTCTGAATCTACAGCTTCTGATCCTATCCTAATGGCCGACTTTATGGATTTGATTCACGGGTTTGATGCGCTAAAAGTCGATAGAGCGCACCACCGGCTGCGTCTCGGGGGGCATGGCCCTGGCCCCCACCCCTGGGTCTGTGGGGGAGATGGGGCTGGCGGCCCCGGCGGCGTTGACAATCGCCCCCAGCACTGGCAAATCTTCGTTTTCTAACAGCTGATCGAGCAGGGCTTCAAGTACCGCTTTGTCGGTGTAGCCGGGGCGGGTGATGAGCACCAGACCATCGCTGGTAGCCCCCAGCAGCAGGGCATCGTTGCTGTAGCTCAGGGGCGGCGCGTCGATCAGCACCAGGTCAAAGCGGGCGCGGGCATCGGCCAAAAACTGCCCCATCTCGCTCGACTCTAGAATGGCCGCCGGGTGGGGCTGGGGGCCAGGGCTGGGGGCGATGTAGAGGTTTTCTACCCAGGGGGCCAGATGGATGGGGTCTTGCTGCCGCCCAGCGTAGTGGTGCAATGGCTCGGCGCTGGCCTCGCGCCCCACCCCCACCCCTAGCCAGTGGCTACAGGAGGCCTGGCGCAGATCGGCCTCAACCACAAGGGTGCGCCGCCCGGCCCGGGCGGCGGCAATGCCCAGGTTAAAGGCGCTGGTGGTTTTACCCTCGCCGCCGCGACTGCTGACGATCAGCAGCACCCGCGGGACGACCCCCGATTCTGAGAAGCCCCCGACCCGCCGCAGACTGCTGCGCAGACGCTCGTAGACTTCGAGATCGGGGGTCTGGGGCTGGTAGAGCATGGGCCAGCCCTGGGCTGAGGCGGTGGACAGGGTGGGCACCAGCCCCAGCACCGGCACATCTTGATCGGTGAGAATGCCCTCGATATCTTCGGCGGTGCGGGCGGTGCTGTCGAGCAGGTCGAGCAAAAAGGCGACGGCCCCGGCGGCGACTAGGCCCAGCAGCCCACCCACGGCCATCACCGCAACGGGGTTGGTGGGTGCATCGACCTGCACGATTACCTGGGGCGGCTCGGCGATGGTCAGGCTGCTGACGGTTTCGGCCTCGGCGGCCTCGGCGTCGATGCGCCTAGCCTGAATCTGGTCGTAGAGCGCCTGGTTGAGGGCCACCTGCTGGGCCAGGCGATTGCGCTCTAGCTGCTTGTTGGGCAGGCTTGAGTACTGCTGTCTGAGCTGACCATCGGCCTGGCTGAGCACCTGCTGCTGGCTGGCCAGGGCGGCCCGCTCAGCGCTGAGGCTGACCAGCTGGTTGGCCAGGGCGGCGCGGGCCGGGTCAAGGGTGCTGTTTTGGCGCACCTCGCTGACGCTGGGCAGGGCGGCTAGGCCCTGGCCGCCGACCACCTCCTGGGCGCGCTCGGCCAGCAGGGCGTTGTAGGCGGCCAGGTTTTGCCGCAGGCTCTCCATGGTGGGGTGGGACGGGCGCAGGGATGGCGAGAGTAGCCTGAGCTGGGTCTCGGTTTCAAGAATCTGTGATCGCAGCTGGGCAATAATCGGGTCGGCGCTCAGGGCCGAGGCAGTAAACGCCTGCCCCGGCGACAGCCCCAGCTGCTGCTGGAGGCTCTGAATCTGAGAGTCTAGCCCCGCCAGGGCAATTTGATTCTGGCGCTGCTGCTGCTGCCCGCCGGAGATCGACCCCAGCAGGCTGCCATCGAGGGCCGCCTGGATGGCCGGGCCTTCGGTGCGATCGTAGGCTTCGAGGGCCTGCTCGGCAGCGCGCAGATCGGCCTCTACGGCGGGCAGACGCTCGTCAAGGGCGGTACCAATGGCTCGCAGCCGAGCGCGGTTAGTCACCCGGCTGAGTTCGACCATGGCCTCAAACATCAGCCCCAGAACGATCTCAGCCTGCTCTTCGTTATCTCCCCGAAAGGACACCGTCACCTGCTGTACCAGGTTTTCTTCCCCCTCTAGCCGGACCGTGGTGCGGTTGCGCAGGGTCTCTGGGGCCATCGACAGACCCCGCCGATCTAGCTCCAGGCTAACCTGCTGAAGCAGCACGTCGGCCAGCAAAAAATTCTCTGAGATAATGCCCTGGCCCCGCTGCTGCACCTCGGTGCCAGTGGTGGTGAGGGCCAGCAGCGGCGCATTTTGCACCAGCACCCCCTCGGCTCGGTACTGGGGCGGCGGCGGCGGCTGTAGGGCCACCACCGTTGAGATGCCCAAAATGCCCAGAAACGTGCCCAGGCTAAACCACTTGTAGCGGTCTAGGGCCAGCAGATAACGCTTAACAAACGCAGAAGCCATCGCCGTTGTTCCTAGGGCCTAAAGAGTGAGTCTGCTGCATTGGTGAGGGAGTCAAAAAAGAGCAAAAAGCCCAGCACATCGCGGAAGGGTTGGGTAAAGATGTTCAGAGCGTAGCTCACCCGCGCCAGCAGGTTGCGATCAACCACCAGAATGTCGTTTTCTTGCAGGGGAATGTTTTGGCTCAGGTCGCCGCCCACCGCCGCTGTGGCATTGACCATAATCTGGTCGGCGGCCCCGGTTTCAGGGTTAAAGCGCAGCACCGCGATGCGGTTGTAGGCGGCCAGGTCGGGGTTTACCCCCGCCACCGCCAGGGCGTCGAGAAAGCGGCTACCGTTGCGCAGGCTGATCGCCCCAAAGCGGGCTTCGGTGCCCCGCCCGCCCGTGGCCCGGTTGAGCACCCGCACGGTAATTTCGGGCCGGGCTAGGGTGGAGGTGGCCACCAGGTCGCGATCATAGCTTTCTACCGCTTCGGGGGCCAGGCGGGGCACCGTCACCACATCGCCATCCTGCAGGCGCACCTGGGGAATTGGCTCGCCCTGCAACAGCGGGGTGAATAGATCCACCGTGCGTGACAGGAGTGCTCCCCCCGCTAGGGGCCGGTCAACCTGCACCAGGCGCAGGTCGGCCAGGGTAGTGGAACCCCCAGCGGTCAGCAGCGCCACCGCCAGCTGCGGGGCTTGCAGGGGGTACAGCCCAGGGCGCGGCACCTCTCCAAGGATGGTGACCTCTACCGGGCGCTGGGTGGTGAGAATCAGCGACACATCGGGTTCTACTACATACTGGTTGTAGAGGTCGTAGATGGCGTCACGGGCCTGGTCTAGGGTTAGCCCTGTGAGGCTGAGGGTGCCCGCCAGGGGCACGACGATGTTGCCCTGAATATCGAGGGTGGCCGGAAAGCTCAGGTCTGGGAACCGCTGCACGCCAATGAAAATGCCATCCCCCGGCCCCAGGCGGTAGTCGTCAAAGGGTGGGGTGGGGGCACCGGGGGCCAGCCCTGGCGTCGGTCGGGGGGTTTGCACCGGAGGCTGTTCTCTGGGCGGCTGTTCTCTGGGGGGCGAGTCTAGGGGGAGAGAGGCCTGGGCTTGGGCCAGTGGCGCGATCAGCCCGAGGGCAAGCAGGCCACCCCAAAGCGCCAGGTGTCGAGCGGTAGCCCCCCAGCGCCCAGGAAAAATTGAACCGGCTAAACCCATGATGCCTACGGTAAAACATTGACTGCAAGGTGCCAGCGGCGATCGCCAGCGGCGGATGACACCCCCCAATACTGCCCCAATTTTCTAACGATGGGACAGCGGCTTAACGGAATTCAGCGCGGGCGATCGCCCCAATCGCCCCAAACCAATCCCAGTCCTTCATCCCCCGCCCCTAGACAGCGCCGTATGGCACCAGTGAAACGCCTAGGGACCGGTTCAATATTCGCTGCCCCTCGTTTCAGTGCTTGGAACGCTCGGCGGAGGCTCTGCCTCCTCAAAGGAGCGGCAGAGCCGCAAGACCAAGATGCCCAGGCGGAGCCAGGGCACCAGGGTGAGTGCTGTTATTTAGATGCTGTACCGAGGCTCTAGGGGACTGCCAAGATGGTGGTGGTGGCGACTTTGGTCAATCCATGGCCAGAAACTCAGCCCACAACCGGTTTCGCTGGCTTAAAACACCAGCACTAGCTCAATTTGCCAGTCTTCCCCCTGGCGCACGATCTGGATATCGCGGATAAACTCGCGGAAGAAGAAGCGGCGCTCGGCCTCAGACAGATCGAGCCAAAATTGAGGAATTGACACCGACTGAGATAGCTCTTGCAGGTTTACCGGGGGCAGCTGGGCCAGCTGCTGGTGGAGGTCAGCCACCTCGCCCCGCAGCTTATAGCGGCGCAGGGCGGCGGTTTCAGCGTCGAGAATGCCGGATGCTTCCAGCTCGGGGAGCTGGGCTAAGACGGCTTCTTTGGCGTCAATCTGACCCTGCAATCGGGGGCCGGGGGCGGGCATGCCGGAGGGCATTTTAGCGGCGAACTGAGCCACCGCCTGGGGCAGCACCTGGCAAATCTGAGCCACGATGCGGTGCAGCGCCTTATCGTAGGCGATGGCTTTGCAGCGGGGACTGCGGGCGCAGCCGCTGGGCCTGAGGTAGAGGTAGGTTTTGGCCTGGCCCCTAGCGGTGGTTTTGGGGGCGGTTTTAGAGATGGTCAGGGGCTGGCTGCATTCCTGGCAGGTGACCAGACCGGCGAGCGATCGCGGTGCCCCCGCCGTCCGTGGCGGCAGGGGCCGATTGCGGCGCAGCAGGCGGTCGATCTGGGCCGCCTCGTCGCGGCTGACAATGGCGGCGTGGGTGTCGCGCAGGACCTGGCCATCGCGGTATTGCAGGTCGCCCCGATACACCGGGTGGGTGAGCCAGCGCCGCCCGGTAGAGGGCGAAATCCGCTTGCCCAGCTTGCCCTCAATGAACCGCACCGCCCCCCGCAGAGAGCCGTAGAGCAAAAACTCGTTGACCAAGGCCGTGACCACCGGAGCGGTGGCGCGGTCGATCAGGTAGCGGCCCTGGCCTCGGCGGTAGCCGTAGGGGGCTTTGCCAGGGGGAGGCAGGGCCTGCAAACGGTTGCGGGCGTGGCCCTGGCGCAGGCGGCGGCGGCGCTGCGCCAGGGCCAGGTCAGTCCCTTGGAGCAGGCTGTCTAAATCCACAGCGTTTCCGCCGATGGAGAGCACTTCGGCCCCGGTAGACTCTAGGGTTTCTACCCAGGTGCTGACCTCCTGGGGGTCGTTGCCCAGGTCAGCGAGATGATCCACCAAAACCAGATCGGCGGGGCTGGTTTGCAGGTCGGCCAGGAGGCGATCGCGCTCAGGCCGATACCCAGGCTCCGCCGCTAGGGCGATGTCCACATAGATCTGCTCAGCAGTTTTCAAAATCGCTGGCTCCGGGGCATCCCGATGGGCCGCAGGGGTACCCGCGGCCTCTTGGTAGCGGTAGACCACGACGCGCATGGGCTAAAACGCCAGCTTGAGGGCATCGAGCAGGTTGATCGCCTGCCGGTCATCGTCGCTGGCCACCACTACCATGACCGTAGTGACGGCGGTAGGGTTCTCAGCGCACACAAACATCGCTGTGGCCGTCTCCGAACGGCCCGCCACGCTGGCACCGTCGGTCTGCACCGGGTCCAACCCCTGGGATGCCAGGGCCTGGCGGGCCAGTTCTAAACACTGGGCCGTATTGATGGTCAGCGTTTGCCAGGCGTAGTGCACCCCCGGCGGTGCCGCCGCCCCTTGAGCCGCCGAGCCTATGGCCGCCCAGCCTAGCCCAGACATTAAGAGCGTTTGCCAGTAGGTTGCCAGTTTCATCGGTGGGTACGGTGCTCTCGGTAAGGGAATTTGTCCCGGTGGTCGCTGCTGTGATGATGACACTCCCTGGCCCTAGATTGCATCGGTGGCACCGACCAATCACCCAGGGTCGTGGCAAGATGGGGTGGAAGGGGTATCGGGTATTAGGTATCGGGTATCGGGGTTCGGGTTTCGGGTATGCGGTTTACGGTTTACGGCTCTGGGTAGCCTTACCCCCGGTATCCTACTATTGGCCACCTGACACCCAACGCCTGACACCCAACACCTGACACCCAACACCTGACACCTGACACCTGACACCCAACACCTAGTCACCCCCAATATCTTTTAGAGGCCGTTCCGTTGCAGATTACATTTTTGGGTACCAGTTCGGGCGTGCCGACCCGATCTCGCAATGTGTCGAGCGTGGCCCTGCGGCTGCCCCAGCGAGCCGAGGTGTGGCTGTTTGACTGCGGTGAGGGCACCCAGCACCAGTTTTTGCGCAGCGAGTTTAAGTCGAGCCAGATTCGCCGCATTTTTGTCACCCACATGCACGGCGACCACATCTTTGGCCTGATGGGGCTGCTGGCCAGCTGCGGCCTGGCGGGCAACCGCCAGCAGCGCATCGACATCTACGGCCCCAAGCCCCTCAACGACTACCTCCAGGCCAGCCGCCGCTATTCTCAAACCCACTTTTCGCTGCCGATCAAAATCCACGCCGTGGAGCCGGGGCTAGTGTTTGAGGATGATGAGTTTCGGGTGTTCTGTGACTTGCTAGAGCACCGGGTGCCTGCCTACGGCTATCGGGTAGAGGAGCGCGATCGCCCCGGCCACTTTGACGTCAAGCGGGCTCAGGCCATGGGCATTCCCTCGGGGCCGATCTACGGCCAGCTGAAGCAGGGGCAGCGGGTCAAGCTCGACGATGGCCGCACCATCAACGGGGCTGACCTCTGCGGGCCAGATCTAGTCGGGCGCAAGCTGGTCTACTGCACCGATACCATTTACTGCGATCGTGCTGTTGCCCTAGCCGCCAAAGCCGACGTGCTGATCCACGAGGCCACCTTCTCCCACCGCGACGCCGACCTGGCCTACCAGCGGCTGCACTCCACCAGCACCATGGCGGCCCAGGTGGCCCTCGGTGCTCAGGCTCAGAAGCTGATCATGACCCACTTCAGCCCTCGCTATGCCCCCGGCAATGACATTCAGCTGCCCGATCTACTGGCCGAGGCGCGGGCCATCTTCCCCAATACCACCATGGCCCACGACTTTATGATCTACGACATTTCCCGCCAGGGTGAGAAGGTTCTGACCTCGGCTTCGGCGTCCTCTGCTCCGGGGTAGGAAGGCCGAGTCGCCGCTGGTTTTTCCTGAACCTATTTCCCCTGAACCTATTTCCTAAGAGTATTGCATCTAAATAAACATCCCCTTTGCAGTCGCAAACTCGCCCCGTTGGGCCGGTTGCCGAAAAACTCTGGATCGGTATTTAGCCGGAACACTCTAACCTGGATTATTCATGACCTTTGGGAAATGCCCGTCATTCCCGTGGAAACGGGAATCTAGCCGCAATAGCACTCTTTCGAGTGGATTCCCGCCTGCGCGGGAATGACAGCCGTTCGCTTCCATCCTTGTGAATAATCCAGGCTAAACCTAATTCAGGCGCTGCTGGAGTTCTGCCAGGTGGCGCTGGTCATCCACGGCGGGACGGGGCCTCGGTACCTCTGTATTGGGCCAGCTCATTAGGTCGTTGCAGGGGCAAAGGTCGGTCATCGTGCCGGCGGTAGGCATGGCAATGGGCATGTCACATCGAGAACAGGCAACCAAGTCCCACGCGGGCGACAGCATGGCCGCAATACTCTGAGTCGTGCCTTGGAGATAGCAGTCTTGGCCGCTAGTCACCATGATTTGGTGCCAGCAGTCTTCAAACGACCGGCTGTAGCGGCCGTTTTGAAAAATCGGGCTGGGCAAGCATCCGCCCCGGTGCTCGGCCAGCACGACCGGCTTGCCAAGCTGAAACCAATGGGCTAAATACTCTCTGACCTGGGCTTGAGATGCCATAGCGGTTGCTCCTAACTACTGTGCTAGAGGGAGTGTCTATCGTGGGCTGAGGCGCTGGTAAACTGACAAAACCAGCGGTCAAAGGGGATGCAGGGTTGCCAGATCCTCAGGGTTCTCCCAGCCGGTTACAGCCTGTGATTTCATCCTAGGGGCTGCTCTATCCGGTCGTGGGAATCTACGGATATTCTTTGGAAAGATGCCTGGGAAAAATTCTTCGGTAAAGACGCCCTGGAAAGATGCCTGACATTGTGCTTTACATCGCCACCAGCCTAGATGGCTTTATTGCCACCCCCGAGGGCGGCATCGACTGGCTCAACCAAATAGAAACCCCCGAAGAAGACTACGGCTATGGCGCTTTCTACGCCGAGGTCGATGCTCTAGTGATGGGTCGCCGCACCTACGATCAGGTGCATAGTTTTGGCGACTGGCCCTACCCCGGCAAACCCGCCTACATTGTCACCCACCGTCCCTTTACCCCAGATCTGCCGGAGGTTAGAGTTACGACCCAGTCACCGATCGCCCTAGTCAATACCCTTCAGCAGCAGGGTGATCGGCGAGTGTGGCTGGTGGGCGGCGCGGCTCTAGTGGCGGCTTTTCGGACCGGGGGGCTGATTGACGAATATATTCTGACGGTGATTCCG
The DNA here is from genome assembly GCA_036782635.1 of Nodosilinea sp. CTOTU7353. Taxonomy (GTDB): domain Bacteria; phylum Cyanobacteriota; class Cyanobacteriia; order Phormidesmidales; family Phormidesmidaceae; genus Nodosilinea. The sequence goes on from DAIPYU010000035.1 coordinate 23,325, forward strand.
GTGCTGCTGGGGGCGGGCATTCCCCTGTTTGCTGGCCCCGGCCCGGCGGCCTCGGTGGGGCTTCAGGCGGCTCAGACCTTTGCCAACGGTGTGGTGCAGCTTACCTACCGGGTCGCCAAGTAGAGATGGACGGCCAACGTCTAGGGCCTTGCTTAACGAAAGTTTGCAGGGGTGGCTAACCAGCGCAAAAAGTGGGGCGCAACCAGATAAAGTAGCCCTATGTATGACGACGATCTCACTACTCTAAACCCCGATCAGGAGTTTGCTGACCCCCTCGATGCCCTCGGCCCGGTGGAGGAAGATGCGGCCCCCCAGTACGACCCCGAGGCCATGCTGCCCCTGCTGACGGCGACCGATCCGCAGCAGCGCATGCTGGCGGCGCGCGCTTTTTGCGAAGTGGAAGACGGGCGGGCGGTAGCTCCCCTGACGGCTCTGCTGAGCGATCTCTGCCCGCTGGTGCGGGTGAGTGCCGCCTACGCCCTGGGCCGCAACCCCAGCGAGTCGGCGGTAGAGCCGCTGATTGCCCAGCTGGCCACCGACTGGAATGGCTACGTGCGTAAGGGGCTGGTGTGGGCCTTGGGCAACTCCCAAAATGCCCGCGCCCTAGACCCCCTGCTCGAAGCCCTGAGAACCGATATTTCTGCGGTGCGGCTGTGGGCTGCCAGCGCCCTGGCCCAGATGTCTCAGGTGGGCTACGAGTCGGTGATTGCCGCAATTCCGCCCCTGATTGAGGGGCTGCGCCGCGACCCGGTGCCCGCGGTGCGCAGCAACTGCGCCTGGGCCGTGGGGCAGCTGTGCCGCGAGCTGCCCTCTAACGTGGTCTACCACACGGCGATCGACGCCCTAATCGAGAGCTTTGCCGAAGAGGATGACCTGGGCGTGCGCGAAGATGCCCGCACCGCCCTGCTCAAGGTGGGCGACACCCGAGGCCTGCAAACCATCGAAGAAATCGAGCAGGACGGGTTCTTTTTCTAGGGAGGTAGGTTTGGCCAGGGGAAAGGCGGTTTACGGTGCTCGGTGTACGGTTTTGCTTCTAACCCAAGCCTTGCACCGTACACCTTGCACCTTGAACCCTATTTAGACGCTCGCAACAGTAGATAAATGCCGATCACCAGCCCCAGCAGGGTGGGCAGCCAGGCCGACAGGAAGGGCGACAGCACCCCCACTTCGCCCATGGCGTTGGTGATAAACGACAGCAGGTAGTAGCCAAAAATAATTACAATGCTGACGCCAAAGCTGGTGGCGCGACTGGTGCGCTGGGGCAGCACCCCAATGGAAGCCCCCACCAGGCCAAACACCACGCACACAAAGGGCAGGGCGTACTTCTGCATAATTCGGATCTGCCAGCGGCGAATCATCCGTTCGTCGCCGCTCTGGCGCACTAGATTGAGCTGCTCGGTGGCCTCGGCGATATTCATCTCGGTGTCGTTTTTGGTGCGCCCCGCTAGGTCTAGGGGTGTGCGGGGCAGCTGCAACTCCTGAGTTTCAAAGGTGATGATGTTGCGGAACGAGCCGTCGGGGGCGACTACGTAGATGGTGCCGTTATAGAAAGTCCAGGTGTTTTTGTCAATTTCCCAGTTGGCTGACTCGGCGCTGACCACCTGGTTTAGCCCCTCCTGGGAAAAGTCGAGAATCGTCAGCCCGTGCATGGTGGTGCCGTCGAAGCGGCGGGCGTAGAACTGGCGCTTGAGCTCTTGGGCCTCGGGGTTGTCTTGGGCGGGCTGAAACTCTTGGTAGAAAATGTTGCGCTCTTGAAAGGGGGGCCGCTCCGACTTGAGCGCCTGCTCTAGGGTGATGGCGGCCCGGTAGTTGGCGGCGGGGGTAATCAGCTCGTTAAACACAAAGGTGAGGCCGGTGACCAGCAGGCTCAGCACCACCGCTGGGGCGATGATGCGGCGAATGCTCACCCCCACCCCGCGCAGGGCGATCAGCTCGCTGTCGCTGCTGAAGCGGCTGTAGGTCATCATGGTGGCCAGCAGGGTCGACATCGGGAAGGCCAGCACGATGAACTCGGGTAGCTTGAGCAGGAAGATCTGCACCGCCAGGGTGATTGATAGCCCCGACTCGGTGATGCGGCGAATCAGCTCAAACAGTGCCCCAATGGAAATGCCAATGGAGGAAAAGGCCCCGACCCCAAACAAAAAGGGCATGGTCAGCTCTTTGGCGATGTAGCGATCCATCACTGTTAGCGGCGACAGGCCGAGGCGAGAGCGAATGGGGGTGGTGGAGGCTGAGGCCATGGGTTGGGGGAGTAGGTGTGTGGGTGAGTGGATGGGTAGATGAGTGGGGGGATGGGGGTTGGGCGGACACAGGGGTTTGGCCTGGGGCTGGCAGGAAATAGCGTGGTGGGCTTCAGCCCCAGGATAGCTAGATGGCGAAGTCTTTGCCGAGGTAGTGTTCGCGCACTAGGGGGTTGCTGGAGAGGTCGTCGGCGCTGCCGGAGGCGAGGATCTGGCCATCGCTCATGATGTAGGCGCGGTCGATGATGCGCAGGGTTTCGCGGACGTTGTGGTCGGTGATCAAAATGCCCATGTCGCGATCGCGCAACTTACCGATAATGTCTTGAATCTCGGCGACGGCGATCGGGTCAACCCCGGCAAAGGGCTCGTCGAGGAACAAAAAGCTGGGACCCTCGGCACCGGAGGCCAGCGATCGCGCCAGCTCCGTCCGCCGCCGCTCACCCCCTGACACCTGAATGCCCAGGGTGTTGGCCACCTTTTCGAGGCGAAACTCTTTGAGCAGGTCTTGCAGGCGATCGCCGTACTCATCAGGGGGCACCCGCGTCTGCTGCATGACTAACAGAATGTTTTCGGCCACTGACAGATTGCGAAAAATGCTCGGTTCCTGGGCCAGGTAGCCAATCCCCAGCCGCGCCCGCTGGTGCATAGGCAGGTCGGTAATATCGATCTGGTCGAGGCAAACCTTGCCGCCATCGGGCCGCTCCAGCCCCGTGGCCATATAGAACGTCGTCGTTTTGCCAGCTCCATTTGGCCCCAGCAGGCCGACGATCTCGCCCTGGGCCACCGACAGACTGACCCGGTTGACTACCTGGCGCTTGCCGTAGGTCTTCTGAACGTTGTCAAGTACGATTTTCAAGGGCGCAACCGGGCCAAAACAGCAGGTAAAACTGCAAAAATTCTATCAAAGCCGCCGAGAGGACGGCAGCGGGCATGCCCCTCGGCCTAGTTGCCCAATGGCGATGATTCAGGCGAGGCTCCAGACGAGCCGTTGGCCCCGTTGACCGGGCTGACATCGAGCACCGTGGGCGGGCGGGGTGCCGGGGGGCGACTGACCCCAGGGCCACCGCCCGGCCCGGGTGCGGGTGCAGATGGGGGCAAGTTGTACACCGCCTCCACCTGCTCACTGGGGCGCGGCGTGGCCACAAAGCGGTCTTCTTCGATCAGGTAGGTGACCACCTCGGCCCGCAGGGTATTGCCCTCCTGGTTGACAACCACGCTGCCGCTGAGCACAATCCGCTGCTCGTTGCTGTAGTAATCGGCCTGGGCCGAGGTGGTTCGAATGCCGCGAGTCGGGTAGTCAATCTGCACGTTGCCCCTAGCAGTGATGATGCCCGTAGCGGCACTGGCCTCTGTAATATCCGCGCTTATATTGATGGCACCGCCATCTTGAGCCTGGGCAGGGGCACCCCCCAGCAACGCCAGGCTGCCTCCGTCTAGGGCTACTGTTGCCCCGGCCACCGCCGCCACTAACCAAAACCAGCGAGCCTTACGCCCCATAGCTCAGTATCTAACCTGTTGCAGTTAACTATTCCTATAAGCTTTCCAATCTTACTGCAATCCATCTCTTACCCATTGGGTGCCTAGCCCACTCCCGGCTTCGTCCACCCATTTCTCTTCACCCCCCATCCCCCAAAATTTCCTGTGCAACATCAGGGCAGACACGTGGGTCTGCCCCTACCCATCCACCCATCCACCCGCCCACCCACCTACTCGCGCTATTCTCAAAACAACTCCCCCCCCGCGCCGCCATGCCCTCGACCCTACCTACCACCCGACCGGTTCAATTTGCCAGCGACAACTACTCTGGCATCTGCCCCGAGGCGCTCGACTATCTGCTCAAAGCCAACCAGGGTGATGCGCCCGCCTACGGCGACGACGAGTGGACTCAAAAAGCGGCCGATAAATTTCGAGAAATCTTCGAGATTGATTGCGAAGTTTTTTTTGTGTTTAACGGCACGGCGGCCAATTCGCTGACCCTGGCGTCGCTGTGTCAGTCGTACCACAGCGTGATCTGCCACGAGTTGGCCCATGTGGAAACCGACGAATGCGGTGCCCCCGAGTTTGCCAGCAACGGCTCGAAGCTGCTGCTGGCCCAGGGCGACCACGGCAAACTCGACCCCGCTGACGTGCAGCGGCTGATCACCAAGCGCACCGATATTCACTATCCCAAGCCCAAGGTGATCAGCCTCACCCAGGCCACGGAAGTCGGCACCCTCTACTCCCCCGACGAGCTAGCCGCCCTCACAGACCTGGCCCGCCACCACGGGCTGAAGGTGCACATGGACGGTGCCCGTTTTGCCAATGCCCTGGTGGCCTCGGGCAAAACCCCAGCGGAGCTGACCTGGAAGGCCGGCATCGACGTGCTCTGCTGCTGCGGCACCAAGAACGGCATGGGCATTGGCGAGGCAATTTTGTTTTTTGATCGCGCCCTGGCGGAAGATTTTGCCTATCGCTGCAAGCAGGCGGGGCAGTTGTGTTCAAAAATGCGGTTTATCTCGGCCCCGTGGCTGGGGCTGCTCGAAACGGGGGCCTGGCTGCGCAATGCTGGGCACGCCAACCACATGGCCGCCTATCTGGAACAGCAGCTGAGCACTATCCCTGAGCTGAAAATCTTGTTCCCGCGCCAGGTCAACGGGGTGTTTGTGCAAATGCCCCAACCATTAATCGATGAGCTATACCGTCGGGGCTGGAAGTTTTACACCTTTATTGGCACCGACGGCGCGCGGCTGATGTGTGCCTGGAATACGACCACCGAGGCGATTGACGAGTTGGTGAAAGATATTAGGGATGTGTTGGCGGCCTAGAGCATCGGTACCGTATGGCTAAAAACCCAGTTTCTCCGTCGCTGGTCTAAGGGCATGACTGGCCCTCTGGCCCAGAAACCGGGTTTCTGTACCGGCGGCCTAGGTGATTCCCTGACTGCCGCCCAGTAACGTTCACCCAATGATGTTCAAACGTGCGGACATTTTATTCTGATAGCCCCTGCAATCGCTGGTTAGCGGCCGCCAGATCAAAATGCTCTGGGTCAAAGTCGTAGCCGACCTTTTGCCAGAGGGCGTCTACCTCGTCCGGGTCGTCGCTATCGCCCAGGCGATCAAGCAGGTCAACGTAGTCCCACACGCCGTTACAAAACTCTGGCGGGCACTGGCGCTCGCCGGCGGTGCATTGGGGGAGAGGCTTTTCGACTGGGCCAATGGCCTCTAGGGTGACCCTGTGCAGCCAGCCCTGGGCCGGGGCGTAGGTGTAGATCAAGGTGTCGTTGGGCTGGGTCAGAAGGGTGGAGAGCGATCGCTCCTCCCCATCGGCCAAGACCTGCCCCTGCCCCTTGAATAGGTAATCGGCTGCCCCTGACCAGCCCATTGCCGCCGCCAGCACTCGGTGCAGTCGATCTAAGGACAAATCACTCTGAGCCCAAACCTGTCGCCAGATAGGCGGGTCGCTGTCGCTTATTTCCACCCGTAGATGATAGGTCTCGACAGTGGGGCTGATCGCCATAGCAGTTCACGGTAAAAGGTCCAGTTATATAGCCGGTCATCGCTCTGGAGGGAGAGGGCACATCCTAGCCGTTCTGGCGATCGCTATCGATCTCGGGTTGAGCCAGGTAGCTTGCCTCCGGCCAGATGGCGGCGATCTCCGCCGTCTGGTGATGGGCGGTAAAGCGTTCCCAGGTGATGCCGTTGGCATCGACATCTGAGGAGAAGACCTCGGCCTGATCATCTTCCCACCCCAGGTGACGCAGTTGGCCGGGCGCGACCCCAGACCCCTGGCGAATCGATAGATTCAGCGTCTCGGTGCGCCATAGGGCGTAGGCCCCCTCAACCACCAGCGTCGGGGCACAGCCCAACCGGGCAGAATAGTCGACCACAGATACCGCGATGTCGTCGGTTGAGAGGGCCAAGTGCAGCTTTTTCATAGGGCTTCAGAGAGCATTTGCCCAGAGCTAGCACCGCCAACCCTGTAAACTAGGGTCAACCTTACCACGATGCTTTCTACATCCATCCATGACCCACGCCACCGATATTCACACCCTGGCCCGCTGGATGGCGGCAGACTTTAGCAACCAGCAGCAGGCCTTCGACAACCCGCCCCTGTTTGCCCACATTCGCGTCTGCATGCGCCCCCTCCCCCCGGCGACCCTAGACGGCCTGGGGTTCTACATTGAGCAGGCCTATGACTTTCAGCTCAACCAACCCTACCGCGCCCGCGGCATGCGGCTCAGCGCCCAGGGCGATCACATTCTGATCGAGAACTACATGGTGAAGGATGCCGAAACCTTCTACGGTGCCTCCCGCGACCTGGATCGGCTCGGCAAGCTCACTCCCGACCACTTCGAGAAAACCCCCGGCTGCAACATGAACGTCCACTGGACGGGCACCAAATTTAAAGGGGTGGTCGAACCCGGCAATGCCTGCATGGTCACCCGCAACGGCAGGCTCACCTACCTCGACAGCGAGTTTGAAATCGACGCCGACCAGTTTATCAGCTGGGACCGGGGCCGCGACCCAGAGACCCACGAGCACCTGTGGGGGTCGCTGGCGGGGCCGTTTATGTTTAAGCGCCGGGCCAGCTTTGCCGATGAAGTGATGGGGTGATCGGGGGGAGGATAATACTGCATCGTGCAAGATGATCATGGCCGCACCACCGATCTCCTCCCAGCTTGCTAGACGTGTTGTGGGGTTTATGGCTCTGCTCTATGCAGTGCAAGCGGCAACTGGTAATCCTGGGCTGGCCTATGTCCCAGTGGCCGCCTATCTCACCAATCAGCTGGGCTTTTCTGCTGCGCAGCTGGCTGGCTTCCAGGCAACCGTGCTGCTGCCGTGGGTCACGAAACCCCTTTGGGCACTGCTGGTTGATAGGTGGGCGGGGCGGGGCGATCGCACCAAAGGCTGCTTGGCCCTATGTTTTAGTTGGATAGTTGCCGGGTTTGGCCTTTTGAGCCTAGTTACGCAGCCTACGGTTGGCTGGTTGCTGGCGGGTCTCAGCTTGCTCTCTGTGGCAGTGGCCGTTTCTGACGTGCTGGCCGACCGCTGGATGGTGGTCGAAGGCCAGCGGCACCAGCGGGAGAACCTCTACCAGGCTGCCCAATGGGTGGGGTGGGGCTTTACGGCAGTGGCGATGTTTTTAGTAGGCGGCTGGCTAGCCGATCATATTCCTCTCCATCAGGTTTTTGGTCTCAGCACATTGATACCGGGCGTAGCACTACTGCTGGTAGTGGGGAAACTGCCGGAAACCTCTGGCGATCGCCCCCGGCAGCAGGCCAGTTGGCGACGGCTCCGCAACGCTTTGGGTCAGGCCGACCTGCGCCGCGTGCTGGGGCTGGTGGTGCTGTTACACTCCTTCTAATGCCGCCCCCTGCCTCACCTGCTCTAGTCGCTTAATCTCATGGCCATAGGCGCTCCAGTAGGCGGTCAGATTGCCGTTGAAGGGCTGGGCCAAAATTTCTCCGGCAATCACCTTCAGGGCCAGGGGGTGCCCTTCGTAGGCGGCCCCGATGCGGCGCAGCCAGTCCTGGCTATTGGGGTTGTTCTTTCCGTCCAGCCCCAATGCTCTAAAGAGTTGCCCTCGCTCTGCAGGTTCTAGCCCCTTGAGATTAACGCTGTGCCAGACAGTTTCGTAGCAACTGACCACGGCCCGCAGCACCGCCGGAAACTCTTGACTGGTCACCAGCACCACGCTCTGGCACGCCGGCGCCGCCAGCAACCGCTTAAAAAAATGCCCCCAGTGGAAGTCTTTAAACTCACTCCAGCCGATCTCATCGTTGCCCTCAAGGGTGGCCTCTAGACCGTCTAGCACCACCAGTTTGGGCTGGCTGGTGAGCGATCGCAGTACCGCCACCACGCCCTCATCGGGAGACATCCCCGCTAAGTCTGGGGTGGCGTCTGCTGCCAGACAGGGGGCCACCTGGGCAAACTCAGTGCGATCGCGGCTATCAAAGTTAACCCATTGTTGATCGGCAAATCTATCGCCCAAGCGCTGGCAAACCTGATTGACCAAGGCCGTTTTGCCCATCCCGGTCATACCCGTGACAAATAGCACCCGGCACCCTTGCTGACAACGCTGCACCACCTCATCGAGTAGTTTTGTTCTGCCCACCCACCCGTTGACGCGGTAGACATCCTCTGGCGAAGGTTCTGCCAGCGCCTCATTATTAGCGGCAATCACCTGCTGCCAATCGACCCCAGCCGCTTCGCAGATCGCCACAAAGCACTCAGCCCGAATGGGAATGCGCTGCCAAAACCGCCGCAGCGTGCCCAGAGAGACATGGGCGCGATCGTACCAAACTGCCGACTGATGCCCCCATCCCCGCTGCTTAATCGCTTGATCTACAACCTGTAGCCCCTCCGGTGAAGCCTTCAGCTTGTCGCGCCGCCCATCCCTACGCTCAGTCATTGCCTGTGCAGTCATGAATTTCACCAATACTACGGTGAAATCACTGATCGACTATCCGCAGATTCACCGAGTGACTCGCAAAGACGTGAATCCTCAAGGATCACTCCATCAAGCAGCCTTGAAGTTCTGGATACCTCGGAAATAGGGTATCTACACTGGCAAGCTGTGCTTCGTAGACCAGGGCAGTAGCTATAATCAGCCGATCAAAGGGATCTTTGTGAACTGGCGACAGGCTGACGGCTCGGCAAGAAACGGCAGCCGTTAAAGGCAGCAACATAATTCCAGATGGTTCGAGAGCTTCATCTAGCCACTCAGCCGTAGGACAAGGCAGCTCTATCCGCCCTCGTTGTTCAGCCAAAGCAATTTCAAAGCAAGATATGGCAGATACACCCACCTGCTCAGCAGTCTCTATGTCATCTCTCCAAGATCTAGGAAACCGAGCAAAATCCTGTTTGATGAACCAAAACCAGGTGTGGGTGTCCAATACGATCACTTTAGACATTCCCAGTCTTCTTCGGGGACGATGGGACTGATGATGTCGCCTAAGACCTTACCTTTACCAGCAATAGAGGTTGAAGGGGTACGCCGCTTAACAGTAGCGGGGGTTTCTTCCAGCACGGTGACGATGATGCGGGCTGAGGTGACCTGGGGCTCGTCAGCCAACCACTTGAGCTGCCCGTTTTCGTAAATGGCCTCGTAGCTTTTAAGCATGGCAGTTGTCTCCCGGTCGGGGGATGGAGTCTTGCTCTGACGCTAGCACAGCGATCGCCCGGCGGAGTGCCTTTACCCAATCGCCCCCATCCCGTGAAGCCTTCAGCTTGACCTGCGTCTAGGTTTCATCAAGTTTATCCAGGCTAAGCCAGAAGACTCTTTGAATTCAGAGCTTCGCCGACTCCATAGATTGGTTCGTAGGGGATGTCATTTTCCGGCAGCTGAGCTTTGAGGATGACGTCTTCTCGGGCCTGCCGATAGGCGTCAGGGTAGATATCCGCCAGTACGGTTCGCAGGCTAAGGCTATCGTCCAGCACCAGATGAATCTGCCGCCGCTGCTCGATGATGGTGTTGCGCCAACCCCGTTCATTGTGTTCCCGTTCAGAGGTCCAGTAGTGGAGCTTGAGTAAATGCTCTAGCAGCACAATGAGGCGGCTTTTGAGTTCTCGGCGCTCACTTCGCCCCATGCTCTCAATTTCTTCAATGACGTTGTCCCAGTCCACTTGGTCAAAGGCTTTGGCTTTGATTGCCCCAGCCGTTTGCTGTACCCACTGGTAGAAGTCGCTTTCGTACAGGCTGGGCTGGCCGGGGACAGGGGCACAATCGGTTTCGCCAATCTGCTCTAAAGGTAAGTGTTCCATTGGCTTGTCTGCTACGAACTTAAGTTGCGGAAACCCCAGCACCTCACCGAGCAAATTATGACAGGTCTTTGCTTGGGCTGGCTCTGAGCAACCCCACTCCCGTCTATTATGGGGAACATCGCACCAGTGCAGCAGTAGGAGCCAGGGACGTGGAGTCCAATAAATATTCCCCCGCAGACATCGAGACCAAGTGGCAGCAGGTTTGGGCCGAGCAGGGGCTAGATAGAGCCATCGAAAACCCCGATCAGCCGAAGTTCTACGCGCTGTCGATGTTTCCGTACCCCTCGGGGAACCTGCACATGGGCCACGTGCGCAACTACACCATTACCGACGTGGTGGCGCGGGTGCGGCGCATGCAGGGCTACCGGGTGCTGCACCCCATGGGCTGGGATGCCTTTGGCCTGCCCGCCGAGAATGCGGCCATTGATCGGGGCATTCATCCGGCCCAGTGGACGGAGCAGAATATTGGCCAGATGAGGGCGCAGCTGCAAGAACTGGGCCTCTCCTACGACTGGGAGCGGGAGGTGGCCACCTGCGCCCCCGACTACTACCACTGGACCCAGTGGATTTTCATTCAAATGCTGAATATGGGGCTGGCCTACCAGAAAGAGGCGGCGGTCAACTGGGATCCCATCGACCAGACGGTGCTGGCTAACGAGCAGGTGGATAGCGAGGGCAAGTCCTGGCGATCGGGGGCGATCGTCGAGAAAAAGCTGCTGCGCCAGTGGTTCCTCAAGATCACCGACTACGCCGAAGAGCTGCTGCAAGACCTGAATAAACTGCCCGGCTGGCCCGAGCGGGTGCGCACGATGCAGGCCAACTGGATTGGGAAGTCCACAGGCGCTCAAGTCGTATTTAAAACCGAGGCGGGGGATGCGCTGCCCGTATTCACCACCCGACCCGATACCCTCTGGGGAGCGACCTTTATGGTGCTGTCGCCGGAACACCCCCTGGTGGAGAAGCTGACCGCGCCCGATCGCGTTGCCGCCGTAGACGACTACCGCAAGGCCGCCGCCGCCAAGAGCGAGATTGACCGCACCGCCGAAGACCGCGAGAAGACCGGCGTGTGGACGGGTAGCTACGCCGTGAACCCGGTGAATGGGGCAAAAATCCCCATCTGGATTGCCGACTATGTACTCATGGGCTACGGTACCGGAGCGATTATGGCGGTGCCCGCCCACGACCAGCGCGATTTTGAGTTTGCCCGCAAGTTTGCCCTGCCGGTGACGGTGGTGGTGCAACCCGAGGGAGAATTGTTTGACGGTGGCACCCTGACCAAAGCCTGGCCCGGCGAGGGGGTAATGGTCAACTCTGGGCCGCTGGATGGCATTTCGGCGGGCAAGGGCGAGGGGCAGAGCGTGGCGGCGGCGATCGCCTGGCTGGAGACTAACCACAAAGGCAAAGGCGAGTCAAACTATCGCCTGCGCGACTGGCTGATCTCGCGCCAGCGTTACTGGGGGGTGCCAATCCCGGTGGTGCACTGTGACGAGTGTGGCACTGTGACCGTGCCCGATGACCAGCTGCCCGTCACCCTGCCGGAGGATGTGGAGTTTTCGGGTCGGGGGGCGTCGCCCCTGGCCCAGCTAGAGGACTGGGTGAATGTGCCCTGCCCCGTCTGTAATCGCCCGGCCCGACGCGAAACCGATACCATGGACACCTTCATCGATTCGTCCTGGTATTTTTTGCGTTATACCGATGCGAAGAACCCCACTCAGGCGTTTGACTCGATCAAGGCCAACGGCTGGATGCCGGTAGATCAGTACGTGGGCGGCATTGAGCACGCGATTTTGCACCTGCTGTATTCGCGGTTTATTACCAAGGTGCTGCGCGATCGCGGCCTGCTGAGCTGCGATGAGCCCTTTGAGCGACTGCTGACCCAGGGCATGGTGCAAAACACCGCCTACAAAAACCCCAAGACTGGCCGATATGTGGCTCCCGAGCAGGTTACCGATCCTGAGAATCCGGTAGACCCTGACACGGGGGACACCCTGGAGGTGTTCTACGAAAAAATGTCGAAGTCAAAGTACAACGGCGTCGACCCCAAGGCGGTGCTGACCAAGTACGGAGCCGACACCGCCCGCATGTTTATTCTCTTCAAGGCTCCGCCCGAGAAGGATCTGGAGTGGGATGACGCCGATGTGGAAGGGCAGTTCCGCTTTCTCAACCGCGTCTGGCGGCTAGTAACCGAATACATCGCCAGCGTCGGGACGAACGGTGGTTCACCCGCCAGGGATGTTGCCACCGCCGATCTCTCCAAATCCGAGAAAACCCTGCGCCGCGCCATTCACACCGCCATTCAGGCGGTCACCGAAGACATCGACGGCGACTACCAGTTCAACACCGCCGTCTCCGAGCTGATGAAGCTGAGCAACGCCCTAACCGACGCTGCCGTGAAAGATTCTCCGGTCTACACCGAGGGTGTGCGCGCCCTGGTGCTGCTGCTGGCCCCCTTTGCCCCCCACCTGGCCGACGAGCTGTGGCACCAGTTGGGCAACTCAGACTCGGTGCACCGTGCCCCCTGGCCTGTGTTTGACCCCGGTGCCCTGGTGGTGGATGAGATTACCCTGGTGATTCAGATCATGGGCAAGACGCGTGGCACCCTGGAGGTGCCCGCCGACTCTGACAAGGCGGCGCTGGAGAAATTCGCCCGCGAGTCAGACGCGGCCCAGCGCTACCTGGAGGGCAAGGCGATCAAGAAGGTGATTGTAGTGCCGGGCAAGCTGGTCAATTTTGTGGTGGCGGGGTAGCGATCGCCCTAAAAGCCCAAGGCTCAAAACCAAAATTCTCTGAAGCACAGTGGGCCAATCTGACAGTGCTAGGTACCCGGCCGACCTCAAACTCCGCACCGTAAACCCTAGTCAGTGTAAGGCGCTATCTAGGGCGGCGGCATGGGCGGCGGTTTGTGTTTAGCAGATCACGATTATTTTGCAAGCATTCATGGTCTGATCTCTGCCCGCAGCATCAGAGAAAAAAGCCGTAAACTTCAGAGTTGTCATGACAACAATGGTCAGGTACAAGCTCTACGCTTGTAGCGTAGAACGGCCCCAAGCATTAGGCCAGGCCGGCACCGTTTCCGGGGCACAACATCAAGTTTTGTGTAGCGATCAGCACATTTGCTTTGGGCAAGCTGAGGTCAGTGTTCTCCTTGCTGAAAAAGGGTCAGCAGCGGCTTTTTTCAGTATTTACCTAGAGGGGTAGTGAC
>DAIPYU010000036.1:0-31549 GCA_036782635.1 Nodosilinea sp. CTOTU7353
CCTCACCTACCCTGGCAAAGGCGGACCGCTGACGGTGATCGACCACATCTCCTTTGGGGTCGACCGGGGGGAGTTTGTGTCCCCACGGAGTAATCCTGGGACGAGATCACAATACCGTTATGGCTTCGCTGCGCTTGCATCCACTGGCTGTGCAATTGGCAAAAATCGCCGACGTTGAAGGTGTAGAGAACACGGCGTAGCTCAGTGGCTAACTGAAGCTGATCGCCATCGCTAGACCCGGTGGTTTCAATATCGCCTACGGTTACAACGTCTAGACCACGGGCGCGCAGGGCTGAGACAAATCGCCGATCCATTGAGTCTTCGTCAATAAAGAGGCTCAGCTCATCCATGGCAATCGCGCTAAACCCCAGAGAGGCTTGCGTAAAGAGCCTTTTCCTCAGCTAGGTAAGCTTCTATTTCATCTGTGTTGGCGTGGTAGTAGGCCAACCCCGCATAGACCTGGGCGAGACTCACGGTGCCCAAGCGCTCTGCAATTTCCTCAGCGTTGAGCCCTTTTTTGTACCAACCCGCCAGGCGCTGCACTGATACTCGCGTATTGACAAGACGTGGGCGACCGCCCAAGGTATCCGGTGTTCTGATAATTAATGTGCCAATGTCAACAGCGGCTTGCATAGTTTTAGAATGCTAGACGATGAACCAGCCTATGCCGTCTATAGTAATGCACCAAACACTTGGGTACTAGAGGATTTACCGTGCCCAATGGATCGTGCGTTGCTCAATCAGGGTGAAGATGCCGAGTGGACCAACGTTGAACCCCAGCTGCGTGAGAGCCTGCTGGCCCAAGGCAGCGTCGATGGCATCTCCTGTTTTGCCACCTCCTGCCTGCCGGTGCTCAACCAAAATCTGGGCTTTGGCCCCGACACTCTCAATGTGTTCTACTACAACGACCACGGCCTCGACCTCTACGGCAACGCTCTGATCGTGCGTCGAGACTTTTTGGAGGCTAACCCAGAGGTGGTACGGGGGTTTGTGGCCGCCTACCTGCGGGGGCTCGAAGCCACCCTGGCAGACCCGGACGCGGCCCTAGAAACGGTGGTACGTCTGGCGGATGATGAGCTGTTTGACCAGGAAGTGGAGGCCGAGCGTTTGCAGATTGCCCTGGATCTGCTTTTCACCAGCCCCGAAAACGACACCGTGGGCCTGGGGGCGGTCGATTTTGACCGCCTAGCCATCACTATCGACCAGGTGGTGGAGGGCTTTGACCTGGCCAGCACCCCCAGCCCCCAGCAGGTGTTTGACGACAGTTTCCTGCCTCCTGAGAGCGATCGCATGCTGTAGGTCTTCCGCTGTCGCTGCTGCCATAGGGGCGTCGCTTCCGCTAAAGTAGGCAACGACACCATCGGCAGCGACAACGCACCTCCGCAACCATGACCACGACCAAACTCAAGCCCGACTGGGCTGGCGACGACCTGCTTTCGCGGCTCGTCAACCGCGCCATTCAAACCCCGGCCCTCTACGCCCTGATGAAGCGCCAGGCCCGCCAAGTGATGATCAAAACTGCCGAGAAAAATGGCGTCCCCTGGCGGCAGACCTGCCTAGAGCTGGACACCCCCGAGATGCGCCAGCGCCTAGAGGCGTTGACGAACCCGGCGCTGGTCTACCCCGACTATTACCAGATGCCGTTCCACGCCTACAGCGAGGGCAATCTGTGCTGGCAGGCGGCCTTTGAGGCGGCCCCCGCCACCTACGCCATGGCCCTGCGCATTTGGCCCCAGGAAGAGATTTCCTGGCAAGCGGCCCAGGATCGTCTGCGGCAGAGCTTTCTGGCGGTGCTCGATGCCCACGGCCCCGACCAGGTGAACGACATTCTCGATCTGGGCTGCTCGGTGGGCATCTCCACCCTGAGCCTGCACCGTCACTACGCCCCAGGGAATTCTTCAGAAACTCCGGTGCGCACCGTGGGGCTAGATCTCTCGCCCTACATGCTCGCCGTGGCCCAGGCCCAGGATGCCCAGGGGGAGATCGCCCAGTGGGTCCACGCCGCCGCCGAGGCCACGGGCTTTGCCGACGCCTCCTTTGATGTGGTGACCATGCAGTTTGTCGCCCACGAGCTGCCCCGCACCGCCACCCAGGCGATTTTTGCCGAGGCCCGGCGGGTGCTGCGCCCGGGCGGCGTTCTGGCCCTGGTAGACAACAATCCCCAGTCGCCGGTGATTCAGGCGCTGCCACCGGTGCTGTTTACCCTGATGAAAAGCACGGAGCCATGGAGCGACGACTACTACACCTTTGACCTGGAAGCGGCCCTGGTAGAGGCTGGGTTTGAAACGCCGGTAACGGTGTCTAGTGACCCGAGGCATCGGACGTTGGTGGCGAGGAAGAGTGGGTGAGTAGGTGGGTGGATGGGTGGATGGTGAGGGGGTGAAAGGGTGAGGGGGTGAGAGGGTTAGCCTGTGGCTGGGGAAATGCAGGTAGTATAAAGTGAGGTCTGGGCTGGTCAACCGGGCGACTGCACCCGATTTGTCGCCAAAAAATCTAGGGTGGCCAGAGAACCAGCAGCACAGCCTTAGTAACGGCGGGGAGAAACCATGGGTGAATGGCTCGATCACAGTGTTTTAGTCGATGTCGATGTGCCGGTGGAAACTTCCTGGGAGTTGTGGTCTGACCTAAGGCAAATGCCGCTTTGGATGAAGTGGATTGACTCGGTAAAAATCTCTGAGGCCGACCCCGACATCTCGGAGTGGAAACTGGCTTCGCGGGGGCTGGAGTTTACCTGGCGCTCTAAGATCACCAATCTGGTGACTCACCAGATTATTCAGTGGGAGGCGATCGACGGGCTGCCCAACCGGGGGGCAATTCGCTTTTATGACCGCAAAGAAGGGGGGTCTACCGTGAAGCTGACGGTGTCGTACTCGGTGCCTGCCGTGATCAAATGGATGGATGGGCTGTTCTTAGGTCGTCTGGTGGAAGCTACCCTGCAAGATGACCTCAACCGCTTTCGCGACTACGCCACGGCGGCTAAGCAGTCACCCTCGGCCTAGGCGCTATGGGGCTGACGGCAGAGCAGCTACCCGACCTGGCGGCAGGCTTTCACCAGAGTTGGCAAAGGTTGACCCAGGCCCTGGGGCCATTGCCGGGGGGCCAGCGGACTCACTACGCCACTCTGCTGCTCGCCCGGCTGATTGCCGTGGCGGCGCTGCAACAGCGGGGCTACCTGGGGGGCGATGAGTGGTATCTGCACAACCAGTTTGGCCAGAGCCAGCAGCGCCAGCTGGACAGTTTCTTTGCTCAGGTGCTTCAACCCCTGTGCCAGCAGGGCTTTACCCTCCCGGTAGAAGAACGTTCTCCAGCTTTTAGTCAGCGGTTTGGGTCGCTGCCGTTTTTGCCCACGGGGCCGTTTCGCTTGACTGAGCTAGACCTGCGCTGGGGCCATGTACCCTTGGCCGATGGAGCCTTTGAGCCAGCCCTCAACTGGCTAGCTGACCTGGTGGTCGCGTCCCCGACCGGGCTAGATGCGGGTCTGGGGGTGCTGCTGGAGCAGGCGGTCAATGGCCATGGTGGGGTAGCTTTAGCCACGCCAGAACCGCTGCTGGGGGCGCTGGGCGATCGCACTATCTACGCCACCCTGCTCGACCGAGGCGAAGCGCTCACCGGGCGTTGCTATGGTTCTGCCGATCATCTGTTGAAGAATCTTTCCCCCACCGAGGCCGGGGCGCTGCTGGCAGAACTGGGCCAGATCACTCTGCTTGACCCCGCCTGTGGGTCGGGCCGATTCTTAGTAGCGGCGCTGCATCAACTGGTGGAGTTAGCCCAGGGGCTGAGGGCGATCGCCGCCTCTGGCTCCCCTAAACACCTCCCCGACTGGGCCAAACCCACCGCTTCGACCCTGGGCCTCTACCAGCACTTTGCCACCCACGCCCTCTACGGCCTCGACCTGTGGCCCCCGGCGGTGGAGCTAGCCCGGCTGCGGCTGTGGTTGCAGGGGGTGCAGCACACCAGCCAACCGGCGGAGCTGACCACCCTGCCCGACCTGACCCTAACGGTGCTGGCGGGCAATGCCCTGGTGGGCCTGGTGCAGGTGGAGGACGAGCGGTTTGACCAGGTGCCGCCCAAGCGGGGGGCGAAGGCAAAAGCTACGGAGCAAGCGGCTCCCCTCCAGGGCAATTTGCTCCAGCCGCTGATCGCCGACAGCTACCAGTCGGCCCTGGCGGAGCGCCAGGTGCGGCTCGAGCACTACCGCAGCCAGACCCAGCTCTTAGCCGAGGTGGGCAGCGTGCCCGCCTACGCCCAGGCCGACTTTTTGCGTGATCGCATCGATGAGCTCAACGCCATTGCCCAGGACAAGCTCACCCAGCTGCTGTGGAGCGAGTGCAGCCAGCAGCTGGGCCTGCGGGTGCCCGACCCGGTGGGCGATCGCCCCACCCGCCCCGTCAGCCCGACCGATATTGATGCCGCCCAGCCCTTCCACTGGGGGTTTTACTTTCATGGGTTACTGCGCGATCGCGGCGGCTTTGACATCGTGCTCAGCCACCTGCCGCGCGGGGCGATCGAGGCCACCCAGGCGGGCTTTGTTGAGCAATACACCCCCCTATTTGAGCAAAAGCAGGTGGCCCCATCGACCTTTTTGCACAACCATCGCGAGGTGCTGGCCATCGACCCCGACCTCACCCAGGCCTGGGCCAAGTACCGGGGCCAGTTTACCTGGCTGAGCCACTACCTGCGCCGCTCTGAGCACTACCCCCACAGTAGCCAGGCCGGCGAAGGGCAAAATCAGGGGCGACTCTACTGGTCGCGGCTGTTTCTGGAGCGCAGCCTCCAGCTCCTGCGCCCGGGCGGCCGCTGCGCGGTGGTGCTCGACCCCTTTTGGGCCCAGGGCAACAGCGTCCCCCTGCGCCACTGGCTAGAGCGTCAGACCCATCTGGCCACCGTGCTCGACCTGTCAAACCACCGGGGGCTGTGGCCCCACGCGCCCGCCCGCACTACCCTCTGTGCCCTTTGGCTACACCATCAGGGCACAACCCCCGGCAGCCCCTACGCCGCCTATACCAAAGACTCTGCCCTAGACCCGACGGCCCTAGGAGACGTGCTGCAACGCCTCATCGACCAGGCGAAATAGGGTGAGCAAATCGGCAGAATTATCAATCACCCGGTCGGCCCTAGCAACTTTTTCGGCCAGGGGCATTTGGCTGCCAATGCGAGCGTCGGCCTGCTCGACGCTGAGTCCGTTGCGCCGCATCAGCCGCTGACGCTGGGTTTCTAAGGGACAAATTACCACCCAAATTTCGCTCACCTGGTCGGTTAGGTTGACCTCAAACAGCAGCGGTATTACCTGCACCACCACCGGAGCCTGGGAGAGTTCTGCCATGGCCGACTCAAAGCACCGCCGCACCACGGGGTGAATCTGCTGCTCTAGCCAGGTTTTTTCGGCGGAGTCGTTAAAGACAATGTCCCCCAGCCGGCCCCGGTTGAGGGTGCCGTCAGGATGCTGCAGGGCAGCTCCGTAGCGGGCCGCGATCGCAGCGAGGGCCGGGGAACCTGGCTCCACCGCCCGCCGTGCGTAAATGTCGGCATCCAGCACCGGAATCTGGTGCCGCTGTGCCAGGTAATCGGCCACGGTCGATTTGCCCGTGGCAATGCCTCCGGTTAGCCCAATGATGCGCTGGCCCATGTGGCGATCGCCTCCGTTAGCCCGTCTAAGGTGTACTCCGCTGGCTCAATATCGACCCGGCCCAGTAGTTTTTGGCAGGTGTCTGAGGTTTTGGGGCCGATGGAAGCGATCGCCACGCTGTCTAAACGGCTGCGCCATTGGGAACCTAGCCCCTGTTCTAGCAGCTGAGCCGTGTGGGCCACCGTCTTTGAGCTGGCGAAGGTGATCACATCCACCCGGCCCGCCCGCAGCGCCTCGATGGCCTGGGGATGAGGGAATTCTGGACAGCCCGACTCGTAGGCCGCCACCTCCACCACCTCCGCCCCGGCGGCGGTAAACTCCTGCACCAGCACCTCTCGCCCGCCACTCTCCACCCGAGGGAACAGCAGCCGCTGCCCCGCCACATTTTCAGGAAAATTCTTCACCATAGAATCGGCCACGTAGTCGGGGGGCACAAAGTCGGGCACCAGCCCCCGCCTTGTCAGCACCGCCGCCGTCTTGCGGCCTACCACGGCAATCTTGAGGCCGCCTAACGCCCGCAGATCTTTCCCCTGGGCCAGCAGTCGATCGACAAAGAAATTGACCGCGTTGGCGGAGGTGAGCAGCAGCCAGGAGAAGGTGGGGAGAACGGCGATCGCCCCATCCAGCCCCGCCCAGCTCGACGGCGATCGCATCTCCAGCGCGGGCAGATCCACCACCGTCGCCCCCTGGGCCGTGAGCAGGTCGGCGAAGGCGCTGGATTGCTCGGTGGCGCGGGTGATGAGGATGGTCTTGGAGGAGAGTGGATGGGTGGTGGGGTGGTGGGGTGGTGAATTTTGGGGGGGAGCGATCGCCGCATCCCCTCCTGGGAGGGGCAGGGGTGGGTTCTCCGAGTTTTGAGTTTTGAGTTTTGAGTTTTGAATTGGTTGCACTCCCGCCCTCAAATACCGCCGCAGCCGCACCACCTCCCCAAACACAATCACGCAGGGCGACAGCGTTTCTCCCCGCGTCACCTGGCGAATGGTCAGCAGCGTGCCCTCCCACACCTGCTGCTGGGGGTGACCGCCCCAGCGAATGATCGCCACGGGCATGTCGCCCCGACAGCCGTTTTGCCGCAGGCGCTGAATGATTTCCTCTAAATGGCGGCTGCCCATCAGCACCACCAGGGTGGGTAGTCGGGCCAGGGTGGCCCAGTCGAGCAGGTCGGGGTTGTGGGCGGTGACCACGCCAAAGCCGTGGCTCCACACCGGGTCGGTGAGGGGAATGCCCGCCAGCAGCGGGGCCGCTAGGGCCGAAGACACACCGGGCACCACTGCCACCGGGCAGCCCGCTTCGTTGAGCGCCTGCACCTCGGCGGCGGTGCGGCCAAAGATAAACGGGTCGCCGCTTTTGAGCCGCACCACCGAGCGACCGGCCAGGGAGAGCTGCACCAACAGCTGGGTGATCTCGGCCTGGGGGGGGCTGGGTTGGCCGCCGCGCTTGCCCATGTCGATGCGATCGCACCCCTCGGGCAGCAGCGCCAGCAACCCTTCATCCACCAGGGCGTCGTACACCAGGCACTCGGCTCGCTGGAGTAGCGTGTATCCCCGCACGGTGAGGTAGTCGAGGCTGCCCGGCCCGGCTCCCACGATATAAACTGTCCCCGGCTGAGTCATGAACAGATTTTTGGATACTTCATCGCGATTATGGTCCTACGTCAGTCGCTATGCCGGGATTTGGTAAATCAATGGCCGATAGGCGGGTAGGGGAATTGGCTTGCCGCTGGCTTTGGCAGTTTCGAGCCAGGCTGTTTTGGCTGCCATGACCTCGCGCACAGCTACTTCTGGCGTTTCCCCAAAAGCGGAGCAAAACTTGAGATCTGGAATGTCGGCCACGTAGCACTCGTCTGTGTCGCTGTAGAAAACATTAATGTGGTGATCTTTCATGATTCGGTCATCTATATGCCGTTGCACCTACTTGCGTATATTTTCACCTATTAACTGACCAAGAACAGACTCACCTGCCCATCCACCCATCTACTTACCCACTCCACCATCTCCCTCTATCAGCGCCTGAAACCGCTCGTCGGTGCGGAGGGGGGCGAAGTCGGTGTCGGTCTTTGCCATCTTGCGATACTTCTCAGGGTTGATGTGAATGGCGCGTTTTAGGTTCTCTAGGGCTGGCTCAACAGTACCTTGGAGGGCATAGGCACAGGCTTTGTTGTAAAAAGGGCTGGGGTCGTCGGGTTTGATGGCGATCGCAGCATCATAGGCGGCAATTGCTTCGTCATAGCGGCCTAAGCTATCCAGCGCATACCCTTTGAGGCCGAGCACTCTATGGTCGCCGGGTTTGATTGCGATCGCAGCGTCATAGGCAGCAATGGCTTCCTCGTGGCGGCCTAATTCATCCAACGCAACCCCTTTGTTGTTGAGCGCTTTGTGGTAGTCGGGTTGGATTGCGATCGCAGCTTCAAAAGCGGCAATCGCCTCCTCGTAACGACCTAAGTTACACAGCGCATTCCCTTTGTTGTTGAGCGCGTCGTGTTTGTCGGGTTTAATGGCGATCGCAGCGTCATAGGCGGCAATCGCCTCCTCATAGCGGCCTAAGTTCCGCAGCGCAACCCCTTTGTTGGAGAGCGCTTGGTGGTCGTCGAGTTGGATTGAGATCGCAGCGTCATAGGCGGCAATAACCGCTTCCCACTCGGTAGAAGCGGCGAAGAGATTGCCCTGTTCACTATACAGATTGACTCTTTCCTGCTCATCCAGCCCCTCGGCCTCTAGCAGCGATTGAATTTCCAGAATGCGGCGATTGCGCTGTTCTTGCGTCCAGCTTAGATATTGCTCGTAGTCGCCTTCTAACCAAAGGCGGCGGGATTCGCGGCTGAGGGTGGCGGTGTCGTCAGCGATTTGGGCCACGCCCGATCGCCAGTCAAAGAAATCGGGGGCGCGGTGAACGAGATATTTCACCGCAAAAACGGGCAGCAAAAAAACAATGCGAGTGGCGAAGCTATCGCGAAAGCGTTCTCGCTGTTGGTTGAGGTTGATCAGTACCGGGGGCACGCCGTGCCAGCTATAGCTAAAGATTTTTTCGCTGCTCCAGCCCAGGCGTTTTTTCGACTCTTCATAGTCTAGCAGCGACAGCTCTAGCCCCTGCACAAACAAGATTTGGGTACCTGCATGGTCATCCAAAAACTGCTTGATGCATTTGAAAACATTGCCATCGGCCAGGGGTTCCCCTAGCGTCAGCACCTCCACCGGCTGAGTTGCCAAATCATTCCGCACCCGCTGGATGATCTGCTCGCCGCCAAAGGGAGAGCACTGCACAAAAAACAGGCCAAACCCCTCGGTGCGGCGCAGGCCGTTGAGCAACATTCGGTATTCTGCTTCTGGGTCTGGGGTTTGGTCGTCCTCATCCCAGGCCAGCAGGTCGGTGGTCATGGTGGGGTTGCCTCCGTTGCCAGGGCGGCTTTCGCCCGCTGAAACTCCGGGATCGCCTTGATCAGGGGGTGGGCGTCGTACCAGCACTGCATCGTGCCCTCGTCATCAAAATAGCGATACTCCATCAGGCAGCGGCGAAACAGCAGGTCGCGGTGGGCTTCGTCGTTGTCGATGCTGCGGGTTTGGGCCACCTTGGCCAGCACCCGCCACTGGTCTTTTTCTACCGTGCGGCGATAGGTGTCGCGGGTGGTGGCGATCGCCCGCCGCACCGCCACCGTGGGAATGGGCAGCGCCTCGGTGCGGTTCATCGCTTCCTTCATCAGCAGCAACAGCTCCCGCACATGGCCGCCGCTGGCCAGGCAAAGCTGGGTCACCACGTCGTCATTTTCAAAAATATCGCGCCCCAGCTGCACCTCGGCAATGTAGGGCTGCATGCGGCGAATCAGCACCTCCTGCATTTTGGCAATGCCGGGGAGATGCCGCTGACCGTCGGGGGTTTGCACCATCACCATCGGCAGCAGATCCGGGTTGCCGTAGACCTCCTTCAGATCGTTGGCCCGGTTGGAATACACCATGGAAATCGGCACGGTGTAGATCAGGTGACAGTCCAGCCCCTGGAGCTGATCGCTGCGATCTAGGAAGATCTCGTCGTGGTTGCTGCGGCCATTGTCGTCGTGGATGGGAACGATGCGATCGAGGTTGTCGGCAATCACAACGATGTGCTGTTTGCCCGGCGGCAGCTTGGCCTTGGCATTGGCAATGAATTCATTCAGCGCCTTCACCAGGGTTATGGTGTGGGGGTTCACCAGATCGCGAATCTTGCTGCGCTGGCTGGGCACCGCCCGAATGCTGGCGGTGATTTCGGCAAACTGCGCCGCCAGGGTCTTCACATCCAACGATTCCATCACCACCTTGGTCTGGCCCAGGTCGTAAAGGGCCTGGCCCCGCTCCTTAAACCAGCTGATTAAGGGTGCCGGGTCGGCGTTTTGCAACTCTTCCAGCAGGTGGCGGGTGCAGGACAGCAGAATGTCGGTGTATTGCACATCCTGGGCATCGATGTCGCCGTCTTCTCCCACGGCGGCAAAGTAGACCACAAAGCAGCCTTTCTGTTCCAAATCTTGTTTTAGCCGCAGCAGCTCTGTGGATTTTCCCGCCCCCCGGTGGCCGCTGTAGAGCTGGCAGGTGTAGCGGTTGGAACGCAAAATTTCTGGCCCCAGATCCAGCAGCACGTTGGCATCGCCCCGCTCCGCCTCGCAGTGCACATAGGCGGGGTCCCCCGGTTCCAAGGGCCGAAAGGGATCAACGGCGTTATAAATCCCGGTCAGAATGTCGGTCATGGGGCATACATGGGCCGCAGCGGCAGGCGTTGTGCCTTCTAGGTTACACGACTTGCTCTGCGTGTTTGTCCCTCGTTCCTATGCTCTGCGTGGGAACGCAACCCATGGCGCTCCTGCGCCCTAGGCTCAGATGACGCAGGAGCGTCTAAGAAGGTGTGTCTCCACGCTGGAGCGTGGGGACAAGTAATATCTCTGGCTGAATCCCTAGTTTCACGCATTACGCAGCCTGGATTAACCGAGATAGGGCGGCGATCAGCGCGTGGTTTTGCTCCTCGGTACCCACCGAAATTCGCAGCTTATTGTCTAGCCGGGGTTGGTTGAAGTAGCGGACCAAAATGCCCTGCTCCTTTAGGGCCAAATACAGCTGCTCCGCGTTGCCCTGGGGCGGCGTTGCCAAGACAAAATTGCCGTGAGAATCGAGCACCTTAAAGCCCAGCTGCCGCAGCTCTTTCGTCAACGCCGTCCGCGAGGCCTTGATTTGGTTGACACAGGCATTTTTGTAGGCCTGATCGCGGATGGCTGCGGTTCCCAGTGCGATCGCGATCGCATCCACGTTATAGCTGTCTTTGACCTTAAACAGCTCAGCCAACAGCGCCGGATTGGCCACCCCAAACCCCAGCCGCAGCCCCGCCAGCGAGTAGCCCTTCGAGAGGGTCCGCAGCACTATCACATTGTCAAACTCCTGCACTAGCGACAGTGCCGAGCCCTCGGCAAAATCAATGTAGGCTTCATCCACCACCACCAAGCCTGAGGCCTGCTGGGCCAATGCTCGCAGGTCGGCCAGCGCCACTACGTGCCCCGAGGGGCTATTTGGCGACGCGACGAACGTAATCGCTCCCTGGGCAGCCACCAGTTCTTTGAGGGGAAACTGGAAGTCGTCAGGGTAGGGCACCTCCACCACGGTGGCCGGCTGCACAGCCGCTAGGGTGCGGTACAGCACGTAGGTCGGAGTGGGGTAGACAATCGGCCGGGCGGCGTCATCGGCACAGGCGCGCACCAACAAATTCAGCAGATCGTCGCTGCCGTTGCCCACAATGATCCAGTCGGCGGGTACGCCCAGCACCTCGGCGATCGCCTGGCAAAAGCTGCGGGCAAAGGGGTCAGGATACCGCCTGAGCAGCTCATCCTCGAAATGCCGCAGCACCTCAATCACATGGGGAGACGGCGGGTAGGGGTTTTCGTTGGAGTTGATCTTGATGATGCCCGTGCCGGGGCGAGGCTGTTCCCCCGGCACGTAGCCAGCCATCGCAGCAATGTTGGGGCGAACGTAATTCATTAAAGATAAATCGTGGGGCAAAATCGGAGAGGGAGCAGCGGCCCTCCTGTGAACTGCTAGATCGCAGGTAATCTGAGATTTTGAGGCAAGGCCCTATGCTGATCTTTTACCATACCCCGCTGTCCCTCGTTCCTATGCTCTGCGTGGGAATGCAACTCATGGCGCTCCTGCTCCCCAGGCTCAGACAACGCAGGAGAGTCTAAGAAGGTGCGTTTCCACTCTTGAGCGTGGGGGCAATTTCAACAGTCCCTAGCTGAGTCATAGGGGTATCGACTTAAGCCGGGACAGGTTGACTGTGCCAGGAATTGGAGTGTTGTGACGGAGAAGACCTTCTAGGCATAGGTAACTCGGTAAAGGTACTCAAGACAGACTCAAAGAGGTCAGGAAACGGATGGCCAAAGAGTCGCTGAGCGGCAGTCGTCCCATCGGGGCGCTTGAGGTCAAAATTGTGGAGGATAGTCAGCACCGTCAAGGCCTGGGCCGAAGAGCCTCGGGAGACGTGATGCCGCTGGGCGAGATAGCCATTGCGGCCCTCCACGGCAGAGGAGGTGCGCTGATAGTTGGCACACATCCGTCGACCCCAGGCTAACGTGGAGGTTGTTATCCAAGAATGGATTGAAACCGCTCAGGAACTGGGTCGTCCTATCCCTACCCCCAAAGGGCGTCTCCTTTTTGCCTAACTGTGCGCTTCTCTGGTTCCCATGCTCTGCGTGGGAACAGGCAACGACAGAGATTTCTCCCTATATCAAGCCACCTGCCCAGCCTGAAAAATCTGCTCAGCGGTCAGGGCAAGCTCTGGAAATGTTAGGGAGGCTACCTGGTCTCTTCCCCGGAACAGCCTAACTTGATAGTCGTCTCCAATCAGTTGATAAATAGACAGCGTAGGCCATTTCTCAACCCCAATATAACGAGTAGCTCCTAATCCCAAATAGTCTACAACCCAATATTCCGGGACTCGTTGATTTCTGTATTCCGCCAGCTTGTAAAGATAGTCGTCTACCTTAGAACTTTCGCTGACGATCTCAACTACCAATAGGGCTGGGACTTCCAGCACGGCTGAGCGAGTACCCAGAGCGTCTAGATCCTGCTGCTGAGCCACTAACACATCAGGGAGCCGGGCCGTGGCGTCTTCCGTACGTTGTCCCACATCGCCGCGCACGGCTTCCCAGCCTAGACCAAGGCGAGCAATTTCATCGTCAAACTGGCGTTCAAGGAATTTAGCAATTTTGCTGTAGGGCCAGGGGGCAGGAGTCATAGGCAACAAAAGACCTCGCACCAGTTCGTAGCGGGTGTCGGTGCCGTCGCCATAACGGAGGTACTGAGCAAATGTCAGGGTAGTTAGGGGTACCGGCGAAACTGCATTGGAAACCATAGCTATCCCCCAAGTGGGCTGATTCTAGTGTAGCCACTGAACAGCGATCTACGCCGCTCTGACAACGGGGTATCTCTCACCTTCTCCATAGCCTTCAGGGGTAGGGTTTCTCTCGCCGCAGTACCATAGCTGTAAAAAGGAAACTGGGTGCCTGGCAGCAACCCGGCTTCTGGCAATTTCTACCCCTAGAGGCAACCCCCATGCTGACCTTTTACCATACCCCTCTGTCGATCAACTCCCGCCGGGTCTGGGTGGCGCTGCTGGAGAAAAATTTGCCCTTCGATGACCAGGTGATGAGCCTTAGCGGCGACCAGTTTGCCCCCGAGTTCATGGCACTCAACCCCTTCCACCACATTCCTGTGCTGGTCGATGACGGCTTTGCGGTGATCGAATCCTTCGCCATTTTGGACTACTTAGAGGCCAAGCACCCCACCCCCTCGCTGCTGGCCACCACCCCAGCGGGCATCGCCACCATGCGCATGGTCGAAATGGTGACGGTGAATGAATTGGTGCCCGCCATCAATCCGCTGTTCAAAAAAATGATGGGCTTTGGCAATGACCCTGACGATGTGCTGGAGCAGGCCAAGCAAAAGGCCGAGGTGGTGCTCAAGTTCTACGCCGACAAGCTGGGGGATGGCCCCTTTTTCTGCGGCGACCAGCTCACCCTGGCGGACGTAGTGGCAGGCACCTACGCCCCCTGGTTTGAGGGGCTGGGCCTGCCCATGGCCAACTACCCCACCCTGCAAGCTTGGACCAATCGCCTGATGGACCGGCCCGCCTGGCAGACCACCCAGCCCACGGAGAAGGACCTGGCGGCGTTTCGCGATCGCATGCAGCAGCGCATGGCTGTCCAGGGCCAGTAGCGAGGTGGGTTTGAACCGCAAAATTCCTCTCTGGTGGGGCGTATCGGGAATTGGCGCGCTGGCATTGGCCCTGCGCTTCACGGGCCTGGGCCACATTCAAACCCTGGTGTTTGACGAGGTCTACTACGTCCCCTTTGCCCTCGACTATTTGCAGGGCACCCCCAGCTTTGACGCCCACCCCCCCCTGGGCAAGTACCTCATTGCCGTGGGAATTTGGCTAGGGCAGTGGCCCGCCGCCTGGCTGGGCTGGGCCACCGTCGAGATCAACGGTACTCTGGTCAGCCCCCTGGCATTCCGCTGGCTCAACGCCCTGGTGGGAGCCGCGCTCCCGGTTTTGCTGGCCGCTCTGGCCTGGGAGTTGGGGGCGACTCACTCCAGCTATAGGGGCGATCGGTTGCCGACAACAGTGGAGGATCCCCCTAAATCGCCCTTTTTAAGGGCGACTTTGAAACAACTCAATACCCCCCTTTTTAAGGGGGGCAGGGGGGATCTGCTCACTCTGCGTCAGCACCGATTTGCCCTGCTGGCAGGTCTGCTCATGGCCATGGAAGGGCTCACCCTGGTGGAGTCGCGCCTGGCGCTGATCAATATCTATGGTCTGGCCCTAGGTCTGCTGGGCCAGTGGGCCTGGCTCAGGGCGAGGCAGTCTCGGCATCCCGCCCGCTGGCGCTGGGTGGCCGGCATCGCCCTAGGGGCAGCCGTCAACGTGAAGTGGAACTGGGCCGGCCTGTGGCTAGGCCTGCTGCTTTGGGAAATAGGTTTCAACCGCAATCCAGATTCGATCACCTCGCCTAAAACCCCTCACCCCGTAGGGGCGAACGGTTGTTCGCCCTCCGAGTTCACGGCAATTCCACCAGAATTTAATCCCCATTGCAGTCAAATGACGCCCATGCGATCCGGGATTGCCCATAGAGCAAATACCAGGGCAAATACCAGTAGGGCAAACAAGCGTTTGCCTCTGCGCCTTTGGCCCCGATGGGTAGCCTATCTGGGCGCGATTCCCCTGGCCGGAAGGGCAAACAACCGTTTGCCCCTACGTCCGTGGCCCCGATGGGTAGCCTACCTGGGCGCGGTTCCCTTAGCGACCTACATGCTGCTGTGGCTGCCGCATCTGGCCCTGACGGGAGAATCTCTGGGGGGAATCCATCGATCGCTCTGGTCTACCCATCAGTCTATTGGGGTGAATAGCAGCCATACCTACTGCTCGCCCTGGCACAGCTGGCCGCTGATGGCCCGCCCGGTAGCCTACTTTTTTGAGCGCTCTGGCCAGGGGGCCGAGGCCACAGCCACGACCCTGCACGCCATGGGCAACCCGGTGTTGTGGTGGCTGTCGACGGCGGCGGTGCTAGCGCTGGCTCTAGGCTGGCTGGGGCGACAGATTGTCGCTAACCCTGAATCCGCCAAGATATCCCGTAGGGGCGCAGCATGCTGCGCCCCTACCACCAGCGCGGTGGTGCCGTTTATTTTGCTCAACTATCTGGCCAACTGGCTGCCCTGGGCGCTGGTGAGCCGCTGCACATTTTTCTACCACGCCATGGGTCTGGCTACCTTTGGCACCCTGGGGCTAGCCTGGCTAATGGCCCAGTGGCTAGAGAAACCGCGCGATCGCCCCCTGGCTCTGCTGCTGCTGGGTGCGATCGCCCTCAGCTTCCTCTTCTGGCTACCCCTCTACCTGGGCCTGCCAATCTCTCCCTCAGCCCTCCAGCACCGCTGGCTCCTACCGGGGTGGATTTAGCCCTCCTACTTGCTCCTGCCCCATTGGGCGGCCGACTCTGGCTTGCCTCCTGAAGATATAGAAGTTGGTTCTGAAAAGGAATAGCGTGAGCAAAAGTACTGTGACCCGGAAAAAGATCAGCTACAACTAAAGCTAAAAGCCGCTAAAGAAGTTATCAAAGAAACGAACCTGTCAATCTAAGGTGTCGCGGTAATCATTGAGAACCGCTAATACCTGAGTCAGACGCTGTCGATTCCCTTCAGATGGATCTGCCAGGAAGCTCAAGAGTGCAAGATCTCGTTCAGTCTCGATTGCAGCTCGGCGAGTCGCTTGTTCTTTGTCCTCAGCTCTTCGTTGTAGGCTTTCAGCTCGCTCATCGTCTGCGCGTGCCTCTGCTCGTCTAAGGCGGCTTGTCTCTCGATTTCGACGGTCCCACTCAACGCCGAAATTAACCAACGCCACCAAGAGGGCCGCCACGGTGAGCCGGTTGCTCCATTCTCGAGGTTGGGCAACGAGTTCGAGGAGTCGGAAGTCTTGTTCGTCATAGAAACGCAACGGCAATGGTTAGTACCGTAAGCCCTGTGCCTGGCAACAGAGCCAAAAAATTAAGCCATACCTGACGGTTTAATAGCCTCATCTTAATCTACTGTTCCTGGCCCTACCCTACCAATTGCGGAGAATTAGGTTTGGAGCTAATGGCGATCAATACCCATGTTCCGCCAAAAACTCTAGCGACAGCCCATTCCCCGCCGCCGTCTCATCCTTGCCCCCCATAAATTTCTCTACATACTTGCCTAGCATGTCGCCCTCTAAGTTCACTGCCTGGCCGGGGCGCAGGTACCGCAGCGTGGTTTCGCCATAGGTCACGGGGATCACCGCCACCGCAAACCAATCGCCGCTGGGGCTACAGTCGGCCACCGTCAGGCTGATGCCATTCACCGCAATGCTGCCCTTGGGCACGATGTAGCGGGCGACTCGCGGGTCGCCCACCGTAAAGCTCAGCTTCCAGGCGTTGTCGGTTTCGGCCACCGCTTCGAGATGCCCCTGGCCGTCGATGTGACCACTGACAAAGTGGCCGCCAATTTTGCTGCCCACCCGTAGCGATGATTCTAAATTGACCCGGCTGCCGTCGGGGAGCTGGCCCAGGCTGGTGCGATCTAGGGTTTCGGGCGACACCGCCGCCACAAAGCCATCGGGCAAAATGGTCTCCACCGTCAGGCAAATGCCGTCTACGGCAATGCTGTCGCCCAGCTCTACATCGGTCAGGCCCTGGGGAGCAGAGGCGTGGGGCGTGGTC
This sequence comes from Nodosilinea sp. CTOTU7353, assembly GCA_036782635.1. GTDB lineage: Bacteria > Cyanobacteriota > Cyanobacteriia > Phormidesmidales > Phormidesmidaceae > Nodosilinea. The sequence goes on from DAIPYU010000036.1 coordinate 16,860, forward strand.
TCCCAGCGAATGTACGTCTGGGTGTCGCCCTTGTGAAACAGGGTGCCCACCGCTTGAATCAGTCCGGTAAACATAGTCGTAACCTTAAGGAAATTCTCAGGGAACCTGCGCACCTACCCAGGGCGGATCGGGGCATACTTAAGTCAATCAATCGATCAATAATTTTTTTCTTTAGAGTATCCCCTATTCAATCGCGCCATGGGGACAGACCGTTACACTGGTGGGGTAAAGCGCTAGGCCGCCGAGAAACGATAGAGCACACCAATCAATGGATCCAAGAGGCTAAGCCAATGATTGAAATGAAAGTCGCCGGGATTGCCCTCGACGCCATGTCGCGAACTCCGGTGATTTTGCTGCGAGACACCACCGATCGCCGCCAGCTGCCCATCTACATCGGGCCTGACCAGGCAAAGTCAATTATTGCGGTGCTTGAGAACCAGCCCGCCCCTCGCCCCCTCACCCACGACCTGTTTGTCAACCTGTTCGACGAGTGGGATATGACCCTGGAGCGGGTGCTGATTCACTCACTGCAAGACAGCACCTACTATGCCCTGCTCAGCCTCAGCCGGGGCGAGCTGCGTCGTGAGCTAGATGCGCGCCCCAGCGATGCGATCGCGATCGCCCTCCGCCTCGACGCCCCCATCTGGGTAATGGAAGAAGTCGTCGCCGAAGCCTCGATCCCCGTCGACAGCGATGCCGATGAGGCTGAAAAAGAAGCCTTTCAGGCGTTCCTCGCCAACCTCAACCCCTCCGATTTCATTCAGCGGGGTAAGTCCTCCACCAGCAACGACACCTTTGAGAGTTCTGATTCTTAGGGGGACGGTATACGGTTGAAGGTGCAAGGTATACGGTTGAAGGTGCAAGGTGCAGGGTGCAAGGTCTGACCATACACCTTGTACCCTGCACCTTGCACCTAATTACCCCAACCCTTGCCCCCTTGCTCCCCGCCCATGCAATACCGCCGGTTTGGCCGCACCAATCTTCAGCTCTCGGTCTTTTCCCTGGGCACTATGCGCGCCCTAGCCTCTAAGCCGGTGTTTTTTGACACCCTCAAAGCCGGGCTAGCCCTGGGCATCAACCACATCGAAACCGCCCAGGGCTATGGCAGCAGCGAGCCCTGGCTGGGGGAGTTTTTCAAAACCGCCGCCCTCCCCCCCGACCTGGCAATCACCACTAAGATCACGCCCCAGGCCGATGCCGCCGCCATGGCCCAGCGCCTGGAAGAGTCCCTAGAGCGGCTGGGCCTTGACCACATCCACTGTCTCGCCATTCACGGGGTGAATACGCCCGAGCATTTGGCTCTGGTGAGCGATCGCCAGGGCTGCATGGCGGCGGTGCGGCGGTTTCAGGCCGAGGGGCGCATTGGCCACGTGGGGTTTTCGACCCACGGCAGTCGGGAGGTGATTGAGGGGGCGATCGCCACTGACCAGTTCGATTTCGTCAACCTGCACTACTACTATTTCTTTCAGCGCCACGCCCCGGTGATCGATCTGGCCATCCAGAACGATATGGGCATTTTCATCATCTCCCCCGGCGACAAGGGGGGCATGCTCTACAGCCCGCCCGCCCAGCTGGAGGCACTCTGCGCCCCCTTTACCCCGCTAGAGCTCACCTACCGCTGGCTGCTGGCCGACCCGCGCATCACCACCCTCAGCACCGGCCCGGCTGTCCCCCAAGAGCTGGCCCCGCTAGAATTCCTCGGCGATCGCACCCAGCCCCTCACCGCCGCCGAACAAGCCGCCCTAGAGCGGCTCTCGGTTCAAGAGACAACTGGCTTGGGGAGCGATCGCTGTGCCCAGTGCTACGCCTGCCTGCCCTGCCCCGAGGCCATCCACATTCCCGAAGTGCTGCGGCTCAGAAATCTTGCCGTGGCCCACGACATGCAGCCCTTTGGCGAGTACCGCTACCGCATGTTTGAGCAGGCGGGCCACTGGTTTCCCGGCCGCAAGGCCAGCCACTGCACCGACTGCGGCGACTGTCTGCCCCGCTGTCCCGAAAAGCTGGATATACCCACTCTCTTGCGCGACGCTCACCAGCGCCTGCAAGGCCCCGCCCGCCGCCGCCTCTGGGACAATTGAATTAGGCAAAGGCTGACCCGCCCGGCGGCACATCCTGCCAGCGGCCGTTGCCCACCGCCCGCACCGCTTCTTTGAGGCTGACATCGCCCGTGTAGAGGGCGCGACCGACGATCACTCCCTCCACCCCCTGGGGTTCTAAGACCAGTAGGCTCAACAGATCGCGCAGGGCACCGACGCCGCCGGAGGCAATCACGGGCATGGTCACCGCCGCCGCCATGGCCCGCAGGGCGGGAATGTTTGGCCCCTGGAGGGTGCCGTCGCGCTGAATGTCGGTGTAGATCACCGCCGCTGCGCCGCGCTGCTCCATCTGCTGAGCCAGGGTGATCGCATCGACTTCAGAGGTTTCGAGCCAGCCCTCGGTGGCGACTTTGCCGTTGCGGGCGTCGATGCCGACGATGATCTGGCCGGGGAATTCGCCAGCCAGATCGCTGACTAGGTCAGGATTGTTGACCGCCGCCGTGCCGAGGATGGCGTAGCACACGCCGAGGGAGAAAAGATCGGTGACGCGGGCGCGATCGCGCAGGCCGCCCCCCACTTCGATGGGAATATCAACCGCTCGGGCGATCGCCTCAATGGCCCGCCAGTTCTCCGGCTTGCCCGACTTGGCCCCGTCGAGATCCACCAGGTGCAGCCGAGTTGCGCCCTCGTCGGCCCACTGCCGCGCCACCTCCACCGGGTTGTCGTTAAACACCTCGGTCTGGGCGTAGTCGCCCTGGTACAGCCGCACGCAGCGACCGTCGATCAAATCAATAGCGGGGATAACTTCCATGGGTAGTAGCTCAGACACCTGCAAAAGTGGGATGCACCCATAGTGACACAGGCAATGGGCGTCATAGCTGCTAACCACTGGCCCCTGTTCACCGGGCGCACATTCCCGTAAACTCCTAAATGCGAATCCTACGTGTGAAGCACAACCGCCCCAACCTAACGACACCATGCTAGACCTGACCGGTAAAAACGCCCTAGTAACGGGCATTGCCAACAACAAGTCCATTGCCTGGGGCATTGCCCAGCAGCTGCACGCTGCCGGGGCCAATCTGGGTATCACCTACCTGCCCGACGAGAGAGGCAGAATGGAAGGCAAGGTCAAAGACCTGGTAGAGCCCCTCAACCCCAGCTTGTTTTTGCCCTGCAACGTGCAGGATGAGGCTCAGGTGGAGCAGGTGTTCAGCACCATTCAAGAAAAGTGGGGCCAACTCGACATTTTGATCCACTGCCTGGCCTTTGCCAGCCGCGATGATTTGACGGGTGATTTCAGCAATACCTCCAAGGCGGGTTTTCAGCTAGCCCTCGACGTCAGCGCCTATTCCTTGATTAGCCTGGCGCGGGGGGCGAAGCCGCTGATGACCGAGGGCGGCAGCATCGTCACCCTCACCTACCTGGGCGGTGTGCGGGTGGTGCCCAACTACAACGTCATGGGCATCGCCAAGTCGGCCCTAGAGATGAACGTGCGCTATCTGGCTTCTGAACTCGGGCCAAACAACATTCGCGTCAACGGCATTTCCGCTGGCCCAATTCGCACCCTGGCCTCGTCGGCGGTGGGCGGCATTCTCGACATGATCCACCACGTGGAAGAAATTGCCCCCCTGCGCCGCACTGTCACCCAGACAGAAGTGGGCAACACGGCGGCGTTTTTGTGCAGCGATCTCTCGACCGGCATGACCGGGCAAATTCTCTACGTCGACTCCGGCTACTGCATCATGGGCATGTAGAAGGGGCATGCAGATCCCAGGGTTCTTGGGTAGCCAGTAGACTGGTTGCGAAGCCGGGGCATGCAGATCCCAGGGTTCTTGGGTAGCCAGCAGACTGGTTGCGAAGTCGAGAAGAACCCTGGGATCTTTAGCAAGCTTGGCTTTGGTTCAGAAGCTGGGGATGGCTACAATGGGGCAAAGCAGCAATGCTCCACTAATCCTATGGTTTCAACCTCTGCTCTACTCACCTTTGAAGATTACCTGGCCCAGACCGACGGGCTAGAGGGGTGCTACGAAAATACTGTTTTTACGGGGGCACAGCCGGTTATCTCTCAGGTATTCCCTGGTGTAGACCTGACTGCTCAGCAGATGCTTAACCTACAACAGCAGCAATCTTGACAGTGGCATCATGACTAAAACTTTCCTTAAGCCCCGGCTGTGGACGGTGGCTGGATTGGTAACATTAGGCGGGCTACTGCGAACTTCGTTGGACTGGCGGCTGCTGGGGCGATCGCTCACCTACCCCAAAACCCCCATCACCTCTGCCAATTGGTACCAGCCTCAGCAAATCGTCCCCGGTGTTGGTTCCCAGGCTCCACCGCTGGCAACGTCAGCCACTACAGAGATTCCTCCAGAAGCCCTGCAAGCGGCGATAGAGTTTGCCGAGGCCCAGAACTCGGTGGCGCTGCTGGTGATGCACCGCGATCGCCTGGTTCTCGAACAATACTGGCAGGGCCACCAGGCCAACGACCCAGTGAACTCCATGTCGATGGTCAAAACCCTGCTGGCGCTGCTGATCGGCGTGGCGATCGACGAGGGCCACATCGGTTCTATCCAAGACCCCGTCAGCACCTATATCTCAGAATGGGCCGACGACCCCAGGGGCGACATCACCCTGGCCGACCTGCTTTACATGCAGTCGGGCCTGCGCAACGACGATCGCACCGACACCCTGCAATCTGACCTGGTAAAACTCTACGGCGGCTCTGATGTTGAAAAGTTGGCCCTGGGCATTCCCCTAGAAGACGCCCCCGGCGAGGTGTTTGCCTACAACAACTTCAACTCGCAGCTGCTGAGCCTGGTGCTAGAGCGGGCCACGGGCGAGTCGTTTGGCGATTACCTCAGCAGTCGCCTGTGGCAGCCGCTGGGCGCGGGGGATGGCTTTGTTTGGCTCGATCGCCCAGGGGGCCATGCCAAGCCCTTCTGCTGCTTTTTTGCCACCGCCCCAGACTGGGTGCGGCTGGGGCAGATGCTGCTGCACGCCGGCCGGGTAGAGCAGCGCCAGATTGTCCCCGCCGATTGGATTGAACAGATGCGTCAGGAATCGCCCCTAGAGCCGACCTTCGGCCTACACCTCTGGCTCAAGGCTCGCACTGATGCCTACCCCCAGGTAAACCAGGCATCGGCGGCCCCCTTTGCCACCGACGACATCTTTTATCTCGACGGTCGCCACCACCAGCGGGTGTACGTGGTTCCGTCGGAGGAGTTGGTAATTGTCCGCCTGGGGGAAGAACCTCCGGCGTGGAATGATGCGGTGATTCCTAACGCGATTGTGGAGGGGCTGCGATCGCGCTAAACGGCAGTAAATAGATGCACCTACGGTACAGTAGGGCTATGAATTTACTCACTCAGTGGGGGTTTACCCTCGACAGTTGGAAGGGGCAGCGCGGCGAGTACTGGGTGCTGGCCCAGTTTGTGCTGCTGCTAGGGTTTGCTCTGGTGCCGGTCTACCCCCAGGGGGTGGCAGTGGGTTGGCCTTTAGCCGTGCGGTACGGACGGTGGGGGGTGGCGGGGGCGATCGCCCTCTTCGCCCTGGTGCTGCTGGGCAAAGGGCTGATCGATCTGGGCCGTGGCCTCACCCCGCTACCCTACCCCCGCGACGATGGTGAACTGGTGACCACTGGGGTCTACGGTATTGTGCGCCACAGCCTCTACAGTGGTCTGATTTTGGGCACTCTGGCCCTCAGCCTGGGGCAGCTGAGCCTCAGCCACCTGGCCGTTGCGCTGGTGCTGGCGGTGGTGCTCAATGCCAAGGCCAGCCAAGAAGAGGTGTGGCTGGGCGATCGCTACCCCGCCTATGCCGACTATCGCCAGCGGGTCAAAAAGCTGGTGCCCTGGGTGTACTAAGCTCATCTCAGGTTGCGTCAGCATGGGGTTGCGTCAGCATGGGGTTGCGTCAGAATAGAACAATTGCCCTTCTAGCTGCGCCGACTCTCTATGCCCTGCCAGCTGTGCGATCGCCCCGACACCGACCTCACCGAACACCACCTGGTGCCGCGCCAGTATACTCGGCGACGCCACCTGCCCACCAGCGCCACCGTGCTGCTGTGCCGCCCCTGCCACAAGCAGATTCACACCCTATTTGACAACCACACCCTGGCCCGCGAGCTAAACACCCTAGAACAGCTCCAAAACGAACCCAGGCTACAAAAGTTTGTGGCCTGGGTTCGCAAGCAGCGGCCCCACAAGCGGGTCAGAAGCTATCGGTAGCAGGGGTCAGCTGCGGCTGCTAGACAGCAGTGCTGGCGCTGGCGCTGGCGAGGTCAGCGGCTTTATTGTCACGGTTGTGCACCACCATGACTGAGCAGTTGGCGTGGTGCATCACATAGTTGCTGACGCTGCCCATGAGCAGTTCGCCCAGGCCCCTGCGCCCGTGGCTGCCGACAATGATCAAATCGGCCCCCCACGAGTCGGCCACGCTACAGATCGTAGGCGCAGGTTCCCCCGAACCCTGGGAAAATTCGGCCTCAACCCCTACGCTGCTGGCCACTTCAAGCTCTCGGCGCAGCTCGGCAAGGCCCTGGGCCTCAAACTCCTCCCACCGCTGTTGGTAGAGCCGCCAGGTCGAGTCTTCGAGCACCGGGTAGTAGGCCTGGTACGAGCGAATGGGGATGCCGGGGCTACCGTCTTCGTAAGCCGACAGTACGTGCGTCAGCATGAGCTTGGCCTGGGTAGTCTGGGCCAAAGCCAGGGCTGACGCAAATACCTCTTGCCGGTGGGCAGAGTTGTCGAGAGCGACCAGAATTTTGTTGAACATGGCGGTGAGTCTCCTGTTTTACAGGCCCGCGTTTTTGGCTCTCTGTTCCACCTAGATGGATTGTAGCGATAGAGACAGTTGTGGAGCCAGGCCAGGGGCGATCGGCTACGCTTCTATTATAAAAAGGCGCGTTGACCAAGGCCCCTGGCTGTAACAATGCCTTACGGGGAGAGACTTTGGCTTAATAGTTCTTCAACAGAGTAAAGAGTGCCCGCCAGTGCTAAAGCGACTTCTGGGGAATAGTTTCCCTAATGGTGGGCAGTGCCCACCCTACAGCGGCTACAGTCGCTGGATTAAAGCTGGTATTTTCTTTCCCAGAGATCTCCTAAGTTCGGCTCCAGAGTTTTACGGCAACGACCCAAAGAGCTGAGTTTGCAAGCTATGTTTGCAAACTCAAAGGGGACGTTTATTTAGACAGAATATTCTTAAAGGATGCCCGCTAACTACCTAGCCGGGGTTTCACCCGGGAACACTGGCGGCATGGAGCCGTCAAATATAGCCTTAGCTATTGGCTCAGTCCGGTGGCGGTTTTAGGCGAAAATTCTCCGGTTGGAAAATTTCTGTGTGCAGACATCGCCAGCACCGTTAGGGCATAACCTATATGCCCTAACGGTGCTGGCGATGTCCATAGGTCATTGCGCTGCTCCAGTTCCTGCCAGCGCCAGAGGGCTGATGTCCTAAAAGCAATGGCCATCGCCATATATCAGAGGAGAAACTGGTTGTCGCATTCTGAGGTTTGGGTCAAGCGGATGGCCATTGCGGTGATCGTGATTGGCCTGGTGCTGCGCTTTGCCCATCTAGACCGCAAGGTTTACTGGCACGATGAGGTGTTTACCAGCCTGCGGGTGGCGGGCTATATGGGGCCGCGAGTAGGGGCGGCAGTGGTGGATCGCCCTACCCTGACCGCCGCTGACCTGCTGCAATATCAGCAGCTGCCTGCGGTCCCTTCGCTGGCCGACACCTGGGCGACCCTGGCCGACCACCCCGAGCACCCGCCGCTGTACTACCTGCTGGCCCACGGCTGGGCACGGCTGTTTGGGGCCACGGTGGGAGGTTACCGGGCGATCGCAGCGGTATTTGGCGCGATCGCCCTGCTGGCCGTATTTTGGCTGGGGCGGCATCTGTTCCCTTCTACCCCCACCACAGCATGGATTGCCACCGCCCTGTTTGCGGTGTCGCCCGTGCAGCTGATCTACAGCCAAGAGGCGCGGGAATACAGCCTCTGGGTGGTCGGTCTGCTGCTGGCCCACGGGGCCCTGGTGCGATCGCTGCGGCTGGGCACCCCCTTCAGCTGGCTGGCCTACGGTTTGACCCTGGGCCTGAGCTGGTATGGCTCGTTGATGACGGCGCTGCTGGTGCTGAGCCATTGGGGGGTGATGGCCCTAGGTCAGCAACCGCGCCGCGCCTGGGCCGGGTTTGTGCTCTCCCAGGGGCTGGGGCTGGCGCTGTTTTCGCCCTGGCTGTGGATTTTGGTGCAGCAGTGGGGGCGGCTGCGCACCGTCACCGCCTGGACTAGCATCACCAGCCCGCTGGGGTTTTTGGCGCGACTGTGGGGCCTGCACTACAGCGCTACGGTGGTCGACTTTAATGCGCCCCTTGACCATGCCCTGTCTTTGGCTGGCCCGGTGCTGGGGCTGGGGCTGCTGGCGATCGCCCTGGGCCACCTGTGGCGTCGGCACCCGCGCCCGGTGGCGGTGTTCTTTAGCTGTGGGCTGCTGATTCCGCCCCTGGTGCTGATCGGGGTCGACCTGGTGCGCCAGGGTCAAATTTCGAGCACGACGCGATACTTTTTCCCGTCGCTGGTGCTGGTGCCGCTGGCGATCGCCCCCCTGGTTGCCCACGGTCTTGCCGCCCCTCGGCGGGCTGCGAGACTGGCTGGGGCCACCCTGCTAGCCCTACTCCTCACCCTGGGGCTCACCTCGGGCGCGGCCTACAGCCGCGCCCCCGCCTGGTGGAACAAGGGCTTTAGCTCATCGAACTACGCCATCGCCGCCTATCTCAACCAAATGCCCTCTCCTGTCATCCTTTTAGAATCTGGCAGCAACGCCCTCGGAGAGGCCATTTCCCTCAGCCACAACCTCAACCCCGATACCGTGGTTTGGCTGCTGCCGGAGAAGACGCTGCCGTCGGGCGAAACCCTTCAGCAGATGGTGCAAGCCCAGCCCCAGACAGCTCTCTTCGTCATCAACCCCAGTGGAGAGTTGCTAGACACCCTGCCCGCCCATTGGCAAATCGAGGTGGACGAGACCGTCCCGGCCTACCTGGTGCAGCTCAAGCCCCCCGCCTAATATCCGCTCAAACCACAGCAGGGGCCTGCATTTGCAGCCTGCCCGCCGCCGCATCCATCGTTACCACGCCGCCGATGGGCAGCGTCCAAATCGGCTCCACATGGCCAATCCAAGCCCCCGCGTAGGCAGGAATGCCCAGGGGGCGAATGTGGTCTTGCAGAATGTCTTCGAGGGTGAGCGAGCCGTAGGCCGCGCCGGGGCCGCAGGAGGTGCACTGGCCAAACACAAACCCCGCCAACCCGTCGAGCACCCCCGCCAGCTTCAGCTGGGTGAGCATGCGATCAATGCTGTAAGGAACTTCACCCACGTCTTCTAAAAACAAAATCGCCCCGGTGGTGTCGGGCATGTAGGGCGACCCGACAATGCCCGAAATCACCGACAGGTTGCCCCCCAGCAGCGGCCCGGTCGCTCGCCCCGGCGTAATGGTTTGAATGCGCCCCTGGTCGCGCATGAGGCGATCTTGGTCGGCCCCGAGCAGCGGGTTGCTGTAGCTCAGCGCCGCCCCCTCCATGAGAATTTGGCGCAGCGGCTCCACCTGCCCTGCCCGCCAGGCAGTAATGCCGTGGGGGCCGTGGAACGTGACCAGCCCCGTCTGGGCATAGACCCCCAGCAGCAGGGCCGAAATGTCGCTAAAACCAATCACCACTTTGGGGTTGGCGCGAATCAGGTCGTAGTCGAGGTGGGGCAAAATGCGGGCGCTGCCCCAGTCGCCCCGGATCGGCAGCAGCGCCTTCACCGCCGGGTCGGCAAACATGGCATTGACATCGGCGGCCCGCTCGGCGTCGGTGCCCGCCAGGTAGCCGTAGCGGGCCAGGGCATGGGGGGCGACCTGGGGCACAAAGCCCAGGGCCGTGACGGCGTCGAGCACGAGGTCAAGGCGATCGCGCTCGTAGGTCGCCCCCGCCGGGCTGACAATACCCACCACATCCCCCTCCCGCAGCCGTGGTGGCAGCAGAATAGGACGTTCTTGGGTCTGGGCCTGGATGGCACCTCTGCCTAATGCTACCCCCGCTGTCGCCACCCCCAGCCCGCCCAATAGCTGTCGCCGCCGCATACGCGCTACCTTTTGAGAATATAAATACTCCACGCCGAGCATACACTGGAGCCACCTGTGACCGCACAAACCCCCTTTTTCCAGCAGGCAGGCCAGAATTCTGACCTGAGCGCTACTGCCTGGGAACAGCGCTACCAGTCAGGCACCCCCCGCTGGGATCTGGGCCAGCCCGCCCCCGCCTTCAAAACCCTGCTAGAGTCTGTCGACGCGCCCCAGGCTGGACCGGCGATCGCCCTCGGTGCTGGGCGCGGCCACGACGCCATCTTCTTTGCCCAGCAGGGGTTTACCGTCACCGCCGTAGACTTTGCCCCCTCCGCTATTGCGGCCCTAGAAGCTCAGGCCCAAGCCCAAAATCTCTCCCTAAAACTGCTGCAACGGGATATTTTTGACCTGGTGCCAGAGTTCGCCGGGCAGTTTAGCTACGTCATCGAACACACCTGCTTTTGCGCCATCGACCCAGCCCTGCGCCCCGCCTACGCTCGGCTCGCCGCCGACCTGCTGGGCCCCGACGGTGAACTGCTGGCCGTATTCTTTACCCACAAGCGTGGTGGTGGCCCGCCCTTTGGCACCACCACGGCGGAAGTGCGCCAGCTGTTTGACCCCTGCTTCAAGGTCATTGCCCTAGAGCCAGTGACCAACTCCATCCCCTCGCGCCGAGGTGAAGAGCATTGGGGACAACTGAGGAGGAGGTAGGTGGTTAGGTAGGTAGGTAGGTGTGTAGATGATCCCACACACGCACATCACCTACACACCCACTCGCCCACTCTTCCAAACTCCCTATACTTAAAAGGATTGTTCACACCGCACCTTTCCCATGGATCTAGAGCAGATTGCCGCCCAGCTCAAAAGCGAAGACTCTAAAGACCGGATGCTGGCGCTGGCCTCGCTGCGCAATGTGCCTGCGGCCCAGGCGGCACCGCTGATTCGCCAGGCCCTCGACGACAAGAATCTGCAAATTCGCTCGATGGCGGTGTTTGCTCTGGGCATTAAGCCTGACGAAGAGACCTTTGACATTTTGATCAACCTGCTCAAGTCTGACCCCGACTACGGCATTCGCGCCGATGCGGCGGGGGCGCTGGGCTACCTGGAAGACCCCCGTGCCTTTGAGACCCTGGTGCGGGCCTTCTACGAAGACACCGACTGGCTGGTGCGCTTTAGTGCGGCGGTATCGCTGGGCAACCTCAAAGACCCCCGTGCCCACGATGTGCTGATGCAGGCATTGCAAAGCAAAGAAACGGTGATGCAGCAGGCGGCGATCGCAGCCGTTGGCGAGATCGGCGACCTCGCAGCGGTAGACGAAATTCTCAAGTTTGCCCAGTCGGAAGACTGGCTGGTGCGCCAGCGTCTGGCCGAAGCCCTGGGCTATTTACCCACGCCCAAAACCGAGCCAGCCCTGCGGTATTTAGAGAAAGACTCCCAGTTTCAGGTGGCCGAGTCAGCTAGAATTTCCCTCACCCGACTGCACAAGCGTAAGGACGCTTAGGGACTAGCCCATGAATAAAGTCCTAGCGTCATTCCCGCCTGCGCGGGAATCTAGTCTAGAGCGTTCACCCTCTCTGGTGCCTTATTTTGATGCGAATCCCTTAGCGCGCCTAAACAGCCCTAGGTAAGCTAATTCAACCTGTCTTGAACTACGCTCAGCGGTAAGCTCAAAGCGGTAGCGATTTGCTCTACCGACAGCCCCATCTGGTGGAGCTGGGGAATGGAATCTAACCGAGCCTGCCGTTCTCGCTGGGCTTCGACCTGGGCCTGCTGGGCTTCGACCTGAGCCTGCTGGGCTTCGACCTGGGCCTGCTGGGCTTCGACCTGAGCCTGCTGGGCCTGGTTCAAGGCGGTCTGAGCCTGCTCTTCAGCGGAGGGGTAGCGGCGGCCCTGCTCGTCAAACCAGGAGAGCACTTCGCGCTCCGTGCCGCCTAGGATTCCCTGACTACGACCGATCGCAATCCCGGCCTCTGGCATCCAGTAGGGTTCGCCGATTTGCAGCTGGTACTGCCCATCAACCAGTTTGTACACCTCAAAGGGCTGGTGCCGGTCCCGCTTCCAGTACTCCGGGTTATAGATGATGTAGTAACGCGCTCCGAGCTGCTGGTAAATGGCAAATTTATCGTCGTACTCACCGCCGGGGCTCCAGGAGACCATCTCCAGCACCATGGTGGGCACCGTGAAGTCTTCTTCCCACATCACATAGCTCTTGCGAGACTTGTTGCCCCGTCGCCGGGGCACCCCCAAACTGAGGAACCCGTCGGGTACCACGGGCACACGGGGGCTGACCCCGGTGGTGTGATAGATGCCCATGTCAACGCCGAAGTACCAGTCTTGCCGGTCGGCCCAAATTAGCTGAAGCAAAAACAGCAGGTAGTTGGGCAGCAGATTCTGATCTTCGTTATCCACGGGGGTGTCGTCGGAGCAGGGCAGCTCGTCGCTGGTGGGGAGGTGGCGATAGAGGTCGGCTTTGACCATGGTCTTAGCCCAAAAGACGGCGTGTTTTCATCATAGGCTACGCCGATCTGGCCTAGTAGTCTGCCAAGCCAAAGGTGACAGGTTAGTGGGGGTCACGGTGTAAGGTGTGCGGTTCACGGCAGTCCTTGAACCGTACACCTTGTACCCTGCACCTTTAGACCGTTAGAGCCTGTCACAATCAGGTTGGTCAAGTACTAGCAGGCTAGGCTCGGCAGAGTATTAGGGCAAGACGGGTCAATGCAGAATCTGGGAGAGAAACTGGCGGGTGCGATCGCTCTGAGGATTCTTGAAAAACTGATCGGGCATGCCCTCTTCGACGATCAGCCCATCGGCCATCAGCACGGCGCGATCAGCCACCTCGCGGGCAAAGCCCACCTCGTGGGTGACGCACACCATAGTCATGCCGTCGGCGGCCAGGGTGCGCATCACGTCGAGCACCTCGCGCACCATCTCGGGGTCGAGGGCACTGGTGGGTTCGTCAAACAGCATCACCTTGGGCTGCATGGCCAGGGCGCGGGCGATCGCCACCCGCTGCTGCTGCCCTCCCGAGAGCTGACCGGGGTATTTTTGGGCCTGGCTGAGAATGCCCACCCGCTCCAGCAGTTCCCCGGCTTTGTCCTTAGCCTGGGCCTTTTTCCAGCCCCGCACCTCCATCGGGGCCAGCATCACGTTTTCGAGCACCGTCAGGTGGGGGAACAGGTTGAACTGCTGAAACACCATGCCTACCTCCCGCCGGATCGCCTCGACGTTGCGCATCTTGGGAGTGAGGACAATGCCGTCGATCTCGATGCGGCCCTTCTGGTAAGGCTCCAGGGCGTTGAAGGTGCGAATGAAGGTAGACTTGCCGGAGCCCGACGGCCCCATGATCACCACCACCTCACCCCGGCGCACCGTCAGGTCAACGCCCTTGAGCACGTGGAAGTTGTTGGAGTACCATTTTTCAACGCCCTCGGCAATGATGACAGCGTCGGAGGCAGCGCCGACCGCTTGGGCGGCGGCGGTGGCCGGGTCTAGATAGGGAGAAGTCATGGCTTTGGAATGGATGAAAGGCTGAGGGAAACTGAGGACCAGATCAGGCCATCCCCTCCTCGGAGGGGTGCCCGGAGGGCGGGGTGGGTCGGAACTGGTACGGCATATTAGCCCCAGGATGCAGTGAATTGCTTCTCGGCCTTAGTTAACCCACCCCTACCCCTCCGAGGAGGGGGCTTTTCACTACACGCTAGGCAGTTCCAGGGGTTCACCAAACCACTGCTCCGACAGTTCGTCGAGGGAGCCATCTAGAATCTTGGTCGTGACAAACACATTCAGCCACTGAACCATGTCAAGGTCACCGCGCCGCACACCGATGTAGCAAGGTGAGTTGCGGATCACAAACTTGTTCTCCAGGTTGCGGCCCGGATTTTCTTGAATCACCTGGGCAGCGATGGTGTTGCCCACGGCGACCAGGTCCACCTGGCCCGCCAGCAGGGCCGACACCGTGGTGCTGTTGTCGTCGTAGCGCTGGATGGTCATGCCCTCAGGCCCCCGGCTCGACAGATCCAGGTCTTCGATCGCCCCCTGGGTGACGCCCACCGTATACCCCGACAGGTCGTCGTAGGACGACACCGCCACATCGGCGGCTCCGTAGATGCCCGAGAAGAAGGGGGCATAGGGGCGCGAGAAGTAGATCGACTTGGCCCGCTCGGGGGTCGCCCCCAGGCTGGAGATCACCACGTCCACCCGATCGGTTTGCAGGTAGGGAATGCGGTTGGTGCTGGTGACCGGCACCAGCTCTAGATCCACCTCTAGGGCTTCAGCCAAAAGGCCTGCCACATCGACGTCGTAGCCCTGGGGCTGCATGTCGGCCCCGACAAAACCAAAGGGCGACGAGTCTTGGGGCACCGCCACCCGCACCGTGCCCCGGCTGAGAATATTGTCGAGGGTAGCGCCAGCGGTCATCGGGGCACTGCCCTCGGCTGGGGCCTGGGCGGTAGCATCCCCCGCCACCGACTGGCCGGTGATCGAGCCGCCGCCACCGCAGGCGACCACGCCGACCACCATGACGAGGGCAATTGCGATCGCAGCCCAGGGCCGTCGCCAGGC
>DAIPYU010000036.1:31649-35891 GCA_036782635.1 Nodosilinea sp. CTOTU7353
TTGCTGAGCAGCGACAGGGGGAAGCAGAGACAGAAGTAGATCACCGCCGCCATGGAAAACACCAAAAACGGCTGAAAAGTGACATTGCTAATCGAGGCCGCCGATCGCGTCAGCTCCACAAACCCAATCACCGAGGCCAGCGACGTGCCCTTCACCACCTGCACCGCAAACCCCACCGTCGGCGGCACCGACATCTTCACCGCCTGGGGCAGAATGATCCGCTTCATCTGTTTGACGTAGCTCAACCCCAGGGCGCGGCCCGCCTCCCACTGGCCCTTGGGGATCGCCTCAATGGAGCCGCGCCAAATATCCGCCAGAAAGGCGCTGGTATAGGTGGTCAGAGCGATGGTAGCCGCCTCCCAGGCCGACAGGTTGATCTGAAACAGCACCGAAATGCCAAAGAACACCAGAAACAGCTGCATGATCAGCGGCGTCCCCTGGAAAAACTCAATGTAGACCACGCTGGGCAGCCGCACCCAGGCAATGGGCGAAATTCGCATCAGCATCAGCAAAAAGCCCACCACGCCACCCCCGGCAAAGGCAATCAGCGACAGCACAATCGTCCAGCGGGTGGCCATCAGCAGGCTGTAGGTAATGGTGGTGAGGGTGAAATCTTGCATAGGAGTAGAACTCAAGATGAGTAAGAGAAAAAACCTACAAAACCCTCAGCGCACGTAGCGCATAAAGCCAAAAAAGCGCCGCTGCACCAGATAGGCCGCCAGCTTCACAATCCACACCATGGCCAGGTAGAGCAGCGAGATAAAGAAGTAGATCTCAAAGCTGCGGAAGGTGCGCGATTGCAGGTAGCTGCCCACAAAGGTCAGCTCCTCGGCAGAAATCTGCGACACCACGCTGGTAAACAGAATGGCGATCACAATCTGACTCACCAGGGAGGGATAGATATTTCCCAGGGCGGGCACCAGAATGATGCGCCGAAAAATCTGCATTTTCTTCAGGCCCAGGGCCATCCCCGCCTCCACCTGGCCCTTGCCAATGCCCTCAATGCCCGCCCGCACAATCTCGGTGGAGTAGGCCCCAAAGTTGATCGCCAGGGCCAGCACCGCCGCCTGCCAGGCCGTCAGCCGCAGCCCCACGCTAGAAAAGCCAAAGTAAAAGAAAAACAGCTGAATCAGAAACGGCGTGTTGCGGAAAAATTCTACATAGGCGACGGCGATGCCGTTCAAAATGCGGTTGCCCGAGGTGCGTCCCAGGGCACCCAAAATGCCCAGCACTAGCCCCAGCAGGATGGAGGTCATGGCCAGTTGCAGCGTGGCGATCGCCCCCTGGATAAAAAAGCCCAGGTTACTGAAAATGACGGTGTAGTTTGGCGTGTATCCCATGGGTTGAAATACTCTTGGGGGCTGAAATGCAACGAGGTGTTAAGGCAAAACCGCTAAATTTACCCACGGTTTATACCCCGGCAGCCCAGAGCTGGTTGTTACTCTCGACACATTTAGTGGTGGGTTGAAGGGTGCGATCGCGCTGAGGTTGTGAAAAAACTGGGTGGGTGGGGCCGTTTGGTCAGGCCATCCGTCGGCCATCAGCAAACTACTTCGCAGCCCCCGACGGCAATGGGTAGGCCGTCGGGGGCGGGCAGGGCTTTACTCAATCAGCACGGTTTTGGTGGCGATTGCCATCCAAGCGCCTGCTGGGGAGGTGGGGCCAGGGGTGCCGCTGGTGGGCGGCACGGGGATGGGGGCGCTCCAGTCGTTGGGGTCGCTGTAGCCGAGGGCGTGGAGGATTTTGATGGTGCGGTCGATGGCGGCCAGGCTGCCGTAGAGCATGTGGCGCACCTTCTCGGGGTTTAGGGGCTTTAGGGACCGGGTCCCTCGGTCGTTGCCCCCTGTCCCCTGTGATAGCGGCAGGGACCCGGTCCCTGGGTCGTCTTGGTCGCCGCTGGCATCGGGTTCGAGATATTCAAACATCGGTTCTGTCTCCATGTGTGGTTGAGGAAGACAGAACGCGAAAACCCTAGCCCCCCGCAGTTTAAGTGCAAACTGGAGGGGCTAGGGTACGATGAGCCTAGCCTCGCAATCTGCGTGTTAGATTTGCGGGGTTAGCTGTCTGTTGGTGGTGAGACACCTTCAGGCAGCGCTAAGATTTTCGAGTTCTGTGTGGTCACCGCTCTGCTGAACGGCTTAATATATGAGGATAGTGGTACAAAAGCTCCCCGTCAACCGTACAGAAGCAGGGACATTAACGGTGAAAATTTTCTAGGGATATCTGCATGATGCCTTCCAAGAGGTCTATTATGCAGAGCAAAATTTGGCCAAACTTCTGTAAAAGGTTGCTTTCAAGATTTCAAACGGCATAACCCTCTATCTCGGTGAGAAAGCCCGACCAGAATCTAGATGACATCCTGATTGTGTGAAGTAAATCAATATTTTTTAACATGACTTCTTCAGGGATACTTCAATTAATATCTAGCTAATCGTCTTCTAGTTGAAAAGGTATCTTTTTGCAAGATAGAATACACTTCTGATAACGGCAAGCAGGGCTACAATTCTTCTGGACAGTCTAGATGCAAATAACTAACTCTTATCTTGACAAGATCGCTTCAGAACTTCGGCGAACCGCTGAGCCTGACGCTGTGCCATCCGACGAAGACTTACCCCTTTACCGCATCTACGCTGTACTACTTCTTGTGAAAGGGCAGGATGTAGTTGCAGAGGATGTACATAATGCCTGGGTCGCATGGGCATGTGAACACGATCCTGAGAGTAGGAATCTCTTGCCTTTCAAGGAACTTTCCCTCCGCACTCAACGTAAGGATCAGCCATACGTTGATGCTATTCATCAAGTTTTCGAACAAATGCGGTTGAGTAATTAAGATAAGGACACTAAATATGTATACATTTCCTAAGAAGAAAATCTGCATCAGCTTTGATTGGCACAATGATCGACACTACCGCTATCTGCTAAGTGCTTGGATTTCCAATCCCAGGAACTCAGTCGAGTTTATGGATCTAACACCTGGAGAGATTGACACCAGTGATATTGGTCGAGTCAAGGCGGTGTTAACTACTAAAATTCGACAAGCTACTCACACCCTTGTTCTTGTTGGAGCATACGCCAATACTAGGCATGAGGACGCCATTGAAATCGGTCTACGTAATTGGATTTGGTGGGAAATAGAGAAGAGTAAGGCTGAGCAAAATCGTCTGATTGCTGTCAAGATTAAAAGCGTCAACCCAACACCCGATCCACTGCACAATTCCAATGCTAAATGGGCAATGTCTTTTACTGAAGCTGCAATAATTAAAGCAATCAACGAGTCATAGGTGACAACGTGACTACTGATAAGCAGCTAGAAATTTTACACGATCACTATAAGGAAACTTTTGCAAGGCTTCGGGAGGCGGAGGCTTTGCGCGATCAACTATTTCTATTATTAATTGGACTTTTTGCTCTTCTAATTTTAGAAATTGGCTACCCAGCGGCAGTAGGAGGGACATTGGGAAAGCTCAATGTATTAGGTGGGGAGCTTAATCTCCAAGCACTACCCCTGCCAGCACTTCTCAACGTTACCTGGGTGCTGACGCTTACAATTGGCTTACGATACTGCCAAATCTCAATTTTAGTTAATCGTCAGTACCCCTACCTTCATACCCTTGAAGAGTCCATTTCACCAAGCGTTGGTGGTGGTGATCTATATCAGCGTGAGGGTAAGGTCTATCTAAGAGAGTATCCACTGCTACTTAATGTGGCTTGGTTCGCCTACTGTATCCTCTTTCCACTTATCGTTATATTCGCAACCCTTGGGTTGATTGTTTGGGAAATTACTCAGCTATCATACCCTTTCTATCACAAGCTTTTCGATACCTGTATTGCTGCTGCTCTTATCTCTTTCTTTTTCCTCTATCGAATGCAACCATCGCTAATTTATCGGTGGGAAAAATGGCAGATGAAATCGCGCAACAAACGGATCTCCCTCCAAAACCAAATGGTCTCCGATAAACATCCCACACCTAAGAAACGTTGAAGTTGCTATAAGTTGCTTGAAGCGCTAGCGGAACTCAACTCCCCCAAGAGTGCGATCGCAGATCTCTTGTAGGTTGGGTTGACAAAGGAAACCCAACAATCCCAACTTTTAGTATCAAAAAATTAAAGTGTAGAGCGGTCGCAGCTCTCCTGTAGGTTGGGTTAACGAAGGAAACTCAACACTCTCGTTATACTGTAAGACAGCATCAGCCGTAGCAGCTCTAGCAAAAGCCCTATGTTAAGCCTGACCTATCCCCACAT